>CAZEGV010000001.1:0-105821 GCA_964511645.1 uncultured Cytophagales bacterium
GGGTTGCAGATACTATCTGCAAAGCTTTGGTGACTTGTCTTTTGCATAGCATAAAAATACAAAATTTTGGAAAAATAAACTACTCACCTTGCAACGGTCTTATTTTACTATACAAAACAAGCGAAGCTTGTGGCTTAGGGATTACAGTGGAAATCCTTTTTTAGGATTTTATACCATTTTAACTATAAGACAAGTCATTTATCCTGTTTGTTTTTACACTCTCTTCGTTAAAATAATTTACCGTAACTAGTTATGCTAAATTATTTTGCCTTAATAATGCTAAAAACAATTCAATCTAATCTAGACGCATATTACGATCAAAATGGTATTACGCTTTTGTCATATTGAGCCTGTCGAAATACAAAAAGTGTTAAATCCTAAAAAAGATTGGGAACGTAAAGCCCGACCTTAGGTTGGGATGTAGCGTAGCGGAATAATAACCTAAGGGAAGCCCCTAGTATCATTAATATAAAACCCTATCGTAATTTATCCGTCAGTTAGAATAAGTGTACAGCTACCTCCTTGTACACATCAATCAGTTTTGGAATCGTTTGGTCATACCTAAATTTTTTGGCTTGGCTTATAGTCTTTTCAATAAGGAATTTCCTTGTTTCAGTATCAAATAATGCTTTTTGTAATTGCTGGGCAATTACCTCAACATTATTAGGATCGGCGTACAAAGTTGCGTCTTCTCCTACTTCTCTAAAACAACTCCCAGTAGAAGTAACAATGGGTAATCTTGAGTTTAGGGCCTCTAATATAGGAATACCGAAGCCTTCAAAATGAGAAATATAGACCATCGCTTGAGCTTGCTGATAAATAGCAGGGAAATCTAAAAAATCAGCACAATTAATGATATGAACTCGCTGTCTAATATGTAATTTTTCTGCTGTTTTGATGACTTCTTCTTGGTATTCTGTCGGTTTCCCTATCAATACGAGGTGTAAATCGGCTTCTTTTATCTTGGCAAATGCTTCAACAGTATTCACTTGATTTTTTCTTTTTTCTATCGTCCCAACGGATAACACAAAGCGATTGGGCAAATGATACTTAACCTTAATTTTCCATTTTTTTTCATCTGATACTTTTTGATGGAAACTAGCGTCACAGTCTTGATAGATAACACTTATTTTACTTGGATTAACCTGATAAAACTCAACAATATCTACTTTAGTTTGCTCACTTATAGCAATAATTTTATCGGCTATTCTACAAGCATGTTCAAACTTTTTATCGTAAGTTTTTATATCCAACGGGTTTTTATAAAATTCTGGGAATCGCTTAAAAATAAGGTCGTGAACCGTAACAACAGTCTTAATTCCCGATTGCTCAATCCCATAAGGAAGCTCATTACTTAGGCCATGATAGAGGCTTATTTTATTTTTCAATAAGTCTTTCACACAAGTTTTACTTCTCCACAAAGACGGGATTATTTTATCAAAGCCTGTCGGCTTTACTAAGACCTTCCCTTTGGCATAAGCTTGATATTGTTTTGAAATTTTTGGCGTAAATAAAACTTGTTTAATCTCAGGGTTTATTTTGGCTACGGAATCAATAATATATCGGCTGTAATTACCCAATCCAGCGGTATTATTAAATGCTCGTTTAGCATCGTAGCCAATTACCATTTAATTTCGTATACATGGTTTCCTGCCTGAAAAGTAGTATATGCATCCAAGAAACTTCTTCTTTTAAGTCTAATTGTTGTCACACCTTTTTTAACTTTAATTTTGATATTTTTCTTACGTTTAGAAAATTTATTAGGTCTTGAGTTTTTTATTTTTTTATTGTATTTGACTACTAACTGTTGTTCGTTTACGATACGTTCATTTCGCTTATGAAACAATACAATTGGGTCATTTGGCGATAATGCTTTTTGTATTTTGAAGGTTATTTTTTTTCCTTCTGCGTTTAACGTTGGACGCACAGCGTAAGACAATGTATCTGCTTTACCGTCAATTAGTGAGATGGCAATATCTGCTTGAGGCACACCGCAACCCACAAAATTATTACAATAAGGGTATAAAGTAGATGATTTTTTGATGATTTCAGTTAGCTCTTCTGGTTTGAGTGTAGGATCTCGTTGTATAAGACAAGCTACAAACCCGCATACCGCAGGTGAGGAATAACTCGTTCCTCTATCCGAATACGTACAGACATCTGGCTTGGTATAATTCACAAACTCAAAACCAATACTACTGTACCCAATTCTAGAAATAGCATCTTTTCTTGTAGCACCAACTGTTAATACTCCCCTAGCATCTGATGGTGCTGTGATGTATCTCCATTTGCTGTTTCCGCTATTTCCCGCCGAAACGGTAATAAACATCCCATACTCGCTTACTGCTTTTTGTGCCGCTCTAGTAATCATCGTTGTGCGACCATTCATATCACTCCACTCGTGGTTTTCCTTTTCATCATCAAACTCTGAGTAGCCCAAGGACGTATTGACTAGTTTAACATCATTCAAATACATCCACTCTATTGCTTTTACCCAATCATCTTCTTCTACAAGGTGCTCTAGGTCACCATTTTCTGTACGAGCAAGATAAAAAGAAGCTCCACTAGCCATTCCTATGCGTTGATTTTTATTTGGGTCATAACCTGCCAAAAACTCAAATACTTTTTCTCCGTGGAAATCTCCGCTAGTTTCCTCTTTATAAAGTTCCATTCTTTCTTTGTCTATAAAGTCTTTATAAGCCAACAATCTATCATCCTTAAAGATATGTCTTAAGTTATCTTTATGATTGGCGTTTGTAAACCCTGCATCTATAATTCCTACAATTACACCTTTTCCATCTAATCCTAAAGAATCAAATATCTCAGGTTTCATCGGTGCGATATAATCCCAGTAAGAATCTATATTATCACTAGCTGACAAATACGAAGCTGTTTTAAAACTACGTACCTTAAAGACATCCTTCACAAAACTTTTTGACTTTATTATTTCAAGAACTTCATTAGAGGCTGTGACAGAAATCGCCGAAAGCCAATTTGAAGTATTATGAATTTTTATAGGAAGGGTAGAAAGACTATCTTTACAAGCAGTCAAATTAGTAGTGTTAAATTCTACCCAAAATTTTTGTTGAGCCATGCTTATTGAGCTCACAAAAAAGAGAAGTATGTACAATGCTTTTTTCATAGGGGTCGAAGTTATGAAAAAAAATAACAAAAATGAGGTATAAATCATTATCAAAGCAATTTTATCAAAAAAATAGAATGAATTTTTTAAACAAAATTAGTAATAATTCTATTGCAATATTTAACTCTAACGACCTTATGCCTACTAATGCTGATGGTATAATGGGCTTTAAGCAAAATAATGATTTGTTTTATCTATCAGGAATAGACCAAGAAGAATCTATTTTAATCTTATGTAAAGGTGTCAAAAATCACAGTAATTCATACCTCTTTATAAAAGAAACAAGTGACCTCATTAAGATATGGGAAGGGGAAAAACTCACACAACAAGAAGCTAAAGACCTCTCTGGCATCACGGAAGTACGGTGGTTAGGCGATTTTTCTGCATTCATAAGCGAACTTACGAAAAACACTAAAACAGTTTTTATTAATTCTAATGAACATGCTCGTAACGCTACAGAAGTGCAAACAAGAGATGATCGTTTTTTATTAGATTTCATACAAAAACACCCTTGGCAAAAAATAGAGAAATCTGCTCTCATCATGCATCAATTACGCTACAAAAAGGAGACCGAAGAGATCCATCAAATCCAAACAGCAATAGACATTACAAAAACAGCTTTTGACAAAGTGCTCACAACAATAAAACCCGATATTTGGGAGTATGAAATAGAGGCGGAAATCATCCACACATTCATTAAAAATGGCTCTCGTGACCATGCCTATTCTCCTATTATAGCTGGTGGAAAAAACGCTTGTATTTTACACTATATCGATAATGACCAAAAACTAAAAAATGGCGATTTAGTTTTGATGGATTTTGGTGCTGAGTATGGTAATTATAATGCCGATTTAACTAGAACTATTCCTGTAAACGGATGTTATACCAAGCGACAAAAAGACGTTTACAATGCTGTACTTAGGGTAATGAAGGCTTCTATACAATTACTTAGCGTAGGCAACACCTTTCCCGATTACAACAAGGCTGTAGGTGAACTAATGACTAAAGAATTGGTAGACTTAAATTTAATAAGTACTCAAGAAATCAAAGACCAAATTGATGAAAAACCTGCTTACAGAAAATATTTTATGCACGGAAATTCTCATTCTTTGGGCTTAGATGTGCATGATGTAGATGACCGATCAATTCCTTTTGCAGAGGGAATGGTTTTCACCTGCGAACCAGGGATATATATACCAGAAGAAGGTATCGGTATCAGAATAGAAAACAATATTTTGATTACTAAATCAGGACAAAAAGATTTAACGAACCACATCCCTGTAGAAGTGGAAGAAATTGAGGACATAATGAATAAATAAGCTTGGTATAAAACTTACATTTATTCTTTTAGGATTTTATATCGTTGCGAACGATCAACTGTACTTATCTCCACAAAGTAAACACCTGTTAATTCACTCCCAATATTAAGTTGATAAACATCAACATTAATCCCACTTTCAGAAAGAAGCAACTTTCCCGTCACGTTAAAAACTTTTATAGAAACATTATTTAATTTACTCAAATCTATATTAACCTCACCCCTACTAGGGTTCGGGTATATCGAAACATTTAAACCCGAGACATTCTTTTCTAAAGCTAAACACGGGAAGAGTAATAAAACCTTGTGTACATGGGAGGCACTACCGCACTCCAGTCTACAAGTACATTACACACAACCGTAACGGATTGAATGACTGGTAATGAGCAACAAGAGCCGTACATAATATAAGTGTGTGGATACACTATGTCTGTGTTTGTGTGTAATGAGTCATAAATCCACTCATCCTTATATGTTCTGCAGTCGTCATCAAAAAATCATCATATCCCACAGTACCTACGCCATAACGATCACAAGGAGTTCTTGCGCTCAAAACTTCATCTCGATTACTTGGTCTCAATGGTCTTAAACTGTCAGGACATAGAGCAGGAAAAAGAACCCATGAAGAGCGATCCTTATTCCACGTATAGAACACGGCATCAGGACCTTCTTCACAAAAGACTCCTGGACAATTAATTGTATCGGTATAATCTTTCTTAAAAGCATTCACCCACTGTGCAGTACTATCATCCCAAGCATAACTTAGTTGTTCTACCAACACTCCTAGCGAGTCATAATTAAAAAGTCTTTTATAAAAAGCGTTATGAAACCTATCATATCGTACTTCTTTTGTGTGTAACCCCGTAGAATGGTAATGAAAAACAGCCGTAACATCACCAATAGTAACACTGTCTAACTGTCTTTGAGGTTCAACTTTTTGTATAAAACCAAAACTTGCATTTATTCATAATAAATGCAATACTACCGTAAATAAAAATATTTTTTTCATAATCGTTACATTTTTTCATAATCGTTACATTTTAGACCACGTAAAACGTCTACAATATAAAGTAAATTCTCACAACATGACAGCTTAACCTTAAGAAAAACACGCTCAAACTTAACACCTTACCTTCTTTCAAGATTATTTATCGAGTTTAAACTTTATTTTTTTGGCTATTAGACATAAAAAAACTACCTTTCGGCTATAAAAAAACATCCTATGAAATTAAAGTTATTATTAATACTAGTGAGTACTTACTTCTTGTCTTCATGTATGAACAGTACCACCAAGCACTTCATACAAGGTAAGGCAGAATTTGAACATGGAGAATATAATGATGCCATCGAACACCTCAAGCAGTCTACCAGTGATGGACAGGCAAATAAAGGAGAGTCAGCATTTTATATTGCTGAATCTTATCGCCAATCTAATAGAATATACGAGGCTGAAAAATATTATCGAATAGCCAAGGAAGAGGAATACCAAGACGAGCATATAGATTTTTATTATGCTTATGCAATGAAAGCAAATGGGAAATATAAAAGTGCTGCTATACAGTTTCAAAAATATGTAAAATCGGGAGATAATGACGAATATATAGAGCTTGCCAAACAAGAAATCAAAAACATCAAGGCTTTAAGCAAAATCTGGAGGAAAAGAGGGAAATATAAAATTGAAAATCTTGAAGAAATTAACACAGACGGAATAGAATACTCTCCAATGATGTTATTTGAAGAATTGTATTTCACTTCATCAAGAGGAGAAGGACCTACTTTTAGTGGTCAGGGGACGAGGTTTACAGATATTTATCGATATAAATTTGATGGTGGATCTCGCTTTAGCGGGCAGGTTTACAAAATCAATGACATCATTAACCAAGAAGCCACACATGAAGCTACTACAACTTTCTCAAAAGATGGTAGAACAATGATTTTCTCTCGTAGCGGAAATGGGAAATCAAATGACATTACAAAAGAAGTAGATTTATTTATTTCTTATTTTGAAGAAGGTGAATGGACAAAAGCAGAACGTTTAGACATTTCAGAATCATACTCTTGGGATTCAAATCCTTTTCTTAAAGGAGATACTTTATACTTTGCATCCAATAGAGAGGGTGGAGAAGGTGGAGATGATATTTGGTACAGTGTATTATTTAACGGAGAATGGTCTGAGCCAGAAAACATGGGGGGCTTAATCAATACTTTAGGTGATGAGCAGTTCCCTTATATAAGCCCTGATGAGAAGTTTTATTTCTCATCTGATGGTCACGTTGGTTTTGGTGAGATGGATTTATTTAAAATAAAAAAACTGAAAGGAAAAAAGACAGTAGAAAACCTAGGGAGACCAATCAACTCCACTCATGATGATATTAGCATTTGCTTTGTAGATGGGAAAAAAGGTTATTTTGCTTCTAACCGATTAGGTGGTAAAGGAGATGATGATATTTATGCTTTCTTTTATGATTGTAAAATCAGGTATGAAATGCAATTACTTGTATTAGGAGATGAATTAGATCATATCACCCATGTCCCAACAGGTAAAAAAATCCCATTAAAAGGTGTTAAAGTAGATGTATTTTCAGGAAACACTAAATTACTAACAACAAATAGTAATGATAGTGGTTATGTGATTTTTCCAACTGATTCTGATACTAAATATACTTTTAAAGTACGACCTAAAGGGTATCTTGCCAATGAAACAAATTGCACAGCACCAACGAAAGTTTCAGAAGATGACGTAGAAGACTGCTCAATACCTATTACTGAAACTTGTCAAGTTTCCCTCACTCCGATTTTAAATCAATTAGAAATAGAATTTAATCCGATCCTATACAAATACAATAAATGGGATATTTTACCTGAGTCAGAAGTAATTTTAACCGCCATGGTAAAAGTAATGAAAGACAACCCTACAATCTTGGTAGAGTTAGGCTCACATACTGACGCTAGGGGTTCTGTAAAGTACAATGATATTTTATCTCAAAAACGAGCAGAATCAGCAGTTGAATGGATAATAAGTCATGGAGTGAGTTCAAAAAGAATTGCTGCCAAAGGTTATGGAGAAAGAGTTCCTCGTACACTTAAACGTGATACAGCAATGTTTAAAACTGGTACAGTACTAAAAGAAATACTAATTAATACCTATGAAAAAACTGACAGCATTCTGTTTGAACTAGGACACCAAATGAACAGAAGAACAGAATTTAGAGTAGTAGGAGTTATAGCAGAAGAAATGGATGTACGTCACATAAAAGTAGTAGATGATGGGTCTGGAAAAGATGAAGGAAGCGATAAAATCAAGCAAGAACACGAAGCAGAAATCATTAAAAAAACCTTTGGTGACAATGTAGAAGAAGTAGAATACGAAAAAAAGTAACTTTTCATTAATACCATTTTGATCGTAATATGCGTCTAGATTAGATTGAATTGTTTTTTGCATTATTAAGGCAAAATAATTTAGCATAACTAGTTACGGTAGATTATTTTAACAAAGAGAATGTGAAAAACAAACAAGATAATTGACGTAGATTATAGTCAATATGGTATAAGCCAACAATTCAAAAGAATATGACTAAAATAGCACGTATACTCATTGCTTGTATGTTTATTTTGTCAGCAATGGCAAAACTTCTTTCTTTACCATTTTTTGACCAAATGGTATCAGAATTCTTTTTAGGAAAGGTTTATTACGAACACATAACGGGAATGTTTTTCTCACAAGTGTTTTCTAGAGTCTTAATTGCTGGAGAATTAATATTAGGCGTTGCCATTTTGCAGAATCGTTTGTTAAAAAAAGTAGTGCTGCCAGCTATCATGTTAATGTTAACCATCTTTACTTCCCACCTATTTTATATGGGGTTCAAGCATGGGTTTGTAGGCAGTAACTGTGGCTGTTTTGGTGATGTAATTCCATTCAATAATTTAGAGTCTATCATCAAAAACATTATAGCAATGATGCTAGTTGCTTATGTCTATTTTAATCATTTTGATTTAGAAGAATTTAACACTTCGCTAGCACCAATATTATTAGGGATTGTTACACTTTTTGTGACAATGATTACCCCCATCAAGCAATATTCATCATTAAGAAATATAGAAACACCATTAACACCTATTATTACCATTCCTAATCACACTGATTCTACAACATCAATAGTTGATACATCACTGATTATAAAAAAGGATTCTAACGTTGTTATCAATCAAAAGGACAGCTCAATTAAACCAAAAACTACAATAGACTCAATTGAAATAGCTAAAAGAAAAATCACACAAGACAGTTTATCCAAAGTAAAACTTAATCAAGAGAAAATAACTCGGATCGAAAAGAAATCTAAGATGTATGATTTACTTGATCAGTACACAAAATTTGAAGGGAAAAAGAGAGTGAACCTAAACAGAGGACATAAATTAATCTGTTTATATAGCCTTACTTGTAGTCATTGTCAGGCATCTTACAAGGACCTGTACGCAATGAAAGAAGACTTACCAGACATGTACCTACTTTGCTATGGTCAAGAGTTTGACAAGTTTTATTTCTTCACTCAAGCAGGCGGTGAGCAACCTCATCTTTTACTAAATAGTAAACAGGAATTTGATATTTTGATGGGTGGGAAATCTTTCCCTAGGATATTAGAAATGAAAAACGGTAAGATTTTGAAAGAATGGGACATGGCATCTTACTCGAAAGAAAGCGTAGCAAAACGTTTCAATGTAGACTTATCTAATCAAAAAACTAACGAGGATAATAACTCAGGGATTGACGACAGTGATAATGGTGGTGGATTTAATCCTTTTAAATAAGTAATTTAATTTGGGGGGCGTTACCTCATTCGCCAAAAGGACGGCTCATGCGGTCGAGCTGTACGCTATATCTTTTTTGTTTTTTTTGTGTTTAACATTTCGACAAGCTCAATATGACACAAAAAAAACAAAAAAGGATGCCGCTGCCATCTCTAACGCAAACTCAAATTAATTTTAGGTTTTTTTTATTTTAAGAGGAAACTAACTCTGTGACAAAAGTTACTAGTTATTCTAATTTTTATCATTATTTTTATGTTTATGATGAAAATCCCTATACTTGATTGGTTACCAAAATACAAAATAGAGTACTTTAAAGGTGATTTATTTGCTGGTATCACTGTTGGTATTATACTAATCCCTCAAGGGATGGCTTATGCTATGATTGCAGGATTACCTCCTGTTTATGGCTTGTATGCTGCTATAATGCCACAGCTTGTTTATGCGATTTTTGGTACTTCTCGGCAACTTGCCGTAGGCCCTGTGGCGATGGACTCTCTGCTAGTAGCAGTAAGTGTCTCAACTTTAGCGGAAGCGGGAAGCGAACATTATATTGCCTTGTCATTATTACTAGCTTTTATGATGGGTGTAATCCAACTCATATTAGGCTTAGTACGGATGGGATTTTTGGTTAATTTCTTATCCAAACCTGTTATCAGTGGCTTTACCTCTGCAGCAGCAATTATTATTGGACTTAATCAAGTCAAGTATTTACTAGGGATTGACATTCTTCGTAATAGTAGTGTTTTTAGTATCATTCAGCAATCATTTAATCAAATAGAGAAAATCAACATATATGCCCTAGCGATAGGATTAGGGGGAGTTATTCTTATCAAAACATTAAAAAAGATACACAAAGGCATACCTAGTGCTTTAGTTATTGTTGTCCTTGGTATATTAATCACCTATTTCTTACGCCTAGACAAACAATCAGTACAAATCATCGGACTAATCCCTAGTGGATTACCTCATTTTCAAGTACCTAGTTTTAGTTTCGAAATTTTAAAAAAATTACTTCCTGCCGCACTAACACTTGCTTTTATAGCCTTTATGGAATCCATATCTGTAGCTAAATCTATAGAAGTAATGCATCAAGGAGAATATAAAATAAAACCCAGCCAAGAACTAATAGCTCTAGGATTAGGAAATATAATAGGGTCTTTATTTATGAGTTACCCTACAACAGGGGGCTTCAGCCGTTCGGCCGTTAATCACCAATCTGGTGCCAATACCAACTTATCAGCATTTGTAGCTGCGGCATTAATTGCTATGACTTTATTATTTTTAACATCCATATTCTTCTATCTCCCTAAAGCAATTTTAGCTTCTATTATTATGGTAGCTGTTTTTGGGCTTATCGATTTTAATTTTGTTAAGTACTTATGGAAAATACAAAAACAAGATTTTTGGATGCTTGTCGCCACTTTTGTTATCACATTAGTCTTTGGTATCAAAGAAGGGATATTAGCAGGGGTATTCTTATCGTTAGGTTTATTGATATACCGTACTACTCGCCCGCATGTAGCTGTATTGGGGAAAATTGATTCATCGGGAGATTACCGAAACATTAATAGATTTGTAGAAGCAAGTACTCGTGAAGACATATTAATTATACGTTATGATTCGCAATTATACTTTGCTAATGCTATCCATTTTGTAGAGTCATTAGAAAAATTATCCGAAGAAAAAGGAGACAAACTTAAACTCATTATATTAAATGCAGAGAGTGTAAGCTTTATGGACACCAGTGCTTTGGAAGAATTAAAAAAACTGGTGTCTACTCTTAACAAAAAAGGAATTCAACTATATTTCATGGGGTTAATTGGTCCTGTGAGAGACTTCCTTAGCAAAAGTGATTTCGTGGATGAAGTTGGTCAAGATTGTTTCTTTACAGAAGTACAACAAGCGATTGATTATTACGACCAAAAGCCTGAGGCTTCTAAAAAGATAAACTTTAGTATTGCTACTCAAAGTAATGCTTTTAAAGAGAAAGAAGTATAAACCTACACCTTGTGACAATCATCACGAGATAAATCTAATTATTTAATCATCTTTGAATATCATCACATATAAAGTTAAGAATTATGAAAATTGAACAAATATATACTGGTTGCCTAGCTCAAGGAGCTTATTATATAGAGTCTAATGGTGAGGTAGCCATCATAGACCCGCTAAGAGAAGTAAGCCCTTATGTCAAAAGAGCAGAAAAAGACAGTGCTAATATTAAATATATTTTTGAAACTCATTTTCATGCCGACTTTGTAAGTGGTCACGTAACTTTGGCAGAGCAAACGGATGCTAAAATAATTTTTGGACCTACCGCCACCACTAAATTTAACTCTCATATTGCTGAGGATAATGAAGAGTTTAAGCTAGGAGATTTGATAATAAAGGTACTACATACTCCTGGGCATACTTTAGAAAGTATCAGCTTATTACTAAAAGATAAGTCAGGAAAAGATATTGCTTTATTCTCTGGTGACACGCTTTTCTTAGGTGATGTAGGCCGCCCAGACTTGGCTCAAAAAAGTAATATTACTTTAGACGACTTGGCAGGAATGCTTTATGATAGCTTAAGAAATAAAATAATGCCTTTAGCTGATGACTTAACGGTATATCCTGCTCATGGTGCTGGCTCTGCTTGTGGAAAAAACATGATGAAAGAGACAGTAGACACACTCGGGAATCAGAAAAAAACAAATTATGCCCTTAGAGCAGACATGACTAAAGAAGAATTCATAAAAGAGGTAACTGATGGATTAGCAACACCTCCTGGCTACTTCCCTGAAAATGTAAGGCTTAACAAAGAAGGATATGATGATATTAAAAACATATTAGGAAAAGGGACAACTGCCCTATCACCTGCAGTATTTGAAACTATTGCAAACGAGACTGGTGCTCTTATGCTTGATGTACGTAGTGCTAGTGATTTTGCAAAGGCTCATGTTCCGAATAGTATTTTTATCGGGCTAGATGGTGGTTTTGCTCCTTGGGTTGGGCAATTAATTGTGGATGTAAATCAAGAAATCATACTTATTACTGATAAAGGAAGAGAAGAGGAAGCAGTAACTAGGCTAGCTAGAATTGGATTTGACAACACTTTGGGTTATCTAGATGGTGGAATTAAGGCTTGGAAAGCTGAGAAAAAAGATACTGAGTCTATTGACTGTGTAAGTGCAGAAGAATTCACAAAACAGTATGATAAAAACATTTCTTTTGATGTGCGTAAAGAAGGTGAATTTCTATCAGAACACGTACTAGACATTAATCACACGCCTCTTTGTACAATAAATGAGCATTTGAGCGAGTTCCCAAAAGAGAAATTCTTTGTACATTGTGCTGGAGGGTATCGCTCGATGATGGCGGCCAGTATACTCAAATCAAGAGGGTTTGATAAAGTGATTAATGTAGAAGGTGGTTTTAAGGCTATAAAAGAAACAAATATTCCTGTGAGTGCATACGTTTGTCCGAGTACGCTTTAATAAAACATTATTTTGTATTAAAAGGTGATTCTTAATTGAATCACCTTTTTTGTGTGACAAGGTTTGTTTTTTTAGTGTAATTTTTATCAAAATAACTATCTTTACGCTCTTGTAACATATATGTATTGAAAGGCATAAATTACTAAATGGCTTAATAATAGTAAAACAGCTAATAAGTGACATGGCTTAGGGATCCGTCAGTAGACGGACTTTGTCGTGGTTTGTTTGAATCACATAAGCGTAGTATAACGAAGCGAAATGGGATGAGTAGCGAAAGCCCGGTCAAAATCATGAGGTACGAAATGATTTTGGAAAGCTCCAAAAGAAAGAAAATATTAGGATTAAATAATAATGAGGGATAAATATCAAGAAGTAATCGGTTTAGAAATCCATGTGCAACTATCGACCAATACAAAGGCGTATTCGTCTGACATTGTAGAGTATGGTAGCTTACCTAATACCAATATTAGCCCTATTACTTTGGCTCATCCTGGTACTTTGCCTAAGCCTAATAAAAAGGTATATGATTTTTCAATTAAGCTGGGTCTGGCTTTGGGTTGCGATATTACGGAGTTCAATTATTATGATAGGAAAAATTATTTTTATCCTGATTTGCCTAAGGGTTATCAGATTACGCAGGATGCAACTCCTATTTGTGAGAATGGAAGCGTTCATATTAAAACAAAAAGTGGTGTAAAAAAAGAAATTAAATTAACGAGAATCCATATGGAAGAGGATTCTGGGAAGTCGATGCACCTTGATGGGGAAAGTGAGTCTTTAGTAGACCTTAACCGTGCTGGTACTGCCCTACTTGAGATTGTGACAGAGCCAGATATTCGTAATTCGGAAGAGGCGTATGCTTTTGTGACCGAAGTGCGGAAGCTTGTGCGTTATCTAGAAATCTGTGATGGGAATATGGAAGAGGGGTCGATGCGTTGTGATGCTAATATTTCTGTAATGAAAAAAGGTAGTGACACTTTTGGTACTAAAGTAGAGGTCAAAAACATGAATTCTATCCGAAATGTGGCACGAGCAATTGAGCATGAGATTGATAGACAAATAGAAATGAACGAAAATAATGAGGTTATTATTTCGGAAACTCGTTTGTTTGATGCTTCTGCAGGAACGACAAAAGCAATGCGTAAAAAGGAAGAGCTGAATGATTATCGGTTTTTTGCTGAACCTGATTTACAGCCTGTAACGGTTACCAAAGATTGGATTGAAAAGATAAAATTGGAGATGCCTGCCCTGCCCCATGAGTTATTCAAACGTTTTGTGACAGAGTATAAGCTACCTGAATATGATGCTTATGTATTGACCGACCAAAAAGATATTGCCCTGTACTTTGATGCGCTTTGTCAAGAGACGTCTAACTACAAATCTGCGTCTAACTGGGTGATGGGTGCTATGAAATCATATATGAATGAGCTGACCTTATCTGTGGCTAACTTCCCGTTAAGTCCTGCAAAGATGGCGGAATTAATTCGTTTTATAGATGATGGAAAGATTAGTGTCTCTTCGGCTACAATGAATTTATTCCCTGAGTTAGTTAATCAGCCAAAAACATCTGTAAGTAAGCTTGCCGAAAAACTTAACCTTGTGCAAGACACGAACGAAGATGATATAAAATCTGTTGTGGAAGAAGTGTTGGCTCAATTTCCTGATAAAGTAGAAGCCTACAAAGCTGGAAACAAAAACTTACTTGGGCTGTTTATGGGGCAAGCGATGAAGGCAACTGCTGGAAAAGCTGATCCAAAAAAAATCAATCAAATCTTAAGAGAAATATTAGAAGCTTAATCAAATGAAAAGAATATTATATATTAGTGTTGCACTATTACTATGGTCTTGTGATAAACAAACGGAAGGAAAAACTAGCGAAAAAACAGAGAACATAACAACGAAAAAAACACCAAGCATCTCTCCTACTGCTGTTGTACACCTTATAAAAGGAACAATCAATACCCCTGATACAATCTTACCCAGTAAAGTTGAGCTATATAAAGCTCGTGGAAGAGAGAGTGTCCTACTAAACACTAGTAAGATAAATGAAGATGGGAGTTTTGAAATTGGACTTAATGATGATGAGTTGTGGCTATATTCTCTTCGGGTTGATGATATGAAAATAGACTTTATCAATGATGTGAAAGAAATTGAAATCAACATCAGTCATAAAGGAGTTGAATTTCCTAATTCTAAAGAAAGTAGATTTGTACAACAAATCACAAATTTGCTACAATCAGGAAAAACAGCAGAAGTAAAGGAATTTGTACTGGATAACGCACCTAGTTATACTTCTTTTATTTATGTTTCATCTTTATCAAGAGATGATAATTATGATTTTATAAAGTCAGTAGCAAATAAGTTTTCGGAGAAAGAACATTTGTACGCAAGTAAATGGCTAAAGACTATCAATAGTTTTGTAGGAATTGGTTCACAAGCTCCTGAAATCAAATTACAAAATCCAGAGGGAAACACAGTTGCTCTTAGTAGCTTAAAGGGTAAGTATGTTTTGATTGACTTTTGGGCTTCGTGGTGTGGACCTTGTATACAGGAAATGCCGAATGTAAGAAATGCTTACGCTAAATATAAAAGCAAAGGTTTTGAAGTATTTGGAGTATCGTTAGATAGTGACAAAGGCAGGTGGAAAGCTGCTATACATCGCTTAAAATTACCTTGGACTCATGTTTCTGACCTTAAGAAATGGTCTTCTCCAGTTGTGTCTCAATATCAAATTTCTGGAATTCCTCATACTGTACTGATTGATCCAACAGGTAAAATCATTGCTAAAAACTTAAGAGGGACAGCACTAGAAGCTAAGCTTACTGAAGTATTAAAATAAAAAAATCCTAGTTTGAAAATATTCAAACTAGGATTTAATAAAATTATTTTTTTACTATTATGCTTCTTGATAATCAGTTGCACCACCTTCTATTCCTTTAGGGGTTACATACTCATTGTCTCCTGCATCACATAAGGCTGTGGTAAACTCATTAGATACCCATATCTGGGCAAGCCATTTTAGTTCCCATCATTGCACCAAAGACTAGGTTTCTTTCATCTATTTGTTCTATGGTACCAGCAATTCTATTACATCCATCAGACCCAAAAACTTTATTTTTATCAAAATTAAGAAGATGTTTTTTTCTTTGATACTTTCTAAGCGAGATATAGATAAGACTAACCACTCCCCTTTTATTGATAGTTCTTTATTTCTTTTTTTACCTTCATCTTATTTGTACTACAAGATATTAATAATCCTACGAGTATTAGTATGGTGATTTTACTTGTGATTAGCATTCCACCTTGCTTTTTGTTTTCTGTAAAACTTCATACGAGTTTGAGCTGCATCCCTATACCTAAATTTAAACTTGTCATAATCAATGATTTCAAGTAAGGTTAATTCTGCCTTCTCATATTCATTCATCCATCCATAAGCTTGTGCAATATTAAGTTTCATAGTTGCAGTCACGTGTTTATTTACTCTTGCTTTTTTATTTTCTAATTCTGACTCTTTCAAAACTCTATTCCATATTTTTATCGCTTCTAGCAATTTATTTTTGGATGATTTAAAATCTGTATTTAAATTCAAATACCCCTCTCTAGCAATAGAAAAACCCGATTGACAGTCGTCATAATTGAATTTCTTAGCTTTCACTTTATACAAGTTTTCATAGCGAACTTTGGGGCAGAACCCATAAAGCTCATTCAACCGCTCATAAACTAGCTTCATGTTTTTATCTACTATTTTTGATTCTAACATTCGTTTTATAGTAACCGTATCAAAAGAAGGAATTTTCGTTTTTGTATGCTTTGTTTCATATTTCACAAACTCACTTGTGCCTTCTAATAACTCATTTAGGAAAATCTTCCCACTATTATCTACTACCCTGATTCTAACAGGGTGCTTATAAGACATCCTGTGCCAATAATATACGGCTGGTGAAGGCTTAGTTACACTCCTACTTTTGAGTTCTATTTTGGTAGATTGAAACCCATATAAATGAGCCGAAATTTTTACTGCCTTTTCTGGCTTACCCTCAAACCCCTCAAGGTATAGATAAGAGGTGGCTAAGGTTTCGGTATTAAATATTTTTTGATAATGCACTTGTCTCTTCTTAGGCTTTGGGGCAGCTACGTATGGGGCTGGTTTGTCTGGTATAGTACCTGTTTTTAGTACCTGAGTTTCTAATAAATAGCCTGCTAATGTTTTCTTCTTACCTGAATATAAGTTATCATAATACTGATCCATTCTAGCTTTATGACGTGTTTTAGATTGAAATTCTATCTCTTTATATTGTTTTAGCTCTTCATCATATTCTTCTTGTATCATTTTTTGATGTGCTAAAATATCTTCTTCATATTCCAAAACAACTGTTGATTGATAATACTTGGGCAGTAATAATACTGATGGCAATTGGGTATAATTAATTCCTATCTTACTCTGAATTATTTTTTGAGATAAGGATAGGTTAGCTATTAACAATAAGTGAAGTACTAGTAGTGTATTTTTCATTGATTTTATAATTTAGAATTACTGACTTATCAAACATCTTACCAAAGATAGTTAATTACAATCATAAAGCTACATTATCACATAATTGGCTTAGGGATTGACGTGGAAATCCTTCCTGATTTTTTTCATCGGGAAGATTGGGAACAGAAAGCCCGACCGTCTGGGCGAAATAGCCCAGAGAGTGAAATGAAAGGGAAGCCCCAAATATTTTTTATTGCCTTTTAGGAAATATTAGCTAAATTAGCCACGTAGAATCTACATGATAATGATACAAATACCCGAACACATAAAAGGAATAATTTTTGACCTCGACGGAACACTTGCCGACACAATGTCTTTGCATTATAAGGCTTGTCAGCTCGTTTGTGAGCCTTATGGTATTGAGTTTCCGTATGAGTATTTTATCGCTAAAGCGGGAATACCTACACTAAAAGTTTTTGAAATGTTTGTAAAAGAGTACAAACACTCCGTAAATGGGCTAAAGCTAGGTGAGAAAAAGGAAAGGATTTTTCAGTCTTTAATCCCTACCGTAAAAGCAATTCCTGCTAGTGAACAATTATTACTAGCTAATCTAGGAAAAAGAAAAATAGCTGTGGGTTCTGGGGGAGATAGAGAGAGTGTAATAGCTACTCTTCAAGCAATTGGGCATATCAAAAACTTAGATTCTATAGTAAGTGCTGACGAAGTAGATTTGCACAAACCTCACCCCGATACGTTCTTGAAGTGTGCCGAAGAAATGAACTTAAGTCCTAATGAATGTATTGTTTTGGAAGATGCTCAACTGGGTTTTGAGGCGGCCATAAGTGCTGGAATGAAATATATCAATATCAACTTATATGTTTAACAATGGATTTGAAAAGAGCCTTAGAAAAAGAACATAGCAGAGCTAATACTAGCCAAATCATTTCTTACATTGGTCTAAGTGATGATAAGTTTAAGGTTTTGTTTGATCTATTTATTAACGGAAGCGATACCCTAAAGCAACGAAGTGCTTGGGTGGTTGGAGATATTGGGGTAGAACAACCTTCAATGATTAAGCCTTATCTTAAGCGGTTAATCAATAATCTTGGTGCTCAACATCACAATGCTATTTATCGCAATACTTTTAGGGTTTTGCAAGAGATAAACATCCCTACTCCACTGCAAGGAGAGGCAGTTGAATATGCTTTTGATTTTTTAACTAGGCAAGCTGTGCCTGTGGCAATAAAATCTTGTGCGATGAGTACAATATATAATATCAGTAGGGATAACCCTGAACTAAAACCTGAGCTTAAGCTGATTATAGAGGATCAAATGCCTTATGCATCAACTGGGTTTAAAGGTAGAGGTGCTAAAATCATTGCTAAGCTTAACAAAGAAATAACTGGGTGAAACAAACGATAGTTATAATTGGAGCTGGTGCGGCTGGAATTATCTTGGCTTGTCATTTGAATGAAAGCAAGTATGATGTTCACCTTTATGAAAAAGGTAAAACAATTGGAAGAAAGCTCCTTGTAGCGGGAAAAGGTGGGTTTAACTTGACACATAGTGAAGGGATGAAAGATTTCATTTCTCGCTATATGCCTGAAGAATTCATCGCTCCTTATATCAAACATTTCACTAATCAAGACTTAGTGAAATGGCTCAAATCTATTGGGATAGATACTTTTGTGGGATCTAGTAAGCGAGTTTTCCCTGATAAAACAATAAAGCCCGCCGAAGTACTGGCAAAATTTACAGAAATATTGAATAAAAAAAATGTAACCATTCATACTCAACATCAATGGACTGGATGGACAAAAAATCAACTTTCTTTTACTTGTGACAGGGGTGATATTATGATTTCTGCTGACTATACTATTTTCGCTTTAGGCGGGGCTAGTTGGTCAAAAACTGGATCTGATGGTTCTTGGCTCTCATTATTTGATGACAAAGGAATTAAAACTACCTCTTTTTTTCCTTCCAATTGTGGTTATTTAATTAATTGGGGAGATAAGTTTTTAAGTCCAAATGATGGACAGCCTATTAAAAATATTGCCGTAAAATCTGGTAATCAATACAAGAAAGGTGAGTTGATGATTACAAGGTACGGTATAGAGGGAGGGGCAATTTATGCTTTAAGTCCTACAATACGAAAAGATTTACAGGCAATAGGGTATTCAAAAATCTATATTGATCTTAAGCCTCAATTTAGTATAGAAAAATTAGAAAAAATCATCCTTTCTAAATCAAAAAAAAGTAATTGGAAAACATTTTTTAAACAAGAAATCAAACTTTCAAATGTGCAGATTGACTTATTAAAAACTTATAGCGATAAAACAATTTATAACGATAGCTTGACACTTAGTCAAGGCATTAAAAATCTTCCTTTGGAAATCATTGGTACAACTCCTATCAATGAAGCTATTTCAACAGTGGGTGGAATTTCACTTCATTCTGTCAACAAAAATCTTGAGCTTAAAGCCTCTCCTCAACATTATGTAATGGGAGAAATGCTTAACTGGGATGCTCCTACGGGTGGTTATTTACTACAAGCCTGTTTTAGTATGGGGAAGTATTTGGCTGATGAATTGAATAAAATTTAATTGCTTGCCGCAAAAAAAAATCTTGCTCTTTTATCACTTTCAATTCATCAATAATTCTTCTTTCACTTACTCATAAACTCTTCTAATACAATAATCATCACTTAACAACATAGACTATTCTGCGGTCGTTCAAACTGCGATATTATTTTAATTACCCAAAAACGGCTTAGAAACAGAGTTATTTGTTTATACTTTAACGAGCTCAATATTAAAAAAGGTCAATCTTGAACCATAGAGTGTTTGATAGAATAAATAGATATCGAACCAAAGCCAAATAATAATAAGACATGGTAATAAACAAAGGAATAATCGCTTAAAACATAAGCTTGAAAAATGCCATAGGCAAAATAAATAACTAATAATAATTCAAAATAAACAAATCCAGATATTTTTTTGATTCGGTATACATTTTTTTCCCATGAAGAGTCCTGTGCACCTTGTAGATTGAACTTAGGTGTGCGAATAAATGGTGACTTCTTCCCTACCAAGCCCTCTACTACCGCAATAGAATTATGAAGAGACAAGCCCATACTTAAAGATAAAAAAACAAAAAAGACAAAAGGAAATCGAATGTGATTGGATAAGTTTTTCTTATGTTCTAAAAAATAGGCGTGATAATAATTTATCATCAGAATCAACAAACTCGACATAAAAACTCCCATTAACGGAAACAACCATTTGGCATGAAGTGTTTGCTTGATAAATAAAGCTGGCACACTCAAAATTGCAGAAACTAATACCGCCAACAACACTGTACTATTGAGTAAGTGCATTGTAGCAAAGTATTTAGTAGCTAATGATTTATTGCTTTTATACACTCTTTTGAGGTTTTTCACTGTACATTCTGCCCCTCCCTTCATCCACCTGAACTGCTGAGAACGCAATGCAGGCATCGTAATAGGTAATTCTGCTGGTGCTACAATGTCTTCTACATATTGGAATTTCCAATCCTTGAGTTGAGCACGGTAACTCAAATCCAAATCTTCTGTAAGCGTATCTGCCTCCCAATTACCCGCATCTAGGATACAGGTTTTACGCCAAACTCCGCCTGTCCCATTAAAATTAATGAAGTGATTTTGAGAATTTCTTCCTACTTGCTCTACCGTAAAGTGTGCGTCTAAACCAAATGCTTGTAGCTTAGTTAGGTACGAATAATTTCTATTAAGGTGTCCCCAACGAGTCTGTATCACTCCTAACTTAGGATTTCCTATGAAATAAGCGATTGTTTTTTTTAAGAAATCTGATTCTGGCACAAAATCAGCGTCAAAAATAGTGATGTACTCACCTTTCGCTAATCCTAAACCGTATTTGAGTGCTCCAGCTTTATACCCTTTTCTATTTGGTCTACGGACTAGCTTAATATCAATTCCTTCTGCTTGTAACTTTGTTATTCTTTTTTGAGCAATTGTTGTGGTTTCATCTGTAGAGTCATCCAATACTTGAATCTCTAGTTTGTCTTTTGGGTAGTCAAGTTTGGCTATTGTGTTGATTAGCCGCTCTATAACATAACGCTCATTAAACACGGGTAACTGAA
The DNA here is from genome assembly GCA_964511645.1 of uncultured Cytophagales bacterium. Lineage (GTDB taxonomy): Bacteria > Bacteroidota > Bacteroidia > Cytophagales > JAAEPT01 > CAZEGV01. The sequence goes on from CAZEGV010000001.1 coordinate 21,357, forward strand.
CGGTAACTAACGGATAATCTTGTAAGGCTTTAGGCTGTGTATTTGTTCTTCTTTTTGCTCGTACATAATTAACTACTAATAATAGCTGAGCAATGCTAAACATGAAAATAAAGCTTATAGAAGCGATGTATACAATTAATATAGTGATAGAAAGAATATTCACTTTAGATATTTGAAGATTGTCCAAATGATTTTATAGCCTGCCATTATGACTCCTTTTACCGTTCCCGATACTTTGGATTGCCCAATTCTGGGTCTGTACCGAACAGGGACTTCTGTTACTTTAAAGTTATGTTTGAGGGCTTTAATTTGCATCTCTACCGTCCATCCATAGTTTTCATCTATCATTTTCAATTCATTCAGAACAGGTAACTTTATGACCCTAAAAGGTCCTAAATCAGTATACTGAAATTTGTAAAACATCTTTATCAAACGAGTTGCCAACCAATTACCAAAAATTTGTGGTACTGTCATACTTCCTTTTTTTCGCTCTCCTAATGTCCTACTTCCAATAACCATATCATAGTTAGGTAGTTTGCTTAGCAAAAGTTCCATGTCTTGTGGGTAATCTGAGTAATCACCGTCTAAAAACACAACAATGTCTGTTTGAGGATAGTTTTGATTGATATAGCCAATCCCTTTAAGGCAAGCTTTACCATAGCCTCCTTTAGGCTCGTCAAGTACAGTTGCTCCTGCAAGAGTTGCTACCTCTACTGTATTATCCGTAGAGCCATTATTGACTACAATTATTTCCTCCACTCCCTCAATGTCTTTTAGCACCTTTGCTATGGATTGTTCCTCGTCTAACACGGGAATAATTACCCTGACTTCTACTTCTCTCACGGATACAAAAATACATTTTTATACATTGAAAACAATGTCGCAAGTAAGACAATTTAGTTTGAGTAAATTAAAAAAATATGATTAACGCTTTAGCAAGACTTAGGGATTTTCCAGTAGTCGGATTTTGTTATGGTTTATCTAAAATTATTTTTGATGAAAAATCGGGAAAATTGAGTAGCGGAAGCCCGACCAAGAGACTTTACTAAAATTGGATTATACCGTATTAACTATAATATAGTATTATATAGAAAAGATTTCACCGATTGAGAAAACCCAAACCTTATCATTTTTGAAAAATAATTATTTCTCCTGTTTCTACTTCGTTGCTCTTATTATGAGCCCTATCTATAACTGAAACCACATATTTAATAGTGTCATTATAAAAATATTTGGTGTTAGGTTCTTCAATCGGTGGAATATCGGCATGAGAGAGAGAGGTATTAAAAACTAGCTCTCCGTCAATAGGTCCTTGATAATCTACTGTGGGAGCTAGTGGCTCAAAACGTCCAAACAGTGTATCTAAGGGTTCAAAAATTCCGTTTACTTTTTTGAATACTTTGTAATGATAGTTATTTTTGAATTCGTCATCTTCTTGAATAGACTGGTTAATATCCATCCCTAAGTCTCCATCTCCATCTTCAAATTGTACTGCAATCCTAATTACATCTATATTTGATTGCAGTGTATCATCAAATTCGATAGTTTTGCTTATCGAAACAAAAGTGATTTTGGGTTCTAAATCATAACCTGGATCTTTTTTGCAAGATATGGCTGTAACTAACAAAATTAATAATCCAATAAGTCTTATACTTCTAAGCATTCTATTTATATGTCTTTCGTAAGCGAATTTAAGTCTAAATTAAGCAATATACAAGCTTCTTCCTTTAACGGTTTGGCGATGGACTTATTTCGTCATCAGGCAAAAAGTATTCCTGTGTATAGGGATTTCTTAAGTTACTTAAGAATAGATAATAAAAAAATCAATTCGATTGAGGAGATTCCTTTTATGCCTATCTCTTTTTTTAAGACTCATAAAGTCTATAATGGATCAGCTGATTCTTACTATAGTAGTAGTGGTACTACTGGAGAAGTCACGAGTAAGCATTATTATAATGATGAATCGTTTTACCTAAAACACGCCCAACAATTATTTGAACAGTCGTACCAAGTCAACTTAAAGGATTGTGTGATTTTGGCTCTTCTCCCCTCTTATTTAGAACGAAAAGGTTCTTCTCTCGTTTCTATGTGTCAGCATTTTATTAATGAGTCAGGTAATGATTTATCAAACTTTTATTTGTACAATCACGAAGAGTTACACCAAACCATTTTATCTCTAAAAGCTTCAAATAAAAAGGTATTCTTAATAGGTGTCACTTTTGGTTTATTGGATTTCGCTGAAAAATTTAGTTTTACGGGTATTCCAATTACCGTTATAGAGACTGGAGGCATGAAGGGAAAACGAAAAGAAATCATCAGAGAAGAGGTTCATCAGGTGCTATGTAATAAACTTGGTGTTTCGTTAATCCATTCAGAATATGGGATGACTGAATTACTTTCTCAATCTTACTCTAAAGGTAATGGGATTTTTAAACCTTCATCCAGTATGAAGGTTTTGATAAGGGACTTAAATGATCCATTGTCAAATCACTTACAAGGGAGGGGTTGCTTAAATATTGTTGATCTTGCTAATATCGAAAGTTGTGCTTTTATCGCTACGCAAGATTTGGGTAAAGTGTATAAAAACGGGTATTTTGAAGTAAATGGACGGATTGATAATAGTGATATAAGAGGCTGTAATTTGATGATCACTTAAATTCTGAGTAAGCTGTATCAGCTTCTACTTTTACTCTCTTCCAAAATTCATAATAATATTTTTCGTCTTGCTGAAGTCTAACATAAGAAGTGTCAAAGTCAGCAAAACTAACTTTATTTTTTTTCAATACTTCTGGTTTCACTACCGAATAATAATAAATTTGAATAGAATCCCCTGGTACACCTTTATAGTTAAGACTTCGTTTCTCAGTCATGAGTTCACAAATGATTTTTGCCATTTTATCTTCTCCTATGGGTAAATCAAGCTCTTTTCTACTCATACAGCTTTGAGAAATAAAAAAACCCATTATGATTGCTAGTACCTGTTTCATTATCTATTAGTAAAAGAAGTTTTATATATTTGCGTACAAAGTAAGGATAAAGTCTGCAAGAACATAAATTATTTGAGAGAACCTCATTGAATAACAAACAAAATTAGATGAATAGTATTAGTCAAAATCTAGAAAATATTTTAACACAAACTAAAGATTATAAATTCACTTTGGTTGCAGTATCCAAGACAAAACCTAATGAGGCTATTGTAGAAGCTTATGAAGCTGGGCAGCGGGTGTTTGGTGAGAATAAAGTACAAGAACTTTGCAAAAAGCAAGAAACACTGCCAAAGGACATAAAATGGCACATGATTGGACATCTGCAAAGTAACAAGGTTAAGTATATTGCCTCTTTTGTGTCATTGATACATGCTGTAGATAGTGAAAGATTATTAAAGGAAATCAATAAACAAGCTCTTAAAAAGAATAGAATAATTAATTGTCTATTACAAGTACACATAGCCCAAGAAGAGCATAAATTTGGGTTTCCTAAAAAAGAAATCATAGAATTGTTAAATAATAATTTTGAAAAAAAATACTCAAACATCAAAATAAAAGGACTTATGGGAATGGCTTCTCATACTGACGATATCAATGAAATTAAAAGCGAGTTTTTGACAATAAAAGAGTTATTTGATGAGATAAAGAAATTAAAAACATCATCAAATATCGAAATAGAGGATCTATCTATCGGAATGAGTGGGGATTATCAAATAGCTTTAGAAACTGGTAGTACAATGATTAGAGTAGGAAGTGCTATATTTGGAAAAAGGAACCATAACTAGACTACAATGGGAAATTATCAATTAGGAAGGATTATCGCATTTATCGCTTCTGTAAGCGGTGCAATTGCTGTGGCTTTAGGAGCGTTTGGTGCTCACAAGCTTAAAGATTTTTTGTTAGAGACTAAACGTCTAGAAGTGTTTGAAACTGCGGTAAAGTATCATTTCATCCATACTTTATTATTACTCTTTATCGGGTTTTTACTTAGCAATGTAAAAAGCAACACCTTACAGTATGCTAGCTATGTTGCCATCGCTGGTATAGTTATATTTTCGGGTTCGTTGTATTTGTTATGCCTCACTCAAACTCCTAAACTAGGTGCAATCACCCCTATTGGCGGATTATTACTTATTGCAGCGTGGGTGTTATTGGGAGTATATGCGATTAAGGGGTAATGCATTCAGAAAGAATCATTACACAATATGGTAATAAGGTACGAGTAAGAACTTGCGGGGTTCTTATCCGAAATAGTAAAATCCTTTTACTCAATCATAATGGAATTAATGATGAAAATATATTTTGGTCATTTCCAGGTGGTGGTGTGAATTTTGGGGAAAGCCTAGAAAAATGTCTTATACGAGAATGTGAAGAGGAGTGTAATATAAGTATAGAGGTTAAAAACTTCATCTACCTTGATGAGTATATTAATAAAAATTTTCACGCTATTGAGCTACTGTACCTTGTCAGTAGTAATGATACACCTAGCTTAGGAAAAGATCCAGAATTAGAAAATAGTTTTCATGGAATCAAATGGTTTAGTTTGGATGAAATAATACAGGTATCAGAATGTCAAAAACATAGTTTTTTAAGTAAAAACATTCATCTAATCGATAATCTTATGCAAAAGTGTAATTAATTCTTATTTTTATAAAATGAAATTAAAACATATCATCATTATCATCTCAGTAGTACTTGGCACTATAGCTTGCTTTTGGGGATACAAACTATACGAAAGCATAGGCTCTCGTGTACAGGAAATCAAATACATAGAAGAAACTGAGGAAAAAATAAAAACTCAACTTGTACTTCTTAAAGACTTACAAACAGCATACAGAAATGAGAAAAAACATTATGCAGAAAATTGGGGAAATTTAAGTAAATTCATTCAATCGGACAGTATTTACACCATAGATAAGCATGAGCATATCATCAACCTATACCCTGGAAAAGACTCTAGCTATTACACTTATGACACTATTCATATTACTTCCGTTAAGGACTCTATTTTCAATAAAAATACACTTAAACTAAACATTAAAAACTACACCAAACTGCCTCACAAAGCTAATATGAACTATAAAATAACTTTAGGACGTGTAGATGGAGTAGCAGTGTTCGAGATAAAAAACACTAAACCTGTTCATCCTAAGCGTGAGCTAGGTATTTACGATACATTACGAATAGGCTCGCTAAGACGGGTAACAGAGGAAGGAAACTGGGAGAAATAAATGCCGGCACATACAAACGATATTAGAATTCAAGACAATCTGTTTAATGCAGAAAAAATAGGTGATTACTATCTCAACCTTTGTCATTCTGGCAATACCCTCACACATGCCGTTTATGAACCTATCAGTAACAAATACCTATCTCTTGAGCACCACATCGTCAAAACGTCTATCACTGACTTGCTAGAGGGTCATTCCTACTTGTCAGGACGGTTTTGGAAAAAAATAAACCTGAGCTTTGTTTCTTCTTCCTTTTCTTTAATTCCATCTACACTGTTTGATGTAGGGCAAGTCAATAACTATGTACAACTGAACCATGGAGTGAGCAAAGACGAAAACTGTACTTATGATATACATAAAAGCTTAGGAATCACCAATTGCTACGCTTATTCTAACAATGTAATTAATGAATTTAAGCAATTTTATGCTAAAGAAATTAATATAAGTCACCATACTACTGCTTTTTTGAAATCAATCTCTCCACAGTCTAACCAGCCTGAAGCTCACATCTTATTTTTACACAAAAGTATAACGCTAGCATTATACAGTCAAGATAAGCTTACTTACCTCAATGTATTTGAAGCTAGAACTCCAGAAGACAGTCTTTTTTATACTTTAATGGCATTCAAAAAACTGAAATTACCGCAAAATACACCTACATATCTATACGGAGACATTAGTGTGTTCTCTAGCGAATATAATAGGTTTAAAGACTTTTTGTCTGTTATCAATTTTGCACCTCGTACTACTAAGTATAAATTTAGCTTAGCTTTTAGCGAACTAGACGATCACTCTTTTGCACATATTTATCAAATCCAAAACAGTACACGAAATGAGTAAAATAGCTATTTTCCCTGGTTCTTTTGACCCTTTCACCAAAGGTCATGAAGACATTGTGCGTAGAGGCATTTCTTTATTTGACAAAATAATCATTGCAGTTGGTAATAATGGTAATAAAAAAAGACATTTTGAAATCAACTTGATGATTTCAAAAATTAAAGAAGCATTTCCTAATGCTGACAAAGTAGAAGTAGTATCCTACTCAGGACTTACAGCTAAGTATGCCGAAGAAATTGGTGCTAATTATATTCTTAGAGGGATTAGAAACACCACGGATTATGAGTATGAAAATACTATCTCTCAGGCAAACAAACAACTTAATCCTAAGCTAGAAACGTTCTTTTTAATTACCTCTCCTCAATACGCACATATCAGTTCTACCCTAACGAGAGAGCTGTACAAGTTTGGAGAAGATATTTCTGCCTATATTCCTTATCAACTATAATTACAGTAAGGAGTGTTAAAAAACTTCTATACAAAACTATTTTCTAACCATAACTCTGAGCGAATTTATGGCTTAGATATCATGAGAGCTGTAGCCATTTTACTTGTTATATGTTCACATAGTCGATTTTTACTTTTCCCTATATCTAACAAGTTTGATATAATGAAAAGTTGGGGTTTTTATGGTGTAGAAATTTTCTTTGTACTCAGTGGATATTTAATCGGTGGAATCCTCATCAAGCAATCTCAAAATGGTTTTTCTTTTAAAAAACTAAAAACATTCTGGGTCAGACGATGGTTCAGGACAATGCCTAACTATTATTTGGTATTATTGTTTAACCTTATTATCATTTTTGTTTTAAAACAGCAGAGCGAGTTCAATTGGCATTTTTTAAGTTTCACCCAAAACTTATTCAACCCTCACCCCAACTTTTACTCAGAAGCATGGAGTCTCACAATAGAAGAATGGTTTTATATTATTCTTCCATTCCTACTTGTACTTATCTTCAAAGTAATTAAAAGCACAAAAAGAGCAATCTTACTAAGTATTACTATTGTCTTTCTTTTCTCTTTTATAATGAGGGTAAATGCTGTTTACACAAGCGAATTGAGTTGGGATGAATCTTTACGAAAAATCGTTATTTATCGATTAGACAGTATTTTAATAGGGGTATTTTCCGTTTGGGTTCAATTTTATTATCCCTCACTATGGAAAAAAAAATACACCTCTCTAGCTATCGGTTTGGCACTTTTATGTGTAGCTATATTTTTATCCGAAACCCAGCTTTACAAACAGCCTCACGTTTTCACTAAAATCTTTACGTTTAGTTTCTTCAACTTTGGGACAGCCTTCTTATTGCCTTATTTCAGTAAAATCCGTCATTACAAAACAAGACTAGGAGGTATAATCACACATATAAGTATTATCTCCTACTCTATTTACTTACTGCATTACTCAATTATATACCGTATACAGTGCAAGCTATTCTACCCAGAGACTGGGTCAGAAGGCGTTATGGCATTTTCTGCTTTTATTCTACTTACGATTTTAATTTCAAGTATTAATTATAAAGTATTTGAGTTGCCGATGACTAGGTTGAGGGAACGGTTTAGTAAAAACGCGTAAAAGAATCTACCTCATTACTTCTCGCAAAACATCACTTATTTTTTTGTTGTAGGATTCAAATGAGAATCGTTTTACATTTTCGTAACCTCGTTGAATTAAATCTTGTCGTAAAATCGGATTTTGATATAGTTCAAGCATCTTCCTTCCTATCTCACCTACATCAGTAGGTTCTACTAATAAAGCAGCGTCTCCACAAACTTCTGGCAAAGATGTTTTGTTAGAACAAATGACAGGCGTTCCCATTTTCATTGCCTCCAAAGGGGGTAGCCCAAACCCTTCCGAAAAAGATACAAACACAAATGACAAGCTACCTTTTAATAAAGATAACTTCTCTGTATTAGAGACATAACCTAAATATTTAACACCCGAAATATCCCCTCTTTTTATTTCTTCAATTTTGTTATGCAATTCAATATCTACCTCACTTACCCCACCAGCGATCACTAAAGGGATGTCTAATTGAGATTTTACTTCATTATAAGCCTCTATTAAGGTCAATATGTTTTTTCTCTCTTCAATAGCACCTACATATAGAAAATATTTTCCTTTTTGTAATTCAAACTTATTTAAGTCTCTAATTACATTGCTTTCATCTTGAACATACTGCTCTTCTTCTGGATATACTGGTATCGGTTGATGAGTAACAATAATATCTGCTTTGGTCTCAGGAAAAAATGACAAAAGTCTATTTTTAGAATATTCGGATACCGATAAAATAATATCTGAATTTTCCGTCATTCCTTTTACCATTTGCCGAATCACCTTACCATAACCTGATAATGGACTTTCTTCCAAAGGAATCACATCATGGAGTGTCTGAATAAGTTTCGTACCTTTATCCACCCTAAGGTTACTCGGTATTGATGTTATCATTACATCAAATCCTTTTGTAGGAATCCTAAATCTAGCTTTGATGAATTTATTCCAAAAATATTCTATATCAAACACTAACGTAGCATTCACAAACCCTTTTACATATTTCAAAAATGGGGCTTCTTCTGTTTTTTTTTGTTTATTTAGAACTACTTTTTTGAAAAACCTATTCGCAATTAAAGTCTTTCTAACTAAAAAAAGAAGCTTATTTTTAGTGGTATATTTATTATTTTTACCAAAGCTAATTTTACTAATGATATCTGTCTCTCTACTACTTTCACAACTCGTTAACAAGTGATTCTCACAACCATTATCATATAATGATTTCAACAATGACTTTGAATAAAATCCAATTCCTCGTTTATGTTTCAACTCTAAATCAGCACTAGAAAACAATACTTTCATAAAAAATCAATTTTGATAAACCCTGTTTTTTTGTTCTTCCATTTTACGAAGATACTTCTCTGCAATATCCTTAACATTTCCAATTTCAATTAGTTTCCCTTTATCAAGAATTGCCGCTCTTTGACAGATATTAAGCATTTCTTGAGGATTTTGAGTCACCATTAAAACAGTTTTGTTTTGAGCAATAATTTCACTTATTCTATCCCTACATTTTTCTTGAAAAGCCAAATCACCTACCGCTAAAGCTTCATCTACAATCAGTATATCTGGCACTTCTGCTATTGCTGTAGAAAAACCTAATCGAGAAACCATTCCTGAAGAGTATTTTTTAACTTGCATATTTAAATCCAAATCACTCAATTCTGAAAAATCTCTTATTTTACTTATCAAAGACTCTGTTTTATCTGCCGAATACCTCAACAAAGTACAACACAACCTAATATTCTCATAGCCTGTAAGTTCGGGCTCTACACCTACTCCTATTCCTAAAACTGGTGCCATCTTACCTTCTACCCTCAAAGAACCTTTAGACGGTTCTATGATTCCTGAAATAGTACGCATAAATGTACTTTTACCTGAACCATTGGTCCCGAGTACACCAAAACACTCTCCCTTCTTAATTTGAAGCGTTATACCTTTCAATACCTCTTTTCGTTGAAACAAAGGCTCTCTTCCTAAAGAAAACAAATACTGTCTAAAAGACAACATACTACTACTTGGTATTAAATAGTCTACATATATGTCTTGTGCGTCTATCGCAAACTCTGACTGTCCCATTTTAATTTATAAATTAGAAATAAACCCTCTTTTCAAACGATTGTACACAAATGACCCAAACAACACTGATACTAATGCCAATACTAACATAATTAATACATTTTGACCACTAGGTAGCCTATTGAAGTACAAGACATCCCTAATCGACTCCATATAATAATACAACGGGTTTAATTTAAAAATCCATCGATATTGTTCTGGAACAAAATCAATTGTATAAGCTACAGGAGTTATATAAAACAAAGCTGGTCCCATCGCATTCCAAAGAAACATTACATCTCTAAAAAACACATTTAAAGAACTCATCGCTAAAGCGAATCCAAATATAAAAAATGAAAAAATAATACTTACAGGAATAATTAATAAATTATGAAAAGAGAATTCAGCACCCGTAAAGAACATTAAAATCACAAAAGGAATCAATGACAAATACAAATTAACAAACCCCGCTACAAGTGTACCCATTGGAAAATAAACTGGAGGAACTGCCATCGCCTTGAGTAACTGTGCACTTTCTATAACAGAAGTCAAAATTTGGGAGGTAGTTGTATTAAAGAAAATCCAAAACAACATCCCACTCAATGCGTAAACTGGATAATTTTCAACATCGCCAACTATTGTACTAAATATAAAAGTAAATATTACTACATAAATAATAGGATGTAACAATGTCCATACATAACCTAATATCGAATTTTTATACCTTATTCTAAGAAATTTAAGACCTAGTTGATAAATCAATCTATAGTCTTTTAATAATTGTTCCATCCTTAAAGACGCTGTTTTTAATTCTTTGCTAATACTTTTTCAACCTACGCAACTCTTTTTCTTTCAGGTACCTCCACTTTCCTCTAGGAGTATCTATTTTAGTAAGCCCTGCATATACTACCCTATCGAGTCTAATTACATCGTAACCAAAATGCTCAAACATTCTTCTTACAATACGGTTTCTACCGATATGAATCTCTAACCCTACAATATGATCATCTTCAGAGTTTATCGCAATATCATCTACCTTAACATGACCATCTTCCAAGTCAAACCCTGCCGCTAGAGCGTCAAAATGCTCTGGCTTTAATGGTTTATCAAGTACTGCTTCGTATATTTTTCTAATTTGATGAGAGGGGTGAGAAAGTTTTTTTGCCAAATCACCATCATTAGTTAATAGTAATAAACCTGTAGTCATCCTATCTAACCTACCCACAGGGTAAATACGCTCATTACAAGCCTGTTTCACCAAACTCATTACAGTTCTGCGTTCCTGAGGATCATTTGTAGTGGTAATAAAATCTTTAGGCTTATTCAACAGTACATAAACAAATTTCTCTAATGATAATGTTTTCTTTTGATAGACAACAACATCTCCTTCCTCTACCTTATGCCCCATCGCTGACACTACCTTTCCATTTACCTTTATCTCACAATTCTCAATGAGTTTATCGGCTTCTCTTCTAGAGCATACACCTGCGTTAGCAACATAGCGATTCAATCTCATCGGAAAAGTAGTTAATTTCTCTTCTGCACCCTCATAGCTAGGTGGTTTTTGCTCATTCTGAAATTTTGAATATTTTTTTACTGGCTTTTTCATTCTCTTTCCTCTCCTATTACGTTTTCCTCATCTACCCTAAAATCTTTCAATACAGGTAGTTCTTCTATATTACGAATACCAAAATACTCCATAAACTTCTCACCCGTACCATACAAAACTGGCTTACCTACAGTATCGGCTTTACCTCTAATGTTCACCAACTCTTTTTCGAGTAGCTTATTTACCGTATAATCCGACCCAACCCCTCTTATTTGCTCTATTTCTGATTTAGTAATCGGTTGCTTGTAAGCTATAATTGCCAATGTTTCTAAAGCAGAAGTTGACATTCTTTTTTTCGACTGGTTTTTCAACAGAATCGCAATACTTGCCTGATAAGCTGGTTTTGTAAGAAACTGAAAGCCATTTGAAATTTCAACTAATTCAAATGAAATATTTTCTTGTTGATAACGCTCTTGTAAATCGCTTAAACTCTTTTCTATTTCTTCTAATGAAATTTTAGACTCAAACATCTCCGCCAAGCACTCTTGAATTTCTTTTACACTCAAAGGGTTGCTTGAACAAAAAACAAGGCTCTCAATATGTCTTATTAAAACTTTATCTATATTTAAGTCCATAGATTATATACTATAATACAATGTATCGTTACAAAAGTACTTATTCCGCAGTAGATATTCTCTATTCATTTATGATTTTTTAGAAATACCTTTTTTAATTTGACTAATCAATCCTTCATAAAAATCCTCCCAACCTGTCCATTTATCTTCCCCACCTATAGACTCATTATGAAAAAGTAAGGTACAATCAGTATTACTCATGTTTTCTTTAAGATAAACCAAAGCTTCTCCCGATGAAAACTTAAGGTATTTCTGCAATGTCGTGTCCATCACATAAAATGGATGGATTTGTAAATTTTCTTTTTTATTCTTTTCTAAATTAAAAAAATAAAATGGCTTAGCTGTACCTGCTCTATATCCCACTTGAGAATGATAACCCATCGTATAATCATCTCTAATCCCTACCTCTATCAAGTTTTGATACGTTTTCGGAAATTCAAGCATTAAGTAATGTTGCCTACTTTTTGTAACCATTTCTCCCAAAACATTTTCCAAAGATTTTTTTTCTTTTTTTAGAATAGATACATCTAAATTAGAAGCGTATGAAGGATGTAAAGCAATATCACCTTCTTTTTTTAACCTATTTAATAAATCAATACTTCGTTTAAGTTTTATATTTAAGTTCTTATCAACCCCACCATTACTCCCTACTAGATAAAAATAAATTGGCTTTAAGCCATACTTTTTATGAATGGCATCCATCTTATCGTAAGAATCATATTTATCTTTCTTAAACCCTATCAGAACTAACAAATGAGTGACAAAAGTTTTAAATTTTAAATTAAGTATTTTTTTTACTAGCGAACCAAGCGTTCTCAAAAACCCTTTATAACAATAAGCATAAGCATTATCTATGTCTATTGTAAGAAGAAGATTAGATTTACTTTCTATATGTTTGACTTGTAATTTTGACGCAATCAAATGAGCGTATTGATCCACGACTGGTTTTCTCAAAAAATCATTCTTGTATGATATGGACGCTTCCGCTAAAAACCTTCTGTGCTTATCTCTCTGACTAGGCAAATACTCTTCGTAACGAGACAACAAATAAAACGCCGAAGCAAACAAATCAAAAGACAAAGCCCCATTACTAACGGGGAATAACCCTTTAACACCTTTATCTATAACTACTTGTGGAGTATCCTGCTCTATTGTCGCTTCCCAAAGTAATGGGACTGCATCAAAAAACAATTCATTCTGAACAGTAACCCCATAACTAAACTTTGATCCTGAGTGATTTAAAAAAAATGATACATCAATAGTGAACTCATACTCCAGCCCCATCCTACGAATTAACAGTTCGTCAAAAACATATTTTAAACGAGGACTTTTTTTATTTACTAAAATTAAAACAGCTATATCACCCATACACACTATAAAACTACATCTTTTTTCATTATATTTGTGCATGCTTAATTTCCTTTCACCAAAATCATTTCTTTTTTTAGCGGTCAGCCTCTTAATTACTGTGCCTACACGGGCTCAAAACATCTATACTACACTGAATCAACAAGAGAATTTATTGCTTGACAAAGCTGAAATAAAACAAGGAATAATAAGTCATACGAGTTTAAAACCATTTTCCGTAAAAGAACTTATGGATTCCACTAGTGTCAATGATTCTAGTGAGCTAGTACAACGATATAAGCTGTTCTATAACAAAGAAAAGACAAGACACCAACGTTTTCTTTATGCTAATAATCAAGACTTTTATTCAGTCAGCACAAAAGACTTCAAATTAAGAATAAACCCAATTATTTATTTTTCTGGAGGGAAGAATCTAATTGATAAAGAAACAATATTCACAAATACTAGAGGTATACGCTTATCTGGTACAATTGATAATAAAGTTTCTTTTCACACCGCATTTACTGATAATCAAGCCCGATTACCACGCTATGTAGACAAACAAATTGCTTTGCACCAAGCTATTCCTTACCAAAATCTTTGGAAAAAATTTAAGCTAACTGGCTATGATTATTTTAATGCTCAGGGCTATATCAACTTTCATGTTATTAAACATATTGATTTAACTTTGGGTTACGGCACATTATTCCTTGGAGATGGTAATCGTTCGCTACTACTTTCTGGTTATGCTGGCAACATGCCATATATGCGTATCAATACCAAAATATGGAAAATCAATTACTCTAACATCTACGCTAAAATGACGGCAAGTTTCCCTACTTCTGGCGGAGTTCCAATAGATGGCTTATACCCTACTAAATATTTAACCGCACATTATTTATCTATCGACATCCTTAAAAACCTTAACATCGGTCTATACGAAGCAGTTGTATTGAGTCGCACAGACTCAACAGGTATAGATTATGGTTATGACTTGGCTTACCTCAACCCTATTATTTTTTATCGCTCAGTAGAGCAAAACCTAGGAAGCCCCGACAATGCTATACTAGGGTTAAACATGAAATGGAATGTAGCTAAAACACTTTCTTTTTATGGTCAATTTGTACTAGATGAGTTTAAACTAGATGAAATAAAATCCTTTAAAGGCTGGTGGGCAAATAAATACGGTGGGCAACTTGGTGCAAAATACATTGATGCTTTTGGCGTAAAAAACTTACATCTTCAATCAGAAATAAATATTGTACGACCTTATACCTACTCTCACGGTAGGTCTGTAAGTAGTTATACTCATTTTCAAAAACCTTTAGCCCACCCTCTAGGGGCAAATTTCGCAGAAGCAATTGGCATTATCAAGTATGCACCTACCCATAAGTTGTTTTTTACTACCAAGGCTACTTTTATCAAGACAGGTAGAGATGGTAAAAACCAAAACTGGGGCAGTAACCCATTCCTCAATAACCAAAGTAAACAACAAGTATATGGCAATAGAATAGGACAAGGCATTGCTACCAAAATTGCTTTAATTAAATTTTCTGCCTCTTATCAGGTTTTTCCTAATATCTTTTTGGATTTAGATATCCTAAAAAGAAAAGAAACAAGTCAAGCAAGTACATCATACATTGGTTTTGGTATTCGTGCCAATACAAGCCGAGTGCAACACAACTTCTAGTTAATGAAAACATATTTACGAATATTATCCTATGCTAGACCTATTAAGGTGATTTTACCTGCGTACATTACGCTTGTCATCTTAGAGACTTTATTCAATGTAGCCTCTATTGCTTCCATTGCACCATTGCTTGAGATGTTATTTAAAGAAAATATAGCACCTACAACAGCTGTATCTTTCCCCGACTTTGAACTTTCTATGGGTTTCCTTAGTCAATTGGGAGAATATGTAAAATATTATATCTCACAATCTGGAACAAAACAAGATATCCTAACTAAACTTTGTGTTCTTATTGTAATAATGGTCGTGTTACAAAATTTATTTAGTTACCTAGGTAATTTGATTCTTGCCTTTGTAAAGTCCCGTGTAATTATTCGCATCCGTAAGGAATTGTATGATAAACTTACAGCATTACATTTAGGTTATTATTCTGACCAAAGAAGAGGAGATATAATATCAAAACTAACGACTGATGCACTAGAAGTAGAAGGTGTCTGTACCAATACTTTTAATACTGTCATCAAAAGTCCTATCAAGATAGTTATTTTCTATACTGCACTTTTCATGATTAATACCCCTCTTACACTATTTACTCTACTAGTATTACCCATTACAGGAATAGTTGTAGGCTTAATTACCCGTAAGTTGCGTGCAAGCACAAAATTAGGGCAACAATATTTAGGAGAGATATTATCTATTGGCGATGAAACAGTTGGCGGACTTAAAGTAATAAAAGCATTTAATGCTGTTAAATTTATTAGGCTAACTTTTGGGAAAATCAATCAAAAATATGGAAGAATTGTATTTAAAATAGACTCTCAACGAGAGCTTTCCTCTCCAGTATCTATGATATTGAGTTTTATAACACTTGCTATTATTTTGTATAAAGGAGGCATGATGGTGCTTCACAAAGAGTCTGCACTATCAGCGGATATGTTTATTGCTTACCTGATTTTGTATGGGCAACTGGTTGACCCGATTAAATCCCTATCAAGAGTAGTTACTTATATACAACGAGGACTAAGCTCTGGACAAAGAATTTTTGATGTACTAGATACTCAAACAATTATTAAAAATAAATCCGATGCAATTACTCTACACGATTTTGAAGATAAAATAGAATTAAAAAATATTATATTTGCATACGAAGATAGGAACATACTTAATGATATTAGTTTTTCTGTAAACAAAGGAGAGACAGTCGCCTTGGTTGGACCATCTGGAGGGGGAAAATCTACTTTAATAGACTTGATACCTCGATTTCATGAAGCTCAAAGCGGAGAAATCAATTTAGACGGGAAGAATATTCAAGATTACACAATGGAATCTTTGCGTCATAAAATGGGAATTGTCACTCAAGAGGCTGTTTTGTTTAACGATACCGTCCATAACAATATCGCTTTTGGGATTAACGCCAGCAGAGGAGAGGTGGTAGAAGCCGCAAAAGTAGCCAATGCTCATGAGTTTATCGTAAAACTAGAGGCTGGTTATGACACAAACATAGGTGATAGAGGAATGAAGTTATCTGGTGGGCAAAAACAACGATTAACTATCGCTAGAGCAATATTAAGAAACCCTCCCATCCTATTATTGGATGAGGCGACTTCTGCCCTAGACTCAGAATCTGAAAAACTAGTACAACACGCATTAGAAAACCTAATGAAAAATCGTACCAGTATTATCATAGCTCACCGACTCAGTACTATCCAAAATGCCGATAAAATCATCGTCATAAAAGAGGGGAAAATAGAAGAGGAAGGCACACATCAAGAATTATTATCAAATAAAGGAATTTACAGTAAACTACACGAAATCCAATAATGGAATTAATCTACACAGACAAAGGAAAAGGAAAGGTAATCGTATTGTTACATGGTTTTTGCGAAAACAGAACACTTTGGAACAATCATCAAGAAGCACTTAGTAAGTATTACAGAGTCATTACAATAGACCTACCTGGCTTTGGCGACAGCCCCTCTTTTACGGGTGATATGAATATCGAAGCAATGACTAGCGAAGTGCATAATGTACTTAAAAGTATTGATGTAGAGCAATCAGTTATGGTTGGGCACTCACTAGGTGGCTATATTGCTTTAGCCTACTCCGAAATGTACCCTAAACACACATTAGGTTTGTGTATGTTTCACTCTACTGCCTTTGCTGACAATGAAGAAAGAAAAAAAAATAGAGATAAATCTATAGAGTTTATACAAGAAAACGGAGTAGCTGTGTTTGCACAAAACTTTGTAGCACCCCTATTCAACCCTCTTACACGAGAAGATTATACCAAAGAAATAAAAAGCTTAATCAAAATAGCTAGTAGCACCAATGAACGTATTGCAATAGCAGTAATCAAAGCAATGCGTAACCGTAGGATGCGTATTACTTTACTACGTAAATTAACAATTCCAGTTATGTATATTGTGGGGAAAAACGATACTGTCATTTCTACGGAAGCAATTTTTCAGCAATGCCACTTGCCACAAGACTCACAAGTACATATCTATGAGCATACAGGACATATGGCAATGATTGAACGAAAAAAAGAAACAATTTTCGCTATCAAACAATTTACTGAAAAGTGTGTTGAGAATATTTAATCAAGTTTAATTCCTTTCGTAAAACATCCTCTTAACGCCAGTTAAAAGGATGTTTTTGAATTTGGAGAAAATAAACATACCTTAGTAATCTACAACTAAACACCAAATAAGATGAAACAATTATTGATCTCGCTATTTGTATTAACAACATTAGTTAGTAATGCTCAAAATATAAACATACCTGACCCTAATTTTAAGGCGTATTTGGTGGGTAATTCACTTATCAACACCGATAACGATACAGAAATACAAGTAAACGAAGCATCTTCCTTTACTGGGACAATTAATTGCTCTGGAAAAAACATTATAGACTTAACAGGAATCGAACAATTTATTAATTTAACAGAATTATTTTGTTATAACAATCAACTTACTGTATTAAATACTAGTTTTAATACATCACTCACAGGTTTATATTGTAGAGATAATCAAATAATTAATCTAAACCTTACAAACAATCTTTCTCTAAAAACTTTACGTTGCGAGAAAAATAAATTAACCAGTTTAAATATATCAGGACTTAGTATGCTAACTGATTTAGACTGTTTTGAGAATCAACTCACTAGCTTAGATCTCTCTACAAGTATTGCCTTAGATGATTTGGACTGTAGGAATAATAAAATCACAAACTTAGCCCTCACCAACAACACAGCTTTACGCCTGTTAGATTGTAGAAATAACCAACTCACATACCTAAACACCTCTACAAACACTTTATTAACACAATTATGGTGTGGAAATAATCAGCTATCCAGTTTAAATACTTCTACAAATACTAATTTAGAGGAATTATGGTGTAATGCTAACCTGATTACAGGTTTAGATGTTACAAGTAATATTTTACTAACTCAATTATATTTTTTCAATAATCAAGTTTCAAATATTGATATCACTAATAATACGGCACTAAAAATATTACTTTGTGAAAATAATTTACTGACAAGTTTAGATGTTTCTACCAATACATCATTAACCCAATTAAGGTGTCATCATAACCAAATCACAGCATTGGATGTTTCTACTAATACTAGTTTAATAGAGTTAACCTGTAACAACAACCAACTGACTAAGTTGGATATGAAAAATGGGAATAACTCAAGTATGACAGCGTTATGGAACTTTAATGCTAAAATCAACCCCAACCTTACTTGCATCAATGTAGACGATGCTACATGGAGTAACGCAAACTTAAGCCATGGTATTGATGCAACAGCAAGTTTTAGCTCTAGTTGTTATACACAAACCGTATATATACCTGATACTAACTTTAAGGCATATCTACTAGGGCATAACGGTATAAACATCAATCATGATAGTGAAATCCAAGTAAGTGAAGCAACTTCTTTTACAGGTATATTTTATTGTGATTACAAAACAATTTCAGACCTAACAGGTATTGAAGCATTTACGTTATTAACGAAACTGCATTGTAAAGCTAATCAAATAAACAGTTTAGACTTATCTAAAAATACAGCTTTAACATACCTTGATTGTCAATTTAATCAATTATCGAGTTTAGACCTATCTAACAACACAAACTTAACAGGTGAATTAAATTGTCAAAACAACCAGATCACTAGCTTGAACATAGCCAACAATACAGCTTTAACACGAATCAAGTGTGGTGGTAATAAATTAACAAATTTAGATGTTTCTATGAATATTAATTTGATCTCTTTAGATTGTTCTAATAATCAAATAACCGAGTTAGATTTGTCTGATAACATTGAATTAAAAAGTTTAAACTGTCAAAGAAATATTTTAACAAGTTTAGATTTATCTTTTAATACTAATTTCACTTTTTTAAAGTGTTTTGAAAATCAATTAACAAGCTTAAACTTATCAAGTAATATAGGGTTAAGAAACTTATATTGCAATAAGAATAACTTAACAAGTTTAATTTTAGCTTCGAACCCAAATTTAGTAATTTTAGATTGTAGTGAAAACCAATTGATAAATTTAAACATCAAAAATGGAGGAAATTCCAATATGTCAGTTTATTGGACATTTAATGCTATAGACAACCCAAACCTCACTTGTATAAAAGTTGATGATGCTAACTATAGTACTACAACTTGGACAAAAATTGATGCTACAGCTAGTTTTAGCGAAAACTGCATAACAAGTATAAACAAAGAATTCACCAAACCGATTTTAAACTTATACCCCAACCCTGTTTCTGAGACCTTATACTTTGACAAAACTTTATCAAACATCTTTATTTACTCAGCACAAGGTAAACTAATGGGAGAATATACTCAACTAGAGTCTTTGGATGTTTCTACCTACCCTACTGGAATGTACCTTATCAAATCTGACAACGTGAACAGTCAGTTTGTGGTAAAGTAACTATTATTACTACACAAGCCTACAATCTAGTTGTAGGCTTTTTTTATATCCTTTCTTTTTTCACCTTCTAGTAATGACTAATACCATTTTAACGCTATTAGCTATTCTCTTTTTCTTAAAATTTAGTATCTTGTCACAAAGTGATGGCTTAGGGGATAGAGCGGTTTGTCTGAAATCCTTTTCGATTTTTCATCGGAAAGATTGAGTAGCGAAAGCCCGACCCGAAAGTGTAATGAAGCGATAGCGAAATAAAACAAAAGGGAAGCCCCAATTATTTTGATACAAAAAGATTATCAATGACAAAAATAAAAAACATTATACAGACACTTACGGAGTGGGCACCTCCTGCCTATCAGGCTAGTTATGACAATGCTCAATTACTGACAGGGGACAAGGATACAGATGTAAGTTCGGTATTGGTAACGCTAGATTGTACTGAGGAGATTGTGGATGAGGCGATACAAAAAAATGCTAATTTAATTGTTGCTCACCACCCTATTATATTTGGTGGACTGAAAAGCCTTACGGGAAAAACCTATATTGAACGCACTATAATTAAGGCGATTAAAAATGATATTGCAATTTATGCGATTCACACTAACCTTGATAGCGTGAGTACTGGTGTAAATAAAATGATTTGCGATAAACTGGGATTAAATCAAGTCAAAATACTTGATCTACAAGCCAATACGCTAAAAAAATTAACAACTTATTGCCCTGAATCTCATACAAAAACATTGATAAAATCATTAAACAATGCAGGTGCTGGAAATATTGGAAATTATGAAAATTGTGCGTTTCAGAGTAGCGGAACAGGGCAGTTTAAACCTAATAAAAATGCTCAGCCTTTTGTAGGAAAAATAAATAAACTTGAGTATGTGACCGAGAATAAAATCGAAGTCCTCTACCCTAGTCATTTGGAAGGTTCTATTCTGAAAGTATTGAAGAAAAATCACCCTTATGAGGAAGTGGCTTATTACGCTACTCCGCTAAGTAACCTGAATCAAGAGGTGGGTTCTGGTATGGTGGGTGAGTTGGATGAAGTGATGAATGAGTCTAATTTTTTGAAAATGCTCAAAAAAGAATTTAACTTAGAAGTCATTCAACACACTCAATTATTAGGGAAACAAATCAAAAGAGTGGCAGTTTGTGGTGGTGCTGGTTCCTTTTTGCTTCAAAAAGCAATTGGTACTGGTGCAGATATTTTTATTACGGCAGATTTTAAGTATCATGAGTTTTTTGATGCCGAAAAAAAGTTAATTATAGCTGATATTGGACATTATGAAAGTGAAGTTTTTACAAAAGACTTAATTTGCAAGTATATAAGTAAAAAATTCACTAATATTGCAGTTGATTTATCAGAAATTAGTACTAACCCTATATATTACTACACTTAGATGAAAGTAGACAAATACCTTAAAATACTCGTAAAACTTCAAACAATTGATTCAAAAATAGATGAAATTGAAAAAGTGCGTGGTGATCTTCCTGAAGAAGTTCAAGATTTAGAAGATGAATTGGCAGGCTTAGAAACTCGAATTACAAAATTTGAGACTGAACACGAAGGTTTAGAAAATGAAATTACTGAACGTAAAGAGGCTATTAAAACGGCTAACGATCTTGTTGCTAAATATACAGAGCAACAAAACACTGTTCGTAATAATCGTGAGTATGATGCTATCACAAAAGAAATTGAGCTTCAGGAGTTAGAAGCACAAGTTTGTGAGAAAAAAATCAAAGAAGCTGGTTATGGACTAGAGAAAAAGAAAGAAGAGATTGAAAAGGTGAAAGAAGGTCTTGAATCTCGTACAGCAGACCTAGCTACTAAAAAAGTAGAGCTAGAAACAATCATTGCAGAAAGTAAGGAAGAGGAAGATAAACTACTAGTAGATAGAGAAAAAATTACTGGGAAAATTGAAGACCGATTATTGCTTTCTTACGATAAATTACGTGGAAAAGTACGTAATAGACTTGCCGTAGTATCTGTTAAACGTAATGCTTGTGGAGGATGTTTTAACACTGTGCCACCTCAACGCCAATCAGATGTAAAGGATAAGAAGAAGATTATGGTGTGTGAACATTGTGGTAGGATTCTTGCTGATGTAGAGGTTGTGAAAGAGGTTGTAAAACCAAAAAAGAAAAGAACTGTTCGTGCTAAAAAAGCTACATCATAACATTACTTTTATAAAACATTCAACAAAAAGGATGGTTTTTATAAGCCATCCTTTTTTGTTTGTTCTACTATTTTTTAATTCGGTATATAGCTTTGCTCATTTTGACTTTAGCCCTGCTCACCAGAAGGCTTATCAGCAATTATTGTACATGCAAGTACCACTTGTAGAGAAAAACATTAATACACTAGACAAAAAAAATGGATGCACTATAAGTATTAAAAACACTTTAGTCATACTAAAGTTACTCGCCAACGACTCCCCTCAATTGTATGATTCACTCAAAGCATTAGAATCTACTTACCAAAAAGAATTAAAAAAACAAGCTGAAAAATCACCTTATTACCATTATTACGAAGCAGAAATGAAGCTATATTGGGCCTTCGTACACCTCAACTATGGAAACGAAGTAGCGGCATTCATTAAATTAAAATCTGTAAAGAGTATCATAGAGGCTAACACAAAAAACTACCCCGACTTCTTACCCAACAAAAAGGTAGATGCCATTATACAACTGATACTCGGCAGTATACCTGGAGAATACAAATGGATTACAGATAACTTAGGACTCAAAGGAAGTCACTACAAAGGAATTTCTCTACTTAATGAAATTATCGACAGTAACCATTGCCTCAAAGATGAAGCTTTACTCTTAAAGTCTATGTCTTATATATTCTTGCAACAAGATTATTACTTAGGGCTCTCTATTGTTAATAAGTTACAGCAAAAACATCCTAAATCTTTACTTTATAACTTTATACTAGTCAATACGCTCCTGTTTAAGCATGACAATGAAAAAGCACTTGAAATCATCAAGAAAAAGCCTAAAGGAAATGAATATGTAAATATACCTCAATACACTTACTTTACCGCTGAATGTTTTTTACAGAAACTAGAGTTACAAACTGCAGAACAATATTATCAACAATTCTTGAAAAAATATACTGGGAAAAATCACAGAAAAAGTAGCTATTTCAAACTCTATCTTATAGAAACGATGAGAGGAAACCGAAGCAAAGCCGATTATTACATCAATCAAATTGATACAAAACATAAATCCAACACTTACCCTGATAAGTACGCAGTAGCTTTCGCTAAAAATCCAGAAAATTTTCATCCAAAACTTATCAAAGTAAGACTTTTGCAAGATGGCGGATATTACAGCAGGGCTCTCAAAATTCTTCTTGACACTAAAACTAGTATCCGCAGAGATATTCTAGAAAAAGAATACCGATTGGCAAGAGTTTATCACTTTACAGGAAAAACAGTACTCGCCAAAGAGCATTATAAAACCTGCATCAACAAAAGCCGTTATGATGATGGTTGGTATTACGCTCCCAACTCTTGCTTACAGCTAGGTTATATATATGAATACTACAATAAAGACTTAGCCAAATCTTATTACCAAAAGGCATTAAAATACAGTCAACACCCATATAAAAATGGTATAGATGATCGTGCTAAAAAAGGAATTAATCGATTAAAATAATGTCATTGATAAGTAAAATAAAAGACTACAATTACGCCGCTATTTTCACCAATACAAAATATCGATATGGATTCAAGAACCTTATTTCTCTAGGAAATGAAGCTTTAGAAGACTTTCCTAACCTATCACCTGATGAGCTCACTGCTGGTTTTATTAATTATGAATATAAAAATCAAGTAGAGAAATCAAAATCTGCAAATCCTGCAAGTATCTCATTTCCCGATTGGTTTTTCTTTAAACCTATAGAATATCAAGAATTTGACTACCTAAATGAAACAAGTGACGTTAAAAGTTCTTTTCCTGCAATCAGTTTCCAATGTAATTTCACAAAAGAAGAGTATATCCAATCTATAGAGAAAATAAAAGAACACATTGTAAATGGGGACATTTACGAAATGAATTTCTGTATTGAGTTTACTGCAAAACAAAAAATTGACCCCGTAGCTCTTTACCTAAAATCTATAAAAGAAGACCCAAAGCCATTTTCTTCATTTTTTAAATACAAAAGTAAATATATGATTGGTGCTTCTCCAGAGCGGTATATACTCAACGAAGATGGTAGACTACACTCCCACCCAATAAAAGGGACTGCTCCTAGAGGTAAAACACCTGAAGAAGATAATCGCTTAAAAAAAGAGCTTTACCACTCAGAAAAAGAACGTGCTGAAAACTTAATGATTGTAGACCTTGTCCGCAATGACTTGAGTAAGATTGGCATAAAAGGTTCTACTAGAGTAGATGAGCTTTTTGGTCTATACACCTTCCCTACTGTACACCAAATGATTTCTAGTATTAGTTGCAAAAGTGACTGTAGTTTTAAACAAATCATAGATGGCACCTTTCCTATGGGGAGCATGACAGGAGCTCCAAAAGTAATGTCTACAAATCTAATAGAACAATATGAACGTTCAGCTAGAGGCTTGTATAGTGGCACAGTGGGCTACTTACTACCCAGTGGTGATTTTGATTTTAATGTTGTCATTCGTAGTCTTATTTATGATGCTGATACTTGTCAATTATCCTTACATGTGGGAGGTGCCATTACTTACTCATCCAACCCTGAGCAAGAATATGAAGAATGCCTACTAAAGGCTCAATCATTCTTTGACATGCTTCAATAAATGTTTTCGGCTTTTATTAACATATTATACCCGAGTATTTGTATCTCTTGCAAAAGTCAATTAATGAAAAAAGAGGTTGTTTTTTGTGCACAATGCGAAACAGAGTTTCCAGCAGTAAAACCTAATGAAAGCAAACTGCGACTTAAACTAGACGGTAGAGCAAAAATAGAAAATTTTTATGCACTCACTAGATTTACTAGGTCTAGCAAAATCCAAAAAGCTATCCACTTGCTCAAATATGGAGATAAACCAAAGGTAGGACATCAATTAGGTATCGCTTTTGCTAATAAAATAACACTTGACAAAAGCATTGATTATATTATCCCAGTACCTCTTCATCCAATAAAACTCAAAAATAGAGGATACAACCAATCAGAGGAGTTTGCAAATGGGATTTCTTACAAAAACACCATTCCCATTATCAATAGCATTTTACACAAAACAAGTCACACACAATCTCAGGCATCTAAAAACAGAAATGAACGGCTTGTTTTTAATCCAAAAGCTTATAAGCTAGATGACAAACAAAAAATCCTACAAGAAAGACACATACTACTTGTAGACGATGTTATTACTACTGGAGTTACTTTAGAAAACTGTATTGCTGCTTTTAAAGATGTAAAAAATATTAGAATTAGCATAGCAGTAATTGCTTTTACTGAGTAATATCAACTTCCTCTAGCTTCAACAATTTCATTGCATTAAACTTCAAATTTTTTACTTTAGGGTTAACTAATGTCAGCGATTCATTATAATACAACGGTATCACTGGAGCATCATCCACTATCAACTGATCCATTTGGTAATACAATGCTAACCTTGCACTGTCATTGGTGATAGTCCTTGCTAAAGCAAATAAAGAGTCTACCTTTGGGTTTGAATAATGTGTTTTGTTAGGACCAAAAGGGGATTCATTAGGTCCATAAAATAAAGTTAAATAATTTTCAGCATCTGGATAATCACCTACCCAAGCTGCTCTAAACATCTCTAGTTCACCTTTTATAGCCAAATCATAATTTACTTTGGGTTCATTCATCCTAATTTCTACTTTTATCCCCAGAGACTCCTCCCAACTCTTCACAATAAATTCCATTAAGTTCTTTTGCACTTTTCCTGCCGACATCACCAACACCGGCAATGTCTCTAATGTCCAACCTGATTTGGCAAGATATTCTTTAGCTTTTTTTGGGCTATAAGCATAACCTTGAGTAATACCTTCTGCAAACCCTGGTGTAGCTAGAGGAACAATCCCACTTCTAGCAGGTTCACCCAATCCATTTCTGAGTATATTGATTAACTTCCCTTTATCTACTCCGTAACATAATGCTTTTCTAAAATTCTTATCAAATAAAGGATGCTTCCCATTGTGTTTTTTGTAACAATTAGCTTCTTTATTTAGTTGTATCCCTATATATTCCAAATACAAATAAGGGTTACGAGAAACTACATAGTTCAACCCCTCCTTTGTTTCTCCATTGGGTTTTAGGACGTCTTCAATTTGATATTCATCTAACCCGTCTAGCATATCTATTTTACCTGTCGAAAAAGCCCTAAAAGCTTGTGCTCGTTCTGTAATGAAATACAGCTGAACAGCATCTAAATATGGTAGTTGATTGCCCTTTTTATCTTTTCTCCAATAGTTTTCATTTTTGTGTAAAACAAGAGAGTTACCCTCTTCCCACATAAAAAGCTTAAAAGGTCCAGTCCCTACTGGGTTTCGCCTATAATCTGCACCATAATGTTTTACAATCTCTGGTGCTACTACAAAAGCATAAGCCATGCTCAATACTTGCAATATCAAAGGATTTGGTTTTTGGAGATAAACTTTAAACACTTCATTATTTACAGCTTTAAAACAGGTGTCTGAAAGTGTGCCATTAGGGTTTTTAAGTACTTTGTCTCTAAATATCCAAATTCCTTTGTTATAAATATCGTTTGTGTCACAAATACGCTTTAGCGAAAACTCTACATCATAAGCAGTTACGGATCTTCCCTTGCCATTAGTAAATAGTTTGTGGTCATGAAATTTAGTTCCTTTACGCATATAAAAGGTGTAACATTTTCCGTTTTCTGATATATCCCAATGACTCGCCAAAGCAGGTTTCACCTTCATATTATCATCAAGTTCTACCAAACCATTATAAAGTTGTGTGTTTATCCACACAGCACTCATATCCGAGGTAAGTGCTGGATCTAATGCACTTAAAGCTCCTACCTCATTATACCTAAAGACCTTTTTTTGTTCAGAAGAGTTGTCCACAGAGCAAGAAAAAAGTGTGTATAAGAGCGTGGAAAAGATAAGAGTTTTATGTAGAAACATGACTTTCATTTTTAGCTATATTTGTTGTCTAAGCAAAAGGATTATTTACCAAAAATACGTTTTTATATAAAACTACAAAAGGTAATTGAGAGGATTGTTTTCAACAAAAAAAATCATACATCAGCTAAAGAAAAATTCTATGGGAAAAGTTATTGGGATTGCTAATCAAAAAGGAGGAGTAGGAAAGACTACTACAGCAGTCAATCTAGCCGCTAGCTTAGCCGCTATGGAACACAAAACACTTATCGTAGATGCTGACCCACAAGCAAATGCTACATCTGGATTAGGGCTTGACCCAAAAATCATTCAACACAGTATTTATGATTTGATGCTAGAAGAAACAGACCCTAAACCTCACATTCTTCATACAGAGGTTGACTTTTTAGATATAATCCCTTCTAATATAGACCTTGTAGGTGCTGAGATAGACCTTGTAGACATTGACAATAGAGAGGCTAGAATGAAGCAAACGATTAATAAAATTAAGGATGATTATGATTTTATTATTATTGATTGCTCACCATCATTAGGACTTACTACCATCAATGCTCTTGTAGCTGCGGATTCGGTAATTATACCTGTACAATGTGAATATTATGCTTTGGAAGGTTTAGGAAAATTACTCAATACTATTAAAATTATTCAGAAAAGGCTAAACCCTGAACTTGAAATAGAGGGTATTTTGTTGACGATGTATGATATTCGTGTAAATCTTTCTAATCAAGTGGTGCATGAAGTACGCTTGCACTTCAAACAACTTACCTTTGAAACCATCATACCTCGTAATGTAAGGCTAAGTGAGTCTCCTAGTTTTGGTTTACCTACTATTGCTCATGATGCTGAGAGTAAAGGTGCAATAAGTTACTTGAATTTGGCTAAAGAAATTTTAGACAAAAACACTATTGAGGCATAAAACACGATAAATCGTGTTTGACTTAGGGATAGAGCGGTTTGTTTGAATCACAAAACGTAGCAGAGCGAAGTTTTTGGGATGAGTAGCGATAGCCCGACCATGAAGTAAAGCGAAGTGAAATGTAGCTGAACCTGAATGGGAAGTCCCAAGAAAACAAAACATCATAAAACCATAGTTTAATTTTAGAAAATGGCAAAAAAAAGACAAGTATTAGGAAGAGGTTTAGGTGCTTTATTAAAAGACACTGAAACGGTGGTAGAAAAACATAGTGAAATCAGTAATTTTCAAGAAATTCCTGTATCCCAAATTGAGACGAATCCTTATCAGCCACGTACTCATTTTGACGACGATGCCCTGAATGAGTTAGCTGAATCAATCAAAGTACAGGGCATTATACAGCCGATTACTGTGCGAAAGATGAGCGACAAGAGTTTTCAACTTATTTCTGGTGAGAGAAGGTTGCAAGCGAGTAAACGTGCTGGGTTAGAAAAAATCCCTGCATATATTCGTACGGCTAACGATCAAGAAATGCTTGAAATGGGCTTGATTGAAAATATTCAACGTGAAAACTTAAATGCAATTGAAATTGCTTTGTCATACCAACGCTTACTTTCAGAATGTAAACTGAAACAGGAAGAACTTGGAGAACGAGTGGGAAAAAAGCGTACTACGGTCAATAATTACTTGCGTTTACTCAAGTTACCTCCTAGCATACAAACAAGTGTGAGAGACAAAGAAATCTCAATGGGGCATGCTAAGGCTTTATTAAGTATTGAAAAAATAGACAAGCAGTTGGCTGTTTTTGAACTTGTTACAAAAGAAGGTCTTTCGGTGAGGGCTACTGAGCAACTTGCCAAACAAGATGAGTTTGCAAAAAAAGAAAACAACACAAATAAAGAAAGTTCTTACGAAATAACACAGTTGCAATCGAAACTTTCTTCTCATTTTGGTACTAAAATAAACATCAAAAGTGATCAAAAACACAAAGGTGAAATAAAAATACCTTTTATTTCGTTAGAAGACTTGAATCGTATCCTCGAAATTTTGGATATATAGGTTAATCTATGCGATATTTGTCTTAGTGAAAAAACGAATACTATATATATGCCTTTTGGTGCTTGTACTAAACTCTGTGTTTAGTCAAGAAAAAAAAATACCCGCACTCAAAACTGCAGTAAAAGCAACCTTGCTCTCTACTGCCCTACCTGGGCTTGGACAAGTGTATAATAAAAAATACTGGAAAGTTCCTATTATATATGCTGCTGGGGGTGCACTTAGCTACTTTGCTATAAGTAACCATAAGGAATACAAGGACTTAAGAGATGCGATTAATAATAGACAAAGTAACAATAACCTCACCTCTAGCAATGATGCTTTTCCGCAATTAAGCACCGACCAATTGCGAACAAGGAAAGACCATTTTAGGAGACAACGGGATTACAATATAATTTTTATAGGACTTTTGTATGTTGCCAATATTATAGATGCTAATGTAGATGCTCACTTGCGTGAATTTGATGTAAATGATGATTTAAGTATGAATTTATCGCCTATTGTTATCCCTACAAACTCTTTTAACAATTTATCATTTGGTTTATCTTTGACGCTTAGGCTCAAAAAATAAACTTATTATTTAAGCATTATTTTATATGAAAATTTTACTTGTAGGATATGGGAAAATGGGCAAAATCATTGAAAGAATTGCTCAAGAGCGTGGACACGAGGTTGTAGGTAGAATTACTTCTAAAAACGGTGATACTTTATCACAGTATAATGCTAGTAATACTGATGCCGCTATTGAGTTTACTCGCCCAGAGATTGGCTATAATAATATCAAGATTTTATTACAAAACAATATACCTACTGTATCTGGCACAACAGGTTGGCTAGAGCATTGGGATGAAATCAAAGAGCTTACTGCCAATACTAATGGTGCATTTTTTTACGCAAGTAATTTTAGCATTGGCGTAAATATCTTTTTTAAAGTCAATAAAATTTTGGCTTCTATTATGAAAAATTTTCCTGCTTATGACGTTAAGATGGAAGAGATTCATCATATACATAAGCTAGATGCACCTAGTGGAACTGCTATTACGCTAGCAGAAGACATTATGGAAATCGTTACTACAAAAACAGATTGGGCATTGGGTAAATCAAATAAAAAATCTGATCTAATTATTGAGGCAATACGTGAAAAAGAGGTGCCAGGCACACATATTATTGATTATAGTTCGACTATTGACAGTATAGAAATCAAGCACGAGGCACATAACAGAGAAGGTTTTGCACTAGGATCTGTCCTAGCAGCAGAGTTTGCAACACAAAATAAAGGAACACTTAGCATGGATGACATGCTCAAAATATAATATATTATGGGATTTATTGTTTATACATTTTTACTTAGCCAACTAGTATTAGGTCATATAGGTTTAGCACAATTATTCAAAAAAGCAGGGGTTAAATCATGGAAGGCTTATGTACCGTTTCTTAATGCTTGGGAATGGATTAAGCTTATCGAAAAGCCTAAATACTGGATTATTCTTCTGATTTTGCCAATTTTCAACATTTTCACTTACCTATCTATGGTGGTGGATTTGATTCAAGGTTTTAATCACCGTACACTTAAGCAAGAAATAGTTGCTCTGTTGTTTCCTGGGTATTACTTTTTTATCATAGGTAGGAAAGAAGAAACCAAATGGTATGGGATTGTAGAAGACAAAAAAAGCGATTGGGCGGAATCTATTATTTTTGCATTATATGCCGCTACGTTGATTCGTTGGTCTACTTTTGAGCCTTATATGATTCCAACTTCCTCTATGGAAGGTTCTTTATTAGTTGGTGATTTTTTGTTTGTATCTAAAATGCACTATGGTCCTCGTACACCAATGACACCGTTGCAAGTACCACTTACTCATCAGACCTTTCCTTGGGTAGGGAAAGATAAATTAGCTTCTGGTGATTACACACACACGTATTTGAACATTCCAGCATTGCGGTTGCCTTACTTTAGGTTACCAGGTTTTGGCTCGGTAAAACGAAATGATGTAGTAGTCTTTAATTTCCCTGGTTATGACAAGCATTATAACGAAATGAATCTCCCACCAGATTTGCGTACCAATTACATAAAACGCTGTGTAGCACAAGCTGGAGATACACTAAGCCAAGTCAATGCTATCATTAGTGTAAATGGAACTCCCATTAAAAACCACGAAAACACACAACATAATTACCTTGTACACTCGGGTGCTAACTTAGCCCCTCGCTTATTTGATGCTCAAAATGTACGTGAATACAACCAAAGAGAACGGGATAAAAATGGAAATATTGTATATGATTGGAATATCATAAAAAAACCTAGTGTTCAGGATAAAAAAATATTCAGACCTGAGGCTATTCAATCTTTTACACAGGAGTATAACTTAATCTCTAAATTAGTAAAAGACACACTCCCATTTATTGCTTACCACTACCCTATGGACAAAGGTCAAAAAACTTACTTTGAGGGAATTAAAGAAGTGAACGGTGTAACGATGATGGCACGTAGACCTCGTGGAGAAGTGGAAGATATTCTTTTTTATGAGAAGGCTTACAACCCTACTGAAATCAGTAAATTCTCAATAAAAGGTGATGACGTTACTCAAAACGTAGATAATTTCTCTCCTTTTGTAATTCCTTTTGAGGGCATGACTATTAAGCTTACTGATAAAAACAGAAGATTTTTAATCTCTCATTATGGGTATTTGATAGAATATTATGACAGAAATAAAGATGGCGAGTATATAGTTAATGACAAGTATCAATTATTTAAAGACGGAAAAGAGATACAAGAATATACTTTTAATCAAAATTATTACTTTATGATTGGAGACAATCGTCACCAGTCGTTGGATTCTAGGTATTGGGGGTTTGTACCAGAAGATCATATAGTAGGGAAAGCTTTATTTGTTTGGTTCTCTAGGGAAAGTGGTTTATCAAAACCGCTGTCTTTCTTTGAAAGTATTCGCTGGAATAGGATATTTAAGGCTATTGAGTAATGAAAAAAGATATTCCAGAACATATTTCACAAGGTGTCTATCTTGCCATTGTCCCTACAGAAGACTCAACTATTTGGGAGGCTTACTTGGTCAATGATAGAGATGTAACGATTGATAATATATTGATTAACTCAAAAGGATTTGGGGAAGTTGACAAACAAGAAGTCAGTACTTCTGTGCTTAGACATCACATTCTTGAGTTAAAGCCTAAAAGCTTCACAAAAATAGAAAATGTTACCCCTGAGGTATTTGGGCTAAATAATCGTTTTTGGGTGACCTATTATATAGGAAGAATAATTTATGACAAAAAATTCCTTTTTACTCCTTACAGTATAGATAAACAACATTTTACTAATATTCCAGTTTTGGGTAAAAAAGGTGTTCTTCATCGGTAGTTAGGTTTCATTAACAATGAATCCGTATATTTGAAATAAAACATAAATGAAAGTAAAATTAAGTCAGGCAGTAAAAATGTTTTTTGGAAATTCATCATTAGAAATGGTGTATTTTGAAGCAATTGCTAATGCATTAGATGCTAATGCAACTGATATATTTATTAAAATTTCAGTAAAGGCATTGAATAAACATGAGACTTTAAAAATTGAAATTTCAGATAACGGGGATGGATTTACTGATGATAGATATAAGAAATTTTCTAACTTATTTGATGTAGATGAAAGTTCACATAAAGGACTAGGTAGATTAGTCTACCTATGCTATTTTGAAAATGTTACAATAACAAGTTATTATAACAATGTCAATAAAAGAGAGTTTGACTTTTCTGATGGTTTTGAAGAAAAAAAATGTAAAATAACAAGTGTTAGCAAAACCGATTCAGGCACTACATTTAAAATGGGGAATTATGCTCTTCAAAAGATTGCAAAAGGGGAATACATCGATCCAAAAAAATAAAACAACGTATCTTAGAAGAGTTTTATTCTAGATTGTTTCATTTTAAAAAGGAAAAACAACCTATTACAATACGTGTTGAGGCAATCATAGAAGACCATGTAACTGAAGTGATTTTGAACAATTCTGATATTCCTGAATTTAAAATGATGGAGATGTCTAGTTCATTAAATTTTATCGATAAGTTTGATTTATACTATTCTATTAAAGAAGTTGATCCTATAGATTCTTCCTTATTAGCAGCAATATCTGTTGATAATAGAACAGTAAAAGTTGATTTAGTAGCCGATGAAAATAAACCATTAGGTTATGAAATGGTATTCCTTTTATATTCTGATTACTTCAAAGGAAAAGTAGATGCAACTAGACAAAATCTTACCGTATCGAAACAAGAACTAAAAAACATTCAAACGTTATTAAGAAATGAAGTAGTTTCTATAATAGAAGCAACTGTACCGTCAATTAAAAAAAGAAACAAAGAAACAAGAAATGGTCTAGTAAATAAATACCCCCATTTGAGTGGCTATTTTGACACTGGAAATATTGGTTACATTTCTCGTACTGAAATTTTGAAAAAAGCTCAAGATGATTTTTTTAAAATACAGAAAGAGCTTTTAGATGCGACATCTTTAACTGATGAGCAATTTGAAAAATCTATAGAAGTTTCTTCTAGAGCTTTAACCGAATATATTCTGTTTAGACAAATGACAATTGAAAAACTAAAAAAATCAACCTCTAGTAATAGTGAAGCTGAGCTTCATAAACTTTTTACATCAATGAGAAGGGAAATTTGAAAAAAAGAATCTCTCAGATGATTTATACAGAAACAATGCTTGGTTGTTAGATGATAAGTATATGACATACGAAACGATACTGAGTGACCGAGAGATGGGTGAGTTAGTTCAGGTAATTACTGATGAAGAAAAAATAGCAGATGATAATAGACCCGATATTGCTTTAATATTTTCCAATAACCCTGCAAATAAAAAACCATTTGACGTTGTCATTGTGGAACTTAAAAAAAGAGGGATTTCACTTGAAGAAAACATGAAGGTTGTGACTCAACTAGAAAAAAGAGCTCGAAAATTAATGAAACACTATAACAATCAAATACAACGAATTTGGTTTTACGGAATTATTGAGT
This sequence comes from uncultured Cytophagales bacterium, assembly GCA_964511645.1. Lineage (GTDB taxonomy): Bacteria > Bacteroidota > Bacteroidia > Cytophagales > JAAEPT01 > CAZEGV01. The sequence goes on from CAZEGV010000001.1 coordinate 55,290, forward strand.
TTAATAAAGATGTTGAAATGCAATTAGCTGGAGAGTACACGGAATTGTATTCATCCGGTAAGATGTATTACAGAGAAACAAATGTAGCGATTTCTTTAGAGCCTAAAATCACACTTCCTATTGGTGTATTCATATGGGATTTAGATGCTGTTATAGGAGATGCGGATTCACGAAACTCAGCTTTCTTAAATCTAATTAAAAGTAAAATTACTGAATAAATCACGGTAGGAAAAGACTCATACGTAATACGGGGTTTAGTTTATCGTAAATTGAAAGTACACCTATCTTTGGATTACAAAACCCCAAATTTGGTGTATCAGTAAGTGAAAATAATTAGTGTAACCTGTAGCTGTATTTTAAGACAAGACATACACACAATATTGTCGTGATTCCAAAACATAGGCGAAAACCCCCTCCTAATTATTTTTTATCGCAAATTATACAATTTGTATAATTTTATTGCTTACCTTTACGTATATAAAAGAAACCACAAGTGAAGGTTAAACTAATAGAGATTAAAAGCAATAAGATTTTAAATGCTACAATTATAAGTAAAGGAAATCTTATACCAGTTTACCTTCTTTTAATGATGGATGGAGGTTTAGCTTTGGTAAGCACTCAAAAAAGAAAAACTTTCAGACCTATGCTTTAATATGTGACAATAGTCCACAAACCATAGAGGGTTGTTTGATTTTTGAAATGAAAGATAGCAAAGAACCATATATGGCATATATAGAAGTTGCACCAATCAATAAAGGTGGAAATAAAGAAAAAGAGAATGTAGCAGCCTGTCTAATTGCCTTTGCTTGTAGACTTAGTTTTATAAACGGAGAAGATGATTACCAAGGTTGGCTCGCATTTGATGTTTTAGAAGAATCTAAAGAAGATGAAACAAAGTTAATGGCAATGTATTCGAAAAAATATTACGCATTAAAATTTAGCGAAACAACAATGGTAATTCCACCAAAAGGTGGAGAAATATTAATTAATGAATTTCTAAACTCATAATTATGAATTATAAAGAAATAGAATTGAAAGAAGTTTTGGATGACGAAAAAAGAAATGATTTAAAAAGCTTTATTTCTAATCATTCAAAAAAGCAATCTAAAGACAGATTATTGGCGAATAAATTATTATCGATACAATATCGAATGGAAGATTACATTGGAAATGAAAATAATCAAAACGAAGTTTTTAAAATTCTTGATTTCGTAAAGATGTATTTAAAAGTATTAAACATTACTAAAAAAAGTCTTGCAAAATACTTTGAAATGGAGGATAGTAATCTTCATAAATATTTATCAGGGGAAAGAAAACTAAACGCTGAACTTGCTGTTAAATTAAGTTCTTTTTCTCATACAAAACCTGAACAATGGTATCGAGTTCAAATAAAAAATGAGCTTATTAAGTTTAAAAAAGAACAAAAAAATATAGATGATTTTAAAAAGTATGACTTTAAAAACTTTGTTAGTGCTTAAATAACTTTTGCCAATCGAGTAGACGGTACCAACTAGCCTACAAGAGATTTTCCTCTAGTATCTAGAGGTCTCTTTGATACATCGCTAACTGGGTTCGTGATTCCAAAACACAAGTAAAAATTACACTCGTATTTAGAACGAGGGTAATTTTTCACTCGTTGCCTCCTTAATTTTAGCAACAAACACAAAATAGTGAATAAGTCATTTTAACATTCTCTCCTTTTTATTTCTGTATTTCCTAAAATCAAAGTACTTTTGGCTTGCTGTTTACAAAGTGGTAGGCTAGTTATTACGGCATAGGGATAGAGCGGTTTGTTTGAAATCCTTTTGTTATTTTTATAATTTGTCCATACTAAGCTTATTTGTATCACATTGAGCTTTTCGAAATGTCAAAAAATTATAAAAACAACAAAAGATTGAGTAGCGAAAGCCCGACCTATACTGACTGAGAAGGAAGTATAGGGATGCTCCAAAAAAAAAGAATAATACTTCAATACGATATATCATGAGTGAATATAATTTTAGTGCTTTAGAGAAAAAATGGCAATCTTACTGGAAAGAAAATAATACCTTTAAGACTTTAGATAAATCTGATAAACCTAAATTTTATGCTTTAAGTATGTTCCCCTACCCTTCTGGGGCTGGGCTTCATGTGGGGCATCCGCTAGGTTATATTGCTTCGGATATTGTTGCGAGATATAAACGCTTACAGGGTTATAATGTACTTCACCCAATGGGGTTTGATGCTTTTGGATTACCTGCTGAGCAATACGCTATCCAAACGGGGCAACATCCAGCGGTAACAACTGAAGAAAACCTAAACCGATACAAACAGCAGCTAGATAATATTGGTTTCTCTTACGATTGGAGTAGAGAAATCCGCACTACGGATACTTCGTATTATAAATTTACACAATGGATATTTATTCAGTTATTTGGTTCTTGGTACAATAAATCGAATAATAAAGCTGAAAAAATTGATGTTTTGATTGCTAAGTTTGAGACAACTGGTAGCCAAAACATTAAAGCTGTTTGTACTGAAAAAACTCCTTCTTTTACTGAGGATGAGTGGAAGGGTTTTTCTGAAAAGAAACAACAGAATATTTTACTCGATTATAGATTGGCTTATTTATCTGAGGCTTTGGTGAACTGGTGTCCTAAATTAGGCTGTGTATTGGCTAATGATGAGATTAAAGATGGGGTATCTGAGAGAGGTGGATATCCCGTAGAGCAGAAAAAAATGAGGCAATGGTCTTTGCGTATTACTGCTTACGCAGAAAGATTACTTGAAGGACTAAAAGAATTGGAATGGAGTGATGCGATTAAGGAGATTCAAAAAAATTGGATTGGGGAATCTCATGGGTGTTCGCTAAAGTTTCAGGTAGAGAACAGCGATATTGAGTTAGAAGTGTTTACTACTAGGATTGATACTATTTTTGGGATTACTTATGTAAGCATAGCCCCTGAGCATGAATTGATAAATCAATTAACCTCTACTGAACAAAAAAAGGTTGTAGAAAAATATGTAATTCAGGCTCAATCAAAATCAGAAAGAGATAGACAGGCAGATGTAAAAACAATTTCAGGAGTATTTTCTGGCTCTTACGTTTTTCACCCAATTACCGGTAAAAAACTACCAATCTGGGTAGCTGATTATGTCTTAGCAAGTTACGGCACTGGTGTTGTGATGGCTGTCCCATCTTCTGATGAGCGAGATTATAAATTTGCCAATCATTTTGATTTGCCAATTATACAGGTACAAGAGGGAAATAAAACAGATATAAGCTTAAATGATTTTGATGCTAAGGCTGGCACAATGATTAACTCTGACTTCTTGAATGGATTGAGTGTAAATGACGCTATCAAAAAATCCATAGAGTATGTAGAAAACAATCAGCTAGGCACTTCAAAAATCAATTATAAGCTACGTGACGCTGTATTTGGTAGACAAAGATACTGGGGAGAGCCTATTCCTATTTATTATAAAGATGGGATTCCATATACAATAGATGAAAAAGACCTACCACTTAGCCTACCCAAAATAGACAATTACAAACCTACAGAGACTGGTGAGCCTCCACTAAGCAGAGCTGATAACTGGACTACAAAAGAGGGGCATCCTTATGAGTTAACAACAATGCCTGGTTGGGCTGGTTCTAGTTGGTATTATTTTAGGTATATGGATAATAATAACCCAAGCGATTTTGCATCAAAAGAAGCTTTAGCATATTGGCAAGATGTAGATTTGTATCTTGGTGGTGCTGAACATGCAACTGGTCACTTGCTTTACTCTCGTTTTTGGAACTTATTTTTGTATGATTTAGGATTTGTTCCTAAAGCTGAGGTTTTTAAGAGAATGGTGAATCAAGGAATGATTCAGGGACGCTCTAGCTTTGTGTATAGGGTAAATGACACTAATCAGTTTGTGTCTTATAATTTAAGAAAGGAATACCGCACTACTCGATTGTATGTAGATGTTTCTTTTGTAAAAAATGATACGCTTGACACTAATAAGTTTAAAGCTTGGCGTGAAGAGTACCAAGATGCTGAATTTATCTTGGAAGACGGGAAATACATTTGCGGAAGCGAGGTAGAGAAAATGTCTAAATCTAAGTATAATGTAATCAATCCTGATGACATCATCTCAGAATATGGGGCAGATACTTTACGTTTATACGAGATGTTTTTAGGTCCTCTTGAGCAATCTAAACCTTGGAGTACAAAAGGGATTGAAGGTGTGTATAAGTTTTTGAAGAAACTTTGGAGATTATACACCAATGAAGAAGGGAAAATCAATGATGAAAATCCTTCTAAAGAAGAACTAAAGATACTACACGGTACTATCAAAAAAATAAATCGAGACATTGATACCTTATCATTAAATACTTCTGTGAGTAATTTCATGATTTGTGTAAATGAATTAACTACCCTTAAATGTAATAAACGTGCTATACTAGAGCCATTATGCATCGCTATATCACCTTATGCACCTCATATAGCTGAAGAATTATGGAACATGATGGGACATCAAAAATCAATTTCAAATGCTCAATTCCCTAGCTATAACGAAGCTTATCTGCAAGAAAGTGATCATGAATACCCTATTATGATGAATGGAAAAATGCGTACTAAAATCAAATTCCCATTAGATAAACCCAAAGAAGAAATTGAAAAAGAAGTATTAGAAAATGACATTGTCAAAAAATGGTTAGATGGAAAATCTCCAAAAAAACTCATCGTTGTACCTAAAAAAATCATCAACGTTGTCATGTAGATAGCTCTTTTGGTTTTATTATAAAATAATTTTATCTATATTTGGTTTCCTTGGTAAATAAATAACAATATGAAACATATAATTCTCTTATTCATTTTCTGTTTTTCTACGTTCAGTAGTTTCTCACAGAGTAATCCTTCTAAAGAAGGAAAAAAGAAAAAACTAGAAGTCATTGGATACTATGCCAATTGGCAACATTACAAGCGTAGCAATCTATTTGTGCATACTAAGGCGGATTTTAGCAAATATACTATTATCAATTATGCCTTTATGTCACCTGATGCCAACGGCACTATCGTGCAAAATGACCCTACCAGTGATGCAGTATTACTAGAAGGTGAAATTGACTGGGACAATACAGAAGATCCTGAAAACCCTGCTTATGTACCTTATACTAATATGGTATCTACTTGCCACGCAGTGGGTACAAAAGTGATGATGTCACTTGGTGGTTGGACATTGTCTACTTATTTCCCAGGTGTAGCAGCAGATGCGAAAAAACGCTCTCACTTTGCAGGTGAATGTAAGAGGATTTGTAGAAAATGGGATTTGGATGGAATTGATGTTGACTGGGAGTTTCCTGGTGCTAAATCTTCAAATGGCACAATTGGTGGACCTGATGACACAAAAAACTTCAATTTAATGATGGCTGAAATCCGTGATTCGTTAAATGTACTGGAAAAAACAACAAACAAAGATTATTTATTAACTGCGGCATTTCACTCTGTACCTTCTTTGGCTAAACACATTGATTGGAAATGGGCAGCTGAAAACTTAGACTATATCAACCTATTTGGTTATGATTTTTACGGTGCTTGGAATGATAAAGCAATTTCTCAAGCCCCTTTATATGCACCAGAGTGTGGGGAAGAAAATGTCAATCAACACGACGGAATGATGTTATTGATTGACAAGTATAAAGTACCTCGTGAAAAAATAATTTTAGGCATTGGTTTTTACGGTAGGTCTCTAACAGGATTTAAAGGTGAAGTAGCATTATGTGCACTTCATACACCTGATGAAGTTGATACCGAAATATTTGCCTTAGAAGAAGGTACACCATCATACTTCTCTATACTTAGGTACATGAGCTTATTTGAAAGAAAATGGGATGAAAAAGGACAAGTACCTTACCTTGTTGGTAAAAATGTAAAAACATTTGTAGGTTATGACGACCAACTATCTGTAAGACTTAAAGCAGAACATATTATTAACGAAGGTTGTGCAGGATGTCTTATTTGGGATGTAGCACAAGACTGGGTTGAAGTACCAATCGGATCAGGTCAAGTATTTGACACACCATTAATCAATGTTATTAACGAAGTGTTTTATTTAGAAAATAATTACACCAGATAGTAAATCACTACTTACAAAAAAATAGTCCAATGGACTATTTTTTTTATCTGATTCCTATAAACTTCCTAAGTTATGAAAAAAATATTATTACTAATAATTACATTAACATCGTTAAATGCTATTTCTCAGGATATAAATATTCCTGATGTTAATTTTAAATTATACTTACTCAACAATCCTTATCTTAATACTAATAATGATAAGGAAATACAACTGAGCGAAGCTACAAGCTACTCAGGAGAAATTAACTGTGGATATATATCCAATCAAGGATATGATCTAATTAAAGATTTAACAGGTATCGAATATTTTATTTCTCTTACCAGCTTAAGGTGTCATAATAACAGACTAACAAAGTTAGATCTTTCACATAATATTGCACTAAGTAAATTAAACTGTGACAAAAATAAATTAACAGAATTAGACTTATCACAAAATCTTAACTTAACTGTACTACATTGTGGCAGTAATCGATTAAATGTTTTAAATTTATCTCATAATAAAGCTTTAACTACACTAGGTTGTGATAACAACAAAATAGCTACATTGGACTTATCTAGCAGTCTGAACTTAATAAACCTATATTGTCATAATAACCAATTATCTACTTTAAATATTGCAGGGAATAAAAATTTGGAGTACATAAATTGTTCAAAAAATAAAATTTCAGCTATTAACTTATCTCATCATCAAAACTTGAAAACTTTAGAGTGTGACATCAATCAGTTAATTTCTCTTAACACTTCTAACTGTACTGACTTAGTTAGTTTACGGTGTACCAAAAATCAACTCAAAAGCTTAGATATTTCACAAAACACTTCACTACTTTTTATCTTATGTGATAAAAATCAATTAACATATCTAAACGTTGCTAATGGTAATAATTACAATTTTAAAGATTGGGGTTTTAGTGCTAAAAACAATCCAGATTTAGCATGTATTCAAGTCGATGATAAAAAATACAGTAAGCTAAATTGGCAACAAAAAGACACTCAAGCTAATTATAGCCGTAGGTGTAAATAATAAGGTAGGTCATTCTATCGCTGCAGTCTATGACTGGAGAGGAAAGTCCGGGCAGCACAGAGCATCTTGCTTCCTAACGGGAAGAGTCTTGAGTAATCGAGATATAGAATAGTGCCACAGAAAATAAACCGCCACTTGTGGTAAGGGTGAAAACGTGAGGTAAGAGCTCACGCATCTTTGTGGTGACATAAAGGTGAGGTAAACCTCAGGAGCTGAAAGACCAAATAAACCAGCAATTAAGAGTTGCTCGCTCAATGCTGGAGGGTAGGTTGCTTGATTCTAACAGCAATGTTAGGGCTAGATAAATGATAGAACTCGACAGAACCCGGCTTATCGACCTGCCTTATTATTTTATTATAAAATCAGCTATGAATTTATTTATAATTGCGACAATACTTATCGTATTGTCATCACTATTTGGTTATCTAAATGTAAAATTCCTTAAGCTCCCCAATACAATTGGGCTGATGCTTATTGCCATCATCTTTACATTAGGCTTATTCTTAACTAGTTTCATTCACCCAATAGCACTCAATGCTGCCAAAGACTTAGTAAAAGAAATAGACTTTAAAACCGTCTTACTAGATGTAATGCTAGGCTTCTTACTCTTTGCTGGTGCTTTACACACCAACTTCAATCAACTCAAGGTACAGCGATGGCCTATATTAGTTTTTGCTACTACTGGTGTTTTAGCATCTACTTTTATTATAGGTGCCTTAGGTTATTACTTGTTTTCTATGATTGGGCTTGATGTTCAGTTTATCCATTGCCTGCTATTTGGGGCACTCATCTCCCCCACTGACCCAATTGCGGTGCTCGGTATTATGAAAAAAATTGGAATGCCTAAAAAGCTAGAAACTAAAATTGTAGGAGAATCATTATTTAATGACGGAGTGGGTGTTGTTGTCTTTCTTACTATCCTCAAAATAGCAATGGGCAGTGCTGACGGTGGAAATACTTCCGTTAATGATGTATTAATATTATTTAGCAAAGAAGTAGTAGGTGGAATCCTTTTTGGGACGCTCATCGGCTATGTTACTTACCTATTATTAAAATCTATAGATGATTATGAAATAGAAGTGATGATTACCCTTGCTTGTGTGATGGGAGGATATGTATCCGCTCATTCTCTTCATCTATCTGCTCCCTTAGCGATAGTAGTAGCAGGACTTATTGTAGGCAATAATACCGTAAGGGATACAGCCATGTCTGACATTACAGAAGAGTTTGTAGATAAATTTTGGGAGCTGATAGACATACTCCTCAACGCATTATTATTTGTTTTGATAGGCTTAGAACTACTTATCATCACTTTTGACGTAGGTTATATCGTAGCAGGATTAGTTTCTATTTTTATAGTACTTCTCGCTCGGTATCTATCATTGGCACTTCCTGTTAAGTTATTTTCAAAACGTTTAGAGTTTTTACCACACACAACCTCTATCATGACTTGGGGCGGACTAAGAGGCGGGATCTCTATTGCCCTTGCTTTAAGCTTACCAGAAGAAATGAACCGAGACTTATTTTTAACTGTTACCTATGTCGTAGTTGTGTTTTCTATCTTAGCACAAGGCTTAACGATAGGTACAGTTGCTACACGTCTGTTAGGAAAAGATAAAATGAATGCTTCGGAAGACAGTCATTAAGAGAACAACTCTCGATGTCTAGCACAGAAAACATTTTAAACAAAAAAAACAATTAGAAGAAGATATGTTACACCCGAAAATAAAAAATACAATAATCGTTATTGGTATGCCTACGCTTTACGCTGTTGTATTACGAGTTTTATTTGGTGTTAAAAGTTGGGAAGATTTATTCTCAGTAATGACACTTACTTTTTTGGTTTTGTTACCAACAATTATGGGGGTTTTAGCAGTGTTTTTATCTGATAAAAGTAAGGTTGAAAAATTATGGTATCGAATTTTCATTCCCTGGATACCAATATTATTATTCCTAGTAGTAACGATTCTTTTCGAACTGGAAGGTTGGGCATGTTGGATTATGATTTTACCCATATTTCTAATTACATCATCAATTGGTGGTCTAATAGGCGGGTATTTAAAACTTAAAAAAAAGAACAATAGACTGAATGTTTCCATTCTTGTTTTATTGCCGCTGTTAATTTCACCAATAGAAAACTTAATAGAAACAATTCCAGGGACATATAAAGCATATACATATATTGATATTAACGCATCTGCGGAGACCATTTGGGGTAATGTCACCCGTGTCAAAGAAATAACAGAAAAAGAAGATAACGGTTTCTTGAGTAACTTTTTAGGTTTCCCAAGACCTGTAAAAGCAGAATTAGATTTTGAAGGTGTTGGAGCATTTAGAGCCGCAAAATTTACAAATGGATTAATATTTAATGAAACAGTAACGGAATATAAAGACAACGAAAAAATGGTCTTCACAATTAAAGCAAACACTTATGATATCCCATCAACAACATTAGATGAACATATCTTAATCGGAGGAGATTATTTCGACGTTCTAAATGGTACCTATGAGCTTGAAAAGCTAGAAAATGGTAAACATAGGTTACACCTATATAGCCACTTCAAAATGAATACTATGTTTAATTTTTATGCTGGCTGGTGAGGAAAGTGGATAATGAAAGACATCCAAAATAACATATTAAAAATTGAAAAAAAACGATCAGAGAGTAAGCACTAAAGAACAAATTGAAATCTCATTACTTTCAATCACTACATAATCAACCCCATGAAAAAAATCATACTATTATTTATCGTTAGTTCATCAATACTAGGTACTTACGCACAGCAAGACACGGCAAGAGTCGTTGGTTACCTCCCTTCTTATCGCTTTACCTTGAGCTCACAAATAGAATACTGTAAACTGACCCATCTTAACCTCTCTTTCGCTAATCCCAAAGCAAATGGAATTTTAACCATGAGTGGCAATGTGAACAATGTAATGACCGATGCTAGAAGTCAAAACCCTAATATCAAAATCTATATTTCGCTAGCAGGCGGAGCAGTATCAAGCAGTAGCCCTAAAGGAATTATATGGTCAAACCTCATTGACACCCCTGCCAATCGACCTGATTTTATTCATAAAATCATTCAGTATGTCAACATGAACCAATTTGATGGTGTAGATATAGACTTAGAATGGTCAGCAGTAACATCGGGTTATAGCGGTTTTGTAACCGAACTAAAAGACTCTCTAGACAAATATGACAAAGGAATAACAGCAGCCTTACCCAATACTCGGTTCTCAAACATCAATCAAGAAGCCTTAAATGCTTTCGACTTTATTAACATCATGGCTTACGATGCTACAGGGTCATGGGCTCCCAGTAACTTTGGGCAACACAGTTCTTACAACTATGCATTAAGCGGAATTAACCTCTGGCAAAACAGCAACAATAATATTCCAAAAGAAAGACTTACTTTAGGAATCCCTTTTTATGGTTACAATTTCATATCACCTACTAGCACCAGCTCATTCACCTTTGCCGAAATAGTTAGCTTAGACACCAATAATGCTAAGCTCAATCAAGTAAGTAAGATGTATTATAACGGAATCCCCCTAATTCAATCCAAAGTAGAACTTGCCAAACTGAAAACAAGCGGTATCATGATTTGGGAAATTGGGCAAGACTCATTTGATAAATACTCATTGCTGTCTGCCATCCACGACCGATATACCATACTAAACGTACATACCACAGGTTTGTGTGGAAATTACCCCGTAGGACTCTACGAAAAAGAAAACAGTCTTTCAAACCAAATATACCCCAACCCTGCTACTAACGAATTTATGATTTTTTTACCTCAATCAGGAGATGTTTCTGTGCAAATCACAAATACCATTGGGCAAAATATTTCAATCAAAAGCACTCAAAATACAAATCAACTCATATATAACACCGCAACACTTCCACGAGGCGTGTATATAATAAATGTCACTCAAAACGAAAAACACGCAAGTCATAAACTTATTTTAAATTAAGGGCGTGTCCGTCTACTGACGGATCCCTCACGCATCATCATAACGCACAATATTGAAAGCAACTATATACCTTATCATAGCCACCTCTTTATGGGGGTTTAATTTTCATTTTTCCAAGCTCGTACTTCGCGAAGTCGAATTTCTTGAAGGAGGACTTTGGCGGTATATCTGTGCTGTAAGCATTTTGGTGATTCTGAGTTTCAACAAACTACCTTCCGTCAAAGTATTTAAAGAAAACCTAAAAGAAATAGTAGCCGTAGGTATTGTTATTTTTTTATTCAACGTATTGTTCTTTTGGGGAATGAAAACTACCTCAGGCATCAACGGAGCACTCATTATGGGCATCAACCCTACTGTGACACTTATCCTATCCCATTTCATACTCAAAACCCCAATTAAACGCAACCATATATTTGGTATCAGTTTAGCATTATTTGGCGTATTGTATTTGTTATTAAAAGGGAATATATCAGATATCACCAGTCTATCCTTTTCCACTGGGGACTTATTGGTTTTAATTGCAATTAGCTTTTTTGCACTGCATCATGTTTGGGTCAAGAAATACTCCAAACCAACAGTTAGCAACCAAGAATTTACCACTATGGTAGCAATTGTTGCATTGTTCTGTTTTATATTGATTTCACCTTTTTCAGGCATACCTAACGTAAGTAATCACAGTCAATCATTCTGGATTGGGGCAATCGGTATCGGATGCTTAGGTACAGGTATTTCTTATCTTTTTTGGTACAAAGGCATTCAATTGATTGGAGCAAACAAAGCGGGTGTATTCGTTAACCTTGTACCACTCTCTGCTGGGCTCAGTGCTACTTTTTTTGGTGAACATCTTAATTATTACCACTTTATCAGTGGTGCATTAATTATCTTAGGTTTAATCGTTATGCAGGTTACGTTTTCTAAGAGAAAAAATAGCTAAAAATCAAATCACTCTAAAAGTCGATATTGAAGCACGCCATTATCATCATTTACTTGCACTTCAAATAAATCCTTTCCTTCTAATCCTCTAAAAATTTCTTGTATCTTTTCCACTGGCTTGTTTAGTTTAGTAGATGTTCCTGCTACTGTTAATACCCCGTTTTGGGTACGAGCCAAATTAATCAACTGTAACTCAAGTGATGCTTGAGAATCTTCCTTCCATTTTTTTCTTGATTGCATCAATAATACCCCCCCCGCAATTAACGGCAATAGTATCACAAACGACATTAAAACAAAGTGGTTAGCTATAAAATCTTGAGTAATAGCTTCCAAAAGAACCATAATAACCAAAGCTAAAAAAGAAATTGCAATTAAGGTGATCCCTATCACAAATCGAATGAGGTTACTTACATTAAACATATACTTTTTATTTTATTACAAACCAAAAAGACATCATACCTTGTAATAATTTCACAAGGTATGATGTCTTTAATTATTAAATAATAAATTTAATATTCATCTTCGTTGAATAGAAAATCATCTTTAGTCGGATAATCCGGCCATATTTCTTCTATAGTTTCATATGGTTCTCCATCATCTTCTAATTCTTGTAAATTTTCGGCAACCTCTGCTGGTGCTCCCCTTCTTATCGAGTAATCTATTAACTCATCTTTAGTAGCCGGCCAAGGCGCGTCTTCCAAGTATGATGCTAATTCTAGTGTCCAATACATATTTATTCTTTTTTTTACTATTAACTAATTGCAAAAGTAATTTATTTTTTCAAATCTGCAAGTTTATTTTAAAATACTCAAATTACGTACCAAATTATTTTTTGACTGATAATTCTTTAAGTAAAGTTTCTTTTGCCTGTAATTTTCGTTGTTTAAGTCTTAATTGTCCTTCAAATAATTTAGCCGTTTCTCCAGTAGAAAACACTAACATTTTATCCATATTGTCCTCTAACGTTACTAATTCATCCTTATCCCTTCTCACACACTTGCGTAAAAATTTAATCATTTCAGTTTGATAAGCCTCTTTATCATCTTTTGAAACGCTCTGTTTTTGAAGTTGATAATGAACAAAACTCAATTCATGTAACTTATCACATTGTGTATAAAAACTTTTAGCAATTTTTTTATCCTCAACGTTATACCTTGCTCTTAAAGAAGAGAAATTTCCTTGTAAGGTTCTTAGTTCCTTAGCATCAATCTCTGTTTCTGATAGTTTTAACAGCTCATCAAGTAAGTCTTTACGTTGAACTGTCTGACTTGATATTCCTTTTGAAAAAACATCTTTGCTACTCGCCGTGTCCTCCTTTGCCAAAGCTTGATTAAAAGCACTTAATTTTTCTTGATAAATTTCTGCGGGAACCCCACCTATCGTTTTCCATTGTTTTTTTAAATCTACAAAATCAGACTTAAGAGCATCAGGTTTTAAGGCAATTGCCTTCTCTACCAGAAATTGATAATTTTCAACTCTACCCTCTATCAGCTCTTGTTTTTCTTCAAAATAAAGCTTTCTTTCATCAAAAAATTGTTGGGTCTTAGTAGAAAAACTTTCCTCTAAACTTTTTTCTTTATCTGCTTCAACCCTTCCTGTTTTTATCCAATTTTGTTGTAATTCTTTCACTCTCTCAATTCCTTCCACCCAATTTTTGGCATCAATCACAACGTCAATATCTTCTAAAATTGCTATTTTTATTTCGGTGTTTTTCACCCGATTGGCTGATATCTGTTGCTCAATAACCTCAGCCATTCCTTGAAGTCTTTCTTCTATAACAACTAAGTCTCCCAAAACTTTTACCTCACCTATCTGACTCAGTAAATATTTAACTTTCATAATGTGAGACCCCTTGTTTTCGCTTTGATCAATTTTCTCTTGAAGTTTATCAACTTCAAGAGAAAATTGATCAAACCTTCCTTCAAAATACTTTACCGTATCTTCTTCTGAGATTTTTATTTCACCAATTTCTCTATCTGGGTAAGACAACACTGCTTTGAGAAATAATTTCTCATCTTTAAAATATCCAAAATCCATCATATCTTTATAAAACATTGACTAAGCCTGCAACTTGCCTCATCAATACCTTCCTAATATTTTTCTTACTGCCCACTCGCAGATTAATAACACAATTAACAACACAAAAATCCATTTATAATGGATTATATCTTTATAAGTAACTAATTCCTTCAATAAAGTCGTTCCTTTATACTTTTTAACATCTAACGAAAGAAAATCAACAAGGTTTAAAAAATCCCCCTTATTATTTTTAGCTAATTTTTGTAAGCCTGATTGATTCATTACTAAATCCATCACTTCAATATTATTTTCTATTACAGAAAAGCTACCCTTTTTTATGTGTTTCACACCTTTATGGTTAATTTGAGTAGTATAGTAATACTTTCCTTGTGAAAATTGTTTTAGTTTATATACCGATTTAATATCTGACAGTACATAAGAAAATACTTTAGAACCTAATTCACCTTCTTTTTTGACAGTAACCCTAACAGGCATATTCCCTAATCGCTCTCCCGACTTCGTTGTAAAAGAAATATTTAAAACAGGCACTTCTATAGTGGAGTAAATTTGTTTATCCAAAAAAACCACTAAGCCTTGTTTATCCTCTTCTGAAGCACAGAAATTGATGAGCTTGTAAAAAAAATCTTCTACCACCTTCTCTTCCTTGCTATTTTCATACATCTTTAACCTCCACCAACCATCTCCCAATACTACTGCTTGATGAGGTAATTGATTTGCTTTTATCGCTACGAGAGGTTTTTGAGTTTTTAACTCTCCTACTCTCTGATTCAGCACCGACTCACCACTATTAAGTATAATTTCACCAAAAGGAACAGACAAGGGCTGTACGCTACGGAACAAATCAAAGTTGTTATGCTCTATAACAAAATCCGAAAAACTAGTATTCAAGACAGGAAGCACCTCATCCGCATCAACAGAGTATTTTTTAAAGTTAAACCATCCTAAATTGATATTTTTTTTAGGGTCGATAATAAAATAAATACTCCCTTTCTTTTCTACTTTTTGTTTTAGTACTCCTTTAGGAATTATATCACAAAAAACATATACATCTGCCTCAGTATCTTCTGAAGAGAGTTTTTCATACTCGTATTTAATTTTGACATTATACTTATCATTACTAGATAAAATCTCATCCAACATCCCTATTGTTGGATGAGGGTAAGCGGCGTATATTAATACTCGTTTGCTATCTTCTACAACGTTAACAGCAAAATACCTTTGATTATTATGAGGGTTTTGTTCTTCATCTATTTTTTTGACAAAAAGCTCGTACCGATGCACCCCTACTGATTTTGCATTAAGCATTTTTGTGTACACAGCAGTCTCATTTACTAATAAAACATTCTGTTTATCTATTACCTCACCATCTTGCTTAAGAACAAGTGTCACCAAACGGTTATTAATCCCTTTTGCTCCAATATAAGCTTTGATAAGAAAATCATTTCCTTTAAAAATGCTCTTATTATAATTTACTTTTTTTATAAAAATATCCTTTTGCTCTACCGACTCTCCTAAAGCAATTACATGAATCGGCATATTATAATATTGTTGGCTATAATCTAAGCCTACATTATCAATTCCATCCGACAGAAAAAATACTCCTGCTAAGTTACTTCCATTGTACTTTTCCTTTACCCTTGATAAGGCTTGATGTATTGGACTTATTTTAGCTTTGTACCCATCTATCTTCTCTACTACTGACTCTTGATAAATCTTACCCCCTAGTTCTATTTCTAAATGTTTGATTTTTGTTTTTATTTTTTGTTTTTCAGTACTATCAAGTACCATATCTACAGATTTACTATTGTCCTGAAGCACAACATAGCTTGGCAGAATCTCAATATTACTATTGCTCTTGTATTGAGGTAAAAAAAATAGCAATAACAATCCTGCTACAGCAAAAAATCTAATTCCTGATAAAAAGTAATTTTGAAGCTTAGACCAAGATTCTTTTTTCTGATAAAGAATAAACGCATAAGCCCCTGCCACCACAACGGTAACAAGTAATTGCCAAAATGATATATAAGAAAACACATCCATATAAGTAAATAACGCATAAATAAAATTACTTATGCGTTATTGTTATTAATTTCTACTTTATTAAGTAAGCATTCCACCATCTACTTGCAATACCTGACCGGTAACGTAAGCAGACATATCAGAACCCAAGAACACAGCACAATCAGCAATATCCTGACCTTGACCAATTCTTTTTAAAGGAATCCCTTTTATCCATTCCGAAGTTAGTTTTTCATCCAATTGAGCTGTCATTTCTGTTTCTATAAACCCTGGTGCAATTGCATTAGATCTGATGTTTCTACTACCAATTTCTAAAGCAATAGATTTAGTAAATCCAATCATACCCGCTTTAGATGCCGAATAATTAGATTGTCCTGCATTACCACTAATCCCTACCACCGATGTAATATTGATAATAGATCCACTTCTTTGCTTCATCAATGGCTTCACAGCTGCTTTCACCACATTAAATACTGACTTTAAGTTTACCTTAAGTACAGCATCCCATTGTGCTTCATCCATTCTCATCAATAAGCCGTCTTTTGTAATTCCAGCATTATTTACAATAATATCAATATTACCAAACTCTTTAACGACATCATCTACCAAGACTTGTGCCGCATCATAATCCGAAGCATCCGATTTATACCCTTTTGCTTTAATGCCCATGCTAGCAAGTTCTTTTTCTAAAGCTAAAGCAGAGTCTACACTCGACAAGTAAGTAAACGCTACGTTAGCACCTTGCTCTGCATAACGCAAAGCAATTGCTTTACCTATTCCTTTTGAAGCACCAGTAATCAGTGCATTTTTTCCTTCTAAAAGTTTCATATTCATCTATTTAATTTCAAACTAGAGTCCGCAAAATAGTTAAGACTTATAAGATTCGCAAGAGTCCTAAAAAAATACTACCTTTGTAGCATGAATATTAGAGTATTTTACACCTTTTTAGTCATTTTAACAGTTAGTCTTAGCAGTTGCTTCGAATTGTTGGAAATAGTAACACTTAGTGAAGACGGTAGTGGTTCAGCCAAAATCGTACTTAATATGAGTAGAAGTAGAACACAACTTAATGAAGTAACAAAAAAAGACTCTATCGGTAGCATTAAAATTCCTTCCCAAGAGAATGTGCTCAAGGCACTGAGTCACGCTACAGATACTTTATCTACGATCACTGGGATATCCAACGCTAAGTATAATGCTAATTTTGAAGATTATATCTTTACAATGACTGTTGACTTTGATTCCCCAGAGAAATTAAATACTGCTTATAATATATTGTTAAGTGGTAATAAGCACCTACGAGACTTATTTATTTATGCTTACAACAGTAATTTTTACTCTCGTACCATTAATAGTAACGCAATTAACAAACTCAAACAACACAAAACATTATTATCTCTATACGGAATAGATAAAGGTAGGTTCACAACAATAGTCAAAACCAAAACTGAAATCACAAACATTTCAAATCCAAAAACTAGATTAGCAACATCTCACAAATCAGTACTTAATCAAGTTACGATAGAGGAATTAATTAACACAAATAAACTCAACCAATTAAAATTAAACTTCGAATGAAAAAGATTTTTAGCACCCTAACACTTATATCTCTTACAAGTTTCATTGCTTTTGCTCAACCTTCCGAAAAAACTTTATTAAAAGTACCTAAAGATGCCATGATTGTCATGTCATTTAACTTTGAGCATTTTCTCGACAAAGTCAGCACTGATCAATTTAAGTCTTACGAAATGGTACAGTATGCCTATAAGATGATGAAAAAGGACATGGGAAAAGACAGTACAATTCTAAAAAAACTATATAAAAACCCAAAATCTTACGGATTAGCGATTAATCCTGCCTCTGTCTATTTCCTTAAAGTGGATACCGCTGGAAAAAGTGTTAGAGACATGAATTTCACCAATGGGTTTATTGTCCCATTAAAATCAGGAAAGAAGTTTGAAAAATTAATGGTGCAAACAATGAAAGAAAAATTTATTGATTTTGTAGAACAAGAAAATGGTTACAAATACTACCTTGACAATGGAGTTGTAATAGGCTGGGATAAAAAAAATCTTGTGTTAATGCTTTCTACAAATAAAGAAAAAACACTTTCCGAATTGAACCAATTTATGACTCAATCAAGTACAACATCTATTATTGGTGATGTTACTGCAAAAAAAGCACTTAGTACGGGTAATGACATCACTTATCTTTTAAAGATTGCTCCTCTTTTAGGTGTTTACAAAAAAGTTTTAGCCAAAGAGTTCAAAGGAGATGATTTCCCTAAAGAGCTGAACCCTTCACGCATACTCTCTTTATTTAACCTAGAAGACCAAAGTTCTACATTAGGGCTTAACTTTGATAATGGAACAATTGGTTATACTCAAACAAGTACTATAATGAAATCCCAGAGACAATTTAGCGACCTATTACAAAATGAGCGAGTAAACAGTAAATTCAGACAATACCTTCCTCATAATCAAGTGTATGGTATATTATCATTTGCTACAGACATCAAAAAGATGAGAGCGATGGAATATAACTCTGAAACACAAGAAATTGCTGATAGTGTGCAAAGCTATTTTCAAGATGTACTTAAATTGGTATTGTTAGAAAATGACTCTTCTGTTATCCATCTCAAAGAGCAACGAGACACATTAAAATGGAATGATTATGATAAAAAGAAAGAACTTTCTAAACAATTAAAAACACTAAAAGACTCTCTTTATGTACAAAAAGCAGACACTTTGCAGCACGCTATGGATTCGGTACTAACGGCATATAATCTTACTGAAGAAAACCTATGGAACATATTTAAAGGCGATTTCTTATTAGCGTACACAGGTTCTCAAGCTGTTATAGATACCTTTCTTACACATGATTATATAGAAAATGAAGATGGTGATTACGAATATAAATCCGTAAAAAAAACACGTTCAATCAATATTCCTAACTTCAGGACTTTTGCTACATCCAATGCACCTCAACTATTGATTCAAATACTAGACACGTTAGTCTCTAACGAAAAGCTTAATAAAGAAGATGGTTATTATGCTTTACCGATTCCGTTTGACAATGGTATTAATTTCTACTTTGCAGTGAAAGATAATATATTTTGTTTGTCTAACGACAAAGACTTTCTAACCAAAACCTTTATCACAGGCAAAATGGTAGAAAACCCAGTATCTGGAAAAGTGTATGATTTGGCATTTGGCAATATCAGTGCAGGATATTTTGACATTGCTCAAGCCATCAACTTATTAGGAGATGCAAGACCAACAGGCTCTAGTGGTATGGTTTTACAAAAATTCCAAGATTTGTTCAACAATATATCAATGACATCCAACTACTATAACGGGGAAACTAAATCTCAATTTAACCTCAATATGAACGGAGAAAAGAATAGTATATTACTATTAATGGATATGGGTAATGAGTTATTCTTAGAGTTTAATGGTGGTAGTCAGCATTAGACCTAATTCCTAATTCAAAAAAAGGTCAAGAAATAATTTCTTGACCTTTTTTTGTGCAATAGGGATAGAAACGACATCCTTTTTTTATCCTAAAACAATAACAAATAAAAAAGATACAGTGAATAGCCTGCCCCATAGGGATTGCCCTAATTTTTCACCTATTTAATAAACTTAGGGTTCTTAAGGTTTTCTGAAGAGAAGATAATATCTAATTTCTCTTTATCTATCCAACCTTTTTCCAATACAATATCATACACCCTTTTACCAGTCCTAAAAGCCTCTTTTGCTATTTCAGAACATTTCTCATACCCCAAGACAGGATTTAAAGCCGTTACGACACCTACACTATTAGCAACATTGGCCGCACAAACGTCTTCATTTGCCGTAATCCCTACCACACACCTATCTATCAAAGTATGAATGGCATTAGTCATTGTATCGGTAGATTGAAAAATAGCGTACGACATCACAGGTTCCATTACATTTAGTTGTAATTGCCCAGCTTCGGCAGCCATCGTAATCGTAACATCGTTCCCAATAACCAAATAACAAACTTGGTTCACTACCTCTGGAATAACAGGATTCACCTTCCCAGGCATAATAGAAGACCCTGGTTGCATACGAGGTAAATTAATCTCATTGAACCCAGCCCTAGGTCCTGAAGAAAGTAAACGCAAATCATTACAAATTTTGGATAACTTAGTTGCCACCCTTTTCAACACGCCGCTAATCTGTACGTAAGCTCCAGTATCAGAAGTTTGCTCAATCAAATTTGGTGCTAAGAACAAGGGTAAACCAGTGATTTCAATCAATTTCTTGATAGACAGTTCAGGATAACCCTCAGGAGCATTAATCGTTGTCCCGATAGCCGTAGCCCCCAAATTCATTTCCAACAAAAGGTCTCGTGCATCTTTTAAGCACTTAATATCATCATCTAAAGTAACAGAAAAAGCATGAAACTCGTCTCCTAAAGCCATCGGAACAGCATCCTGCAACTGCGTTCTACCCATTTTCAAAACATCCTTAAACTCCTCCCCTTTCACCTCAAAAGCTTTCTCTAATGCTCTTAAAGCATCAATCAAATTATTAATCCCATTATACAAAGCCAAGCGAAATGCAGTAGGGTAAGTATCATTGGTCGATTGAGAGCAATTCACGTGATTATTTGGATGAATAACATCATACTCACCCTTTTTGTACCCAATAAGCTCCAAAGCCTTATTGGCAATTACTTCATTTACATTCATATTAGTTGACGTACCCGCTCCACCCTGTATCATATCAACAGGAAATTGATCAATCAACTCACCAGCAACCAAAACATCAGAAGCATCTTGTATTGCTTTTGAAACCTTAACATCAAGTACACCTAAATCTTCATTTGTTTGAGCACAAGCCTTCTTAACCATCGCAAAAGCTTGAATAAGCCCCGAGTTATGCGAAATAGGGATTCCTGTTATAGGAAAATTTTCTATCGCCCTAAGCGTCTGGATACCATAATACTTATCATCAGAAATCTCTCTTTCTCCTAAAAAATCGTGTTCTATTCGTGTACTTTTCATAACAGTATTTTTTTTAATCTCTCTTAAGGTATAAAAATGTTTTTGCATACATGCCTATTCTTACAATCTATTTTCAACAAAAAAGAAACAAGATACTAAAAAAAACATTTTGGGGCTTCCACCGTTCGCCAAGATTAGTATGATAAAAACAAAAAAGGATTTCCACTACAATCCCTAAGCCGCCGCTTGGTCAGAAACAAAAATAGCACCCCTGACCTGAAAACATAGGAATCAGTACTTATATTCCATAACTTTGCCAACTAACATAAAAAAGACACCTTGGAAGATTTCTTAACATTAGGCATAGACAAAAGTTTCGTAAAAGGCTTAGATGAGCTTAAAATCATAAAACCAACCGAAGTACAACAAAAAGCTATTCCCCTATTACTACAAGGAGATGGCGACTTTATTTGCCAAGCACAAACAGGGACAGGAAAAACTGCTGCATTCGGACTCCCTTTATTACAACGAATTAATCCTAAAAGTGACAAAATACAAGGATTAGTACTCTGCCCAACAAGAGAATTAGGATTGCAAATCTCTAAACAACTCTTCAGGTTTACCAAATATAGTGACAAAATATTTACCGAAACAGTATACGGAGGACCAAAACTAGAATTACAATTACGTAACTTACAACGCACTACACACATCATTGTAGCCACACCAGGTAGACTCATTGACTTAGTAGAACGAAAGGCAATCGATCTCAGTCATGTACAAGTAGTCATCCTTGACGAAGCTGACGAAATGTTAAATATGGGATTCAGAAAAATCCTAGAGCGAATTTTGAATTTTGTACCTCATGTCAAAAATAAATGGCTATTCTCTGCTACCATGCCACAAGGTATCAATATGATGGTCAAGCAACACCTCTCACCATCTGCTACAAAGTTAGAAATTGGTGGGAAAAGTGGCGTAAATAAAAACATTGATCATAAATATGTTATTTGCGACGAAGGTGATAAAACTCGTGTCGTTCTATCGTTTTTAAAAACAAAACCTAACGAACAAGGACTCATTTTTTGTAAAACAAAAGATGCGACAAAGAAACTAACAGAGCAACTCCAAGCCAAAGGCATTAACGCTAACGGACTTCACGGAGACTTACTTCAAAAAGACCGAAGTAAAGTAATGAGGGCATTCAAGAAAAAAACTTTACAAATATTAATCGCTACCGACATTGCCGCCAGAGGAATTGACGTAGAAGGACTCACTTATGTCATCCACTATCAATTACCCTCAAAAGATGAGTTTTATACCCACAGAAGTGGAAGAACTGCTCGTGCGGGTGGATATGGCACATCTCTAGTACTTGTAACCCCTAAAGAAATAAAACAAATCAAATACTTTGAACGTAGTTTAAACATAAAATTTTCGCAAGAGAGATAGCACACCTTATTTTATTAAACAATAATCCCCCCTACCTTGTGAGTGTAAAGTGAAAGAAAGCGAAAACCATATTACTCATCTCTTTTTTCCAAAATTTGACGAAGCCACAGAAGCACATTTTTTAGATGATTACAATCGTAAATCTATCATTTTTTTGCAAATCACACTACTCGCCACAGCTTTCACTACTACGGTTCTTTTTTCTTCTTTAGATGTTCGTATGATTCCTATCCATAAAGACATTGTTTGGAGAATTCGATTTTTCATACAACTGCCTACTCTTTTGATTGCTTTTTACCTTACCTTCAAACCAATTGCAATCAAGAGGTTTCAAACACTTGCTTTTTTATCCAACTTTTTTTTATCCCTAACTGTCATTGCTATGATAGCTATTAGCTCACCTCAAGAGCTAGCCCATACCCAATACTATTATGGTATTTTACTCATTATGACACTTGTTATTGTTATGCGAATACGCTTTAAGGCAACCATCATAAATCTAACACTAGTGAGTGCAATATACATCTTCATCTCTGTTTTTTATAACGAGATGCTATCTACAGCGGTCAAATACAATCACCCTATATTGTTTATTAATAGTGTAATGTTTTTATTTGCTACCTACTTATCCATTGCTGGTGCCTCTTATCTTTTAGAGAATTTTTCGAGATGGAATTTTTTAGCTCAACAGATGTTAGTCAAAGAAAAACAAATTGTAGAAGAAACTATTGAAGAAATTAACACAAAAAATGAAGAAATAAAAATGAAAAATACTGTTCTACATCAACAAAACATTGAAATAGAACACAATCATCAACGAATAACTGATAGTATTATCTATGCTAAGCATATCCAAAAGAAAATTCTTCCTCAATCAGAAAAGATAAATAATTCAATTCCAAAAAACTTTGTACTTTATAAACCAAAAGACATTGTAAGTGGTGATTTTTATTGGTTTGCTCATCAAAACGACATTACATATATCGCAGCTATAGACTGTACAGGACATGGTGTACCAGGAGCTTTCCTAACCTTTATTTGTAACAATTTACTTAACAAAGGTCTCTTTGAGAAAAATATAACTAGTCCTTGCAAATTACTCAACTTTCTCAATGATGAAATCAACCTAATATTACATAGTAATGAAAAAGAAATAGGAATTAATGATGGAATGGATTTAGTATTATGTGCATTTGATTTCAATAATAATGTATTGCGATTTTCGGGAGCAAAAAATCCATTAATCCTTATCCGAGAAGGAGAAATAAATCGCTACAAAACCAACAAACAAAGTATAGGCACATTATTCTCTGACAAACCTATTCATTTTGAAGCTCAAGAAATAAAATTACAAAAAAATGATTGTATTTATATCTTTTCGGATGGATTTGCAGATCAATTTGGTGAAGCTAGTAAAAGAAAATACATGATTACCCGATTCAGAAAAAAATTATTAGAAATTCATAAACTCTCTCCAGAAGAACAAAAAAAACATTTAGACAATGAGTTGAGCCAATGGAAGGGAAAAGAAACTCAAACTGATGATGTATTGGTAATTGGTATTAAAATTTAAAAAAACAAGTAGCCCTCAAAAAAACACCTAATCAAAATTCAGATGTAAAAGAGATATTAGACAGAAATTAAATTTATTCCTCATTTGTTAATATTTTAGTTTAAATAATTTATTATTTCGTCAAAAAATTAAGAAATTTACAAGCCTTAGTAAACGATGAGCAATCACATGAATAACACGACACTTATAATAGACTTTGACAGCACTTTTATCAAAATAGAATCGCTTGATAAATTAGCCGAAGTGTCTTTAGAAAATCATCCCGACAAAGATGTAATTGTAAATAAGATTAGCTCCATTACTGACCAAGGGATGAACGGAGACATTTCTTTTGCAGAGTCTCTATCAGAAAGAATTGCTTTATTAAAATCTGACAAAACGCTTATAGCCAAACTCGTTGAGCAACTTAAAGAAGAAATATCAGATTCTTTTGTTCGAAACAGAAGCTTTGTAGAAGAAAACGCTGATGATATTTATATCGTCTCAAGTGGTTTTAAAGAAATAATTGCACCAGTAGTTGCCGAATATAATATAGAAGCATCACATGTATATGCCAATACCTTTGAGTTTGACAACCAAGGAAACATCATTGGAGTAGACAACAACAACCCTTTAGCTGGTAATGGAGGTAAAATCAAGGTTGTAAAATCATTGAACTTAGCAAACAACAACAATGTTATCGCTATCGGTGATGGATACACCGATTACGAAATCAAAAAAAGTGGAATGGCTACTATATTCTGTGCTTTCACAGAAAACATTTCTAGAGATAAAGTAACAGCAGTGGCAGACCATATCACCAACTCATTTGACCAAATCATTACACTCATTAAGTGAATAACTATGACAGTACAAAAATTATCATACCCAAAACATAAAATCAAGGTTCTTTTACTTGAAAACGTTCACCCAGATGCCAAAGCACTATTTGCCAACGACGGATTTGATGTAGAGCTACTTACTGGTGCTTTAGACGAAAAAGAACTTTCTGAAAGAATCAAAGGTGTTCATATTCTTGGACTTCGTTCTAAAACAAATGTAACTGCCAAAGTATTAGAAAATGCCGATAAACTTATGGCTATTGGAGCTTTTTGTATTGGTACAAATCAAATTGACTTAGACGCAGCACTCAAAAAAGGGGTTGCGGTATTTAACGCTCCTTACTCTAACACTAGATCAGTTGTAGAGCTAGCAATAGGAGAAATTGTTATGTTACTTAGAAACCTTCCTGACAAAATCAGTGCAATGCACACTGGTAAATGGGACAAATCTGCTACTCATGCCTACGAAATTAGAAGCAAAAAACTAGGTATTATAGGATATGGAAACATTGGATGCCAGCTTTCTGTATTAGCGGAAGCAATGGGAATGGACGTATATTTTTATGACATCGTAGATAAACTTGCTTTAGGTAATGCTACTCGTTGCTCTAGCCTAAATGAGCTTTTAGAAAAAGTTGACGTAGTATCTTTACACGTAGACGGAAGACCTTCTAACAAACAATTCTTTGGAAAAGATGAATTTGACGCAATGAAAGATGGCTCATACCTGCTTAACCTAAGCCGTGGCCCTGTTGTAGTAATTGATGAGCTAGTCAAAAATCTAAACAACGGAAAACTATTAGGTGCTGGTGTAGATGTATTTCCGACAGAGCCAAAAAATAATGCCGAAGCTTTTGTATCTGAATTACAAGGCACTAAAAACGTGATTCTTACCCCGCATATTGGTGGTAGTACTGCCGAAGCACAAGTGCATATCGGTAATTTTGTACCCAACAAGCTCATTAGCTATATAGACACTGGTAGTACGGATACAAGTGTAAACTTTCCAAATATACAATTACCTATACTCAAAAATGCCCACCGATTGATGCACATACATAATAGTGTACCAGGTATTTTAGCCCAAATCAATAATATATTGGCAGACTCTGATTGTAACGTATTGGGACAATACCTCAAAACAGTAGAAGGGATTGGCTATGTAATTACTGACGTAAACACCACCCACAGTGACGACGTAGTAAAAAAATTGAAAAAAATTGACGGAACAATCAAATCTAGAATCTTATACTAAATGAGTAAACTCACTTACTTTGGACCTGGTCCATCTCAGCTATACCCTGAGATGGATTCTTTTATTGCAGACGCACTATCACAAGACATTTGCTCTATATCACACAGAAGCAAGGAATACATAGCAATTCACAAAAAAACAATAGACGAACTTCGTCAATTGATTTCGCTTCCAGACAATTATCATGTATTCTTTTTAGGCTCAGCAAGTGAGTCTTGGGAAAGAATTTTTAATAATTGCGTGATAGAAAAAAGTCATCATTTTGTAAATGGGTCTTTCTCAAAAAAGTTTTTTAGCTACGGAGAAGCTTTGAATAAAAGTGTTACAAAAACAGAAGTACCAGCAGGAGAAGGTTTTGACAATCCAAAAGCCAGTATCCCATCCAATACCGAACTCATAACCTTTACTCATAACGAAACAAGCACAGGCGTATCTACCTCACTAGAAGATATTTATGAGACTAGGAAACAATTCCCAGAAGCTTTGATAGCTGTAGATGTAGTATCCTCTCTCCCCTATCCTAAAATTGATTTCAACCAAATTGATACCGCCTTTTTTTCAGTTCAAAAATGCTTTGGATTACCCGCAGGACTAGGAGTTTGGCTAGTAAATGACCGCTGTATTCAGAAAAGTGATAAAGTAAAAAAAGCATTAGGCACTTTAGGATCTCATCACAGTATCCCAGAATTACTCGGCAAATCCACTAGCCACCAAACCCCCTCTACCCCCAATGTGTTAGGTATTTACTTACTTGGCAGAGTAGCCGAAGCAATGAACAAAAAAACAGTACAGATACTTCGAGAAGAAACCGACAAAAAAGCTGAAATGCTTTACGATTTCATAGAGAAATGTCCCTACCTAGACTATGGAGTAAAAGAAGTAAAACACCGCTCACAAACCGTAATTGTAGCCGACACAACTATCCCTGCTAGTGAACTCAACAAATACCTTGCTACACAAGACATAACAATTGGTGCTGGATATGGTAAGAATAAAACTACACAAATCCGTATTGCCAACTTTCCTGCTCATAGCATAGAGATAGTAGAGAGGCTTATTAAAGCATTGGATACAATTCAGGAATAAATCAAGAATTAGGACGTGTCCCATCGCTACTCCGCTCTGGGTCGGGCTTTTTGTTCCCAATCTTCCTGATAAAAAATCAGGAAGGATTTACACGTCAATCCCTCACGCAACCCATAGCGTAGCTATGGATTTTTTATCAATTTCAAATTTCTATTTAAAAATAACATGAGTCCCTAACGACAATATATGTGCTCTAATACCATTATTTCTACGATAATAATTATAATTTAATGTAATATTTTTCAAACCAAAATTCCACAATATACTTTTCAAAAAAACATCCGTATACTTCACCCCCATACCCAATTGATTAGCTATGATTTTTGACAAATCATAATCAGAAGTATAAAATTTATCTGTTGACAAATGTTTTTCAAATGGAGCAAAATAATCTGTCGCTGTTTGATTATAAAACCTATAACTTGGATACACAGTAAATTTACCACCTATTTTAATCGGTAACTCAACATTAAATGTATTAGACTGAATCCCCCAATCATCAAAATAATATCGATAATAAGTCCTTACAACAAGAAACTCATTTACAAAATAATTCAACCTAATACCTATAGGGATTTTCAACCTACTACTCGGCAACCTTTCTATATCATCAGCCAATTGAAACACACCTTGACTAGACGGATTAGAATAATTTG
Organism: uncultured Cytophagales bacterium; assembly: GCA_964511645.1. Lineage (GTDB taxonomy): Bacteria > Bacteroidota > Bacteroidia > Cytophagales > JAAEPT01 > CAZEGV01. The sequence continues at coordinate 83,209 of CAZEGV010000001.1, forward strand.
GTATCTCTGAAGAATTTCCTACATAAAAATCATTCCTATCGGCAAAATAGACCCTTTGCATAGGATTAGCCAACCAACCATTTTGATACGTTATATCCGAAAATACAGAAACCTGAGTATTCCTGTTCAATATTTGAGAACAGCTTAACGACAACGAATATGTATTTCTATTTTTATCCTTTATCAAATCACGCCTTAATGGCTTCCAAGCATTAGCACTACTTTTATCTATAACAAGCCCTGCATCATTATAAACTTCCACCCCATTAAAGAAACCACTACTCAAATCACCTTTATACGTTTTAATTTCTTTAGGATATTGAGGATTCCAAGTATCCAAAAAAACACTTGCTCCTATACTCAACTCTGTATTCTTTTTATTAAGTAATTTAGTAACCCCTATATCAGATCCAAAAGAAATATAATCATATTCAGAAGAAAAATGAATATTCGCTTTATATATATCATCTCTACTATCCGAATAATGGCTACCTCCTACATTTACGTTTCCCCACACATCCGAAGCAGAAGCACCAGAAGACTCAACCCAAGGTGTACCTGTCAATTTTGATTCTCCATTAAAAACAGTTCTAAAAAAAGGATCTAAATTACTTGACGATGCCGAACTATATGCAGAAACTGTTCCGTCTATTGAAAGTATATTATCCTCTTTTACAGGAATTAGAATATTTATATTTGTTGCTATATCATATAATTTCTCCGATCCCATCCCACCAGTAACTGCCGCATTGTTTCCATCTTGAGTATAAACGCTTGTTAATAAACCAATTTCGGCATTATTTAATACTCTTTTTTTGTACACCTTCACCGAATCCTGTTGCTTCTGAGCCAGAATAGTCATAGAAAGGCAAAAAAACAATACACTTATTGATAAAATTCTCATCTCTAACTATTTAATTACAACCACAACCGCCACCTGACTTCCCTCCGCTAGCACCTGCTGATCCTTCTCTATACGTTTGAAAACTCGTCTCAAACTTTTGAGACTTTCTATTTTTCAAAACCATATCAGGGTCATTTATATTCATTTTCTCAAAACCTTGAACTGCCACACAAGAGCTTAAACCCGTTAGTATCAATATTATTAATATCTTATTTTTCATTTATCGTTATTTTTTCTGAACTATGTATTTTACCATTATCATCTATTATGATACAATCAACATTTGGAATTTGATTAACCCTACTTATTCCTACTTCCACACCCATCACAAAAATAGATGTAGCTAATGCATCGGCTAATTCTGCACTGAATGCAAAAACACTAACACTAATAACACCAGTAGAAGGATATCCTGTTTTTGGATTAATAATATGAGAATATCTCTTCCCATTCAACATCAAAAACTTCTCATAATTACCTGATGTCACTACTGCCCTATCCGATATAGGTAACAAGGCAAATGCTTTTTTTTTATTCATTGGATTTGTAATAGCAATATTCCAATCCTGTCCATTAGGCTGTTTCCCCCAAGTATTCATGTCACCCGAAGCATTTATAATTCCTGCTTTCACTCCTTTTGCTATTAACAATTTTTTAGTTTTATCCGCAGCATATCCTTTACCTATTGCACCAAAACCAATTTTCATACCTTTATTTTTTAAAAACACTGTCTGTTCTTCTTGATTTAAGACAATGTTTTTATACCCTACTTTACTTATTGATTGATGTATTTTCTCTTCAGAAGGTATTTTTTTCATACTTCCATCAAACCTCCAAACATTATCCATTGATGCATAACTAATATCAAAAGCACCATCAGTTAACTGAGATATAACTAATGAACGATTTATAAAATCAAACAACTCCTTACTTACTTTTACTGCTTTAATCCCTGCATTTTGATTCACTTTTGATGTTTCCGAATTAATATCCCATGAAGAAATTTTTTTTTCTATTCGAGTTATTTCATCTATAGCAATATTAATATAATACTTAGCTAAAATAGAATCCTTTTCTACAACTACAATATCAAAATTACAGCCCATCAGTTTTACCTCCTCACGAAAAACTTGCTGTGAAAAGAGAGTAAAAATAGTAAACAAATAAAATGATAAAAATAAAGATTTCAAGACCCTTCTCTATTTAAAATGAAGAAAGTTTTTTTATATATTCTGCTGGACTAACACTGTTATAACCTGTTATACCTAATACTTTCATATCAGAATTTAAAACTACAACAAGTGGAAAATGCCCTTCTTGGTTATATTTTAAAGCTAATTTATTATTTTTTTCTTGTTGCTCTTTCGGTAGTTTATTTTTTTGTTTTTTAGGAAAATCCGCTCTTAACAAAACAACATTTTCTTTAGCATATTTTTTAAATTCATCGCTACTCAATATTTCCCTTTCTAGTCTAATACAAGAGGCACACCAATCCGATCCTGAAAAAACTAACACAATATTTTGATTTCTTTCTTTCGCTTTTTTATGAGCTTCAGAAATATCTGTCTGCCACTCTTGAGCAGAAACAATTGTGCTAGACACTAATATTAAGACAAACAATACTATTACTTTTTTCATGCTTTTTCTTTAGTCTCCTAAACTAAAATCACAACAATTTTAAATTACTAAAAGTTCAGTCTTCAAAGAGGTTTTTTGTAGTATCAATAAAAAACTAATCATCCCACTTTTTTTAAAAATTCATCAAACGATGATAATTAACAATACCTTTCTACACTTCTATTTTTTCTTAGAACGTTTCCATTTTTCACCAATCTTAGGCGATTGATTCCATCTCCACCAAGGAGTTACATTACTTCTCCATTTTCGATTTAATGTTTTTTCGGCTTTTTTGGCAGCCTTGGCTTGTTTTTTAGAGCTTCTTTCTTCTAGCTTACGTGATTTTTGAGTTGCCTTTACTTCCTTCTTTAATGCTTTTTCAGCATCCTGTTGTTCTTTTTCAGCATCTATTAGCTCATCTTCATCAACACTCTCTTCCTCTTCTTCAGACTCATCAACTTCTCCTTCTTCATCCTCTTCTATCTCTCCATCTTCCCAAAGCTCATCCTCCCAACCTCTATCTACCTTTTCTTCCTCTTGGTTTTTATTCTTTTTTCCTTTTGATCCTTTTTTAGAAGATGCTTGTACTTCTCCGTCTGGACCTAGCACATCTTGATTATCTTCCTTTTTCTTCTTCTTACACCATTTCTTCTTCTTTTTCTGATGATCATCTCCTTCTACATGGTTACTATCAGTAACCGAAACAGTAGAGTCATGAGAAGCTAAAGAAGTGCTATCCATCTTGTGAGCTCTTTTTTTCTTCCTTTTAGCAGCCCTAAATTTTTTACCGTCAAACACATACGGATGAGTATGTGTTGCCAAAATATGACACTTATCAATCTTACACCTTGATCTAAATAATGAGCAAGATGCAAGCGAAGCTATGCATATCAATAATAAAATATGGTGTTTTTTTAATTTCAAACAGTTTTTATTAGTCTCTTACCTGAATTAATTTAAGCAATGCATTATAATCTTCAGGTCTACAAAGCCCTGTACCAGTATTCATCGTAGCCGAAGTTCCTGCCGCAACTCCTCTTTTTATCACTTCATCAAGCGATAAATCTTCCAATAAACCAATCAACAAACCTGCCACCATACTATCTCCTGCTCCTACTGTACTCAATTTGTTAGTTGCTGGAGGTATTGCGTGATACGCATTGTCTTTAGAAATAAGCATCGCACCTTTTTCTCCTAAAGAAACCACAATCAGTTCACATTTACCTTCATTGATTAATTGCCTAGCTATATTTTCAATCTCATGACCATAAGTCAACTCTCTTCCTGCCAAAGCGTAAAGCTCTTTAATATTGGGTTTAATTAAGAAGACACCTTCTGCTAAAGCGTTTTCAAAAATAGATCCAGAAGAATCACATATCACTTTAATTCCTTTACTTTTTACTTTTCTAATCAATTTTGCGTAAAAATCATTCGGTACAGATACTGGTACACTTCCGCTAATCACAAAAAATGAAGTTGTAGCACTGTCTAATGATTCTACGTAAGCTTCAACCTCTTCTAGTTCCTCTTTGGTAAGCGTTGGTCCAGGCATTCCAAAGCGGTATTGCTCATTTGTTGTTGTATTGACAACAATAAAATTCTCTCTGGTTCTTTGCTTTTTTAATTGAAAAACTTTTTGTTTCACCCCTTCTGCGTCTATCAAGCTTTCTAGCATTTCACCAACTGATCCACCAGAGAAGTATGTACATAGACTATCATAACCTAATTTCTTCATCGCACGTGATACGTTAATACCACCTCCACCTGGCTCGTACTTTGGTATATCACATCTTAATTTACTTTCTGCTACTACACGGTCTACCGTTGTACTTTTATCTACCGCAGGGTTTACTGTCAAAGTTACTACTTTCATAAAATTATAAGATTTGACCAAAAATAGGATATTACACCTAGCTTTAAAAGTATTTTGTGCTTTTTAAACCGTCAATTACTCAAACTTTATTGATTTTATAGGAGATACAGCTCCTATAATCAGCATTGGTACAAAAACAATCGCTGAAACAAGAAGCACGACTGAAACATTAAGCAACAAAAACACCTCCCAAGACCACAAGATAGGTACACTATCCATATAATACGTAGCTGGATCTAATGGTATAATATGAAAATGAATTTGAATCAAACAAAACATTCCTGCAATTAGGTTACCTATTAGCAACCCCTTGAAGGTAATACGCAACACTACAAACAAAAATATTTTGCGTAAAGAAGAATTAGTTAAACCATAAGATTTAAGCACTCCAATCATACTAGATCTCTCAATGATAAGAATAAGTACAATAGACATGATATTAAGAAATACAACCGCTATCACAATGATAATTAGATAATTGACATTAATAGCCAGTATCTTGAGCCAATCAAATAAAGCCAAATACTCATTTTTAATATTAATCGTTACAGTATCATAATCTGTCATATCATTAATCAAGCTCTCAGCTTGTTCCAACTCTATGCCTTCTTTTAAGGAAATCTTAATACCTTCTACCTTATTTGAATCCCATCGGTACAATCTACGCACCATATTAAGATCACCTATTACCCGTTTTTGATCTACTTCTTCTATATCTGTACGATAAATTCCTTTTACATGAAGCCAACGATGTCTTATTTTTTTATTTGATAAAATATTAAACAAGACCCTATCACCTAATTTAATACCTAATCGATTAGCCAGATGTGTACTCACCAAAATCTCAGATTTGTCTTTAAAAGACAAAAAATCTCCCTCAAAGTAGTTAGACATGAACTTATCTTTATCAAAAGTAGTATCCACTCCAAATAAAGCAATTCCTTCTATTTCTTCATTTGATTGAAGTATTCCTAATACTGTACCGTAAGAATAAAATTTTTCTACTATTGGTAGGTTGATTACGTCCCTTAGGTTTTTACTTGACAAAGAGAGCGGATCAGTCAATTTAAAATGATCGATTTTGGTAACCGTAATATCTGCATCAAAGTTATAAACCTTATCAATAATGGTTTTTTTGAAACCAAAAAATATAGCTATTGTTACAATCAGGATAATTATCCCCAAACTAATGCTGATAACAGCCAAATTAGACGCTATTCTTGAAAAAGAACCCCGTTGTGCAAAACGAATTCGCTTAGCGATGTAATAAGATACATTCAATTCCGTAAATTAGCTTTTTAATATAACCATTAATCTCAATTCGCTAAGATACAAAGTGAAAAGTACAATACTGAATATCGGGTTTATAATATTTATGATTAGTTGCTCATCTACTCCCAAACCAGTAGATAAACAAGTATTTACAGATAGTGACTCAACAAAGATTAGTCCCAAAATAGAAGTTGGTGCAGAACAAACCAATCAATACTTACCCTTATTGAAAGATAAAAATATTGCTTTAGTTGTAAACCCTACTAGCAGAATCAAAAACAGCCATTTAGTAGACAGTTTACTCTCTTTAGGCATTCACATTAAAGTTATTTTTGCTCCAGAACATGGTTTTAGAGGTGATGCAGATGCTGGAGAACATATCAAAAATGGTAAAGATTCCAAAACAGGTCTACCCATTATTTCTCTCTACGGAAAAAACAAAAAACCTGACCCTAGTCAGCTAAAAAACGTAGACATTATTGTTTTTGACATTCAAGATGTAGGAGTACGGTTCTATACATACATCAGTACAATGCATTATGTAATGGAGGCTTGCGCCGAACAAAACAAAAAAATGATTATCCTCGACCGCCCTAACCCTAACGGGGATATAGTTGCAGGACCAATACTAGACACGAGCAAATACCGCTCTTTTGTAGGTATGCATCCTATTCCAATCGTACACGGGTGTACCGTAGGTGAACTTGCTAATATGATTAACGGCGAATCTTGGCTTAAAAATGGAATAAAATGTAATTTAACTATTATCCCTTGTAAAAATTACACACATCAAACTCCATATTCTCTCCCAGTCAAACCTTCTCCCAACTTAAATAACGACACCAGTATCCGCATCTATCCTTCTCTATGCTTGCTAGAACCCACAGACGTAAGCATAGGAAGAGGCACGTATAACCCCTTTACCGTATTAGGAATTCCTTATACAATAGATAGTAATATTAATTATACTTTTACTCCAAAATCTATAATTGGAATGTCTAAATATCCAAAACACAAAAATAAAACTTGCTATGGGTATCAAGCCATACAACTTGATACAACATTATTAACTAAATCATTCAGCCCTATCCCTTTTCAATATTATTATCAATTGTATAAAACTGAAGGGAAAGAAAAAGATTTCATTACTTCATTACAATTTTTAAAACAATTGATTGGAAATGATTTATATTTAGAATACCTAAAAGATAAAAACTCCCCTTACCCACATGGTGAGATTAACAACTATATTTTATTGAGACGAAAATACTTACTGTATCCAAAATGAAAGATTTGAAAATTATATATATGGGAACTCCTGAGTTTGCCGTCCCCCCACTAGATAAGCTAGTAAAAGAAGGTTACAACATTGTAGGAGTTATCACAGCGCCCGACAAACCCGCAGGAAGAGGTCGTAAACTCAGTAAATCGGCAGTAAAAGAATGTGCCGAAAAACATAATCTAAACATCTTACAACCTACAAAACTAAAAGACCCTCAATTTATAGACAAATTAAAATCACTCAATGCCAATTTACAAATAGTAGTCGCATTTAGAATGCTCCCCGAAATTGTTTGGAATATGCCAGAAATAGGTACTTTTAACCTACACGGATCACTACTACCCAAGTATAGAGGTGCCGCACCCATCAATTGGGCAATAATCAATGGAGAAAAAGAAACAGGCTTAACTACATTTTTCTTACAACACAAAATAGATACTGGAGATGTTATCATGCAAGAGCGAGAACCTATCTTAGCAGAAGACAATGTAGGAACACTCTATGAGCGACTTATGAACAAAGGAGCTGACCTAGTACTCAAAACAGTGCAAAAGGTTGAGAGAGGCGATGTAAACACCTTCAAACAAGAAGGATCAATCATCCACGCACCCAAGATATTTAAAGAAACTTGTGAAATTGATTGGTCAAAAGATAGTCAAGAAGTGCACAACTTCATTAGAGGACTTAGCCCATACCCTGCAGCTTGGACAGTTATTAACGGAAAAACACATAAAATATTTGCGGCAAGCATAGATAACACTAATACTAAACAAGCAATGGAAAGCGATAATAAAACATATATTCGCTTCAAAACAGCTAATGGAAGCATCTTAATACAAGAATTACAAGCACAGGGGAAAAAACGAATGAAAACAGAAGAATACCTAAGAGGAAATAAATTATGATTATATCACACATTGTAGCCATAGCTAACGAAAACGCCATCGGACAAAATAAAGACTTATTATTCAGACTTTCTGCCGATATGAAGCTATTTAAATCACTCACAACAGGGCATCACATTCTAATGGGGCGTAAAAACTACGAGAGTATTGGTCGAGCACTCCCTAACCGTACTTCCATCATCATTACCCGCAATCCTGACCACAAAGAGGAAGGGTGTCACAGTTTTACTTCTATTGAAGATGGTATCGCTTTCGCTAAAAAAAATGGAGAAACCGAGCTATTCATCATTGGTGGTGGGGAAATTTACAAACAAACTTTCTCGTTAATAGACAAGTTGTACCTCAGCAAGGTAAATGAAACGTTTGAAAAGGCTGACACTTTTTATCCCAATATAAACTTTGACAATTGGAAGATAATCGAAAGTGAAAAATTCCTTAAAAATGAAAAAAATGAATTTGATTTTGAATTTTTCGAATTAGAAAAGAAAACTGACACCGTCAAATAATGAGCTATATATTGTCTGTTGTTGCAATTTTTTATACACTCTCTTTTTCAGTACTTCAACTGCACACCCAGTTATTATCCAACAATAAACTCCACATACACCTTAGTCTCTCCATTGTTTTAATTTTAATAGGGATAGAATTTTGTAGTGGTGGTTTTAAATTTTATTCAGCTTTCTCTCCTGTTCTTTTCATAGGGCTGTACAAACTCATCAACTACTATAAAAAACAAAAATTAGTAATGCCTTCTCAGTTTTTTAAAAACCCTCCACATACTTGACTTGACTGGTTCATTTCTTTAAGTATAACAATCGTCTCAATTATGATTCCTTTATACATCGAAAGTATTATTTAAAATACTTATCTAATAGATGATTTTTTTAACTTGAGAAAACAAACACATCGTACTGCGTGAGGGGTAGCAGTGGAAATCCTTCCCGTTTTTTTTCGGGAAGATTGAGAACGAATGACCCGACATTATCCTCCTTTTTCAGGAGGATAATGGCACGCCCTAATTTATTTTTTAATAATCTCCATCAATTAAAAATGAATTTAATCAAAACAAACTAACTAATAGATAAACAGGTAGTTATATCTTAATTACTAAAAATATTAGTATCTTTTTCTAGTCTTTCCAGTTATTAGATAAGTCAAAATAGATGACTCAGGGTCATTGGAGATGATATAAATCTTTTTCTTCTGAGTTCCCGTTCTACTCTTACCTGTATAGAATACAAGCTTTACTTTTTTACTTTCTCCTACCCCTAAGTCAAAGCTAGATTCACTCAATTTCACACAAGGACAAGTAGCATCCAGTTTCCTGATTTTCAAAACAGAGTTTCCAATATTTTTAATCTCAACCTCCGAATGCAACGTATCTCCCTTTGTCACCAAACCAATATCGAATTCTAAAACGTTTAAGTAAATTTTAGGATCTAGTGACTTGTTCCGATTTTCTTCAAACCTCTCCAGCACTGTAGCCGACTGCACAAATGTAACAGACTCTTTCATCTCCGAAAACTTAAATTTCACCAAGTCTTTCACAAAACTCCACTCAGATTTTTTCATCGGATTGTAAGTGATTACCAACTCCGCCTTAGTGCCCGTAGCCACTGTATCAGGGTCAGAACGCAACTCAATATAACTAGGGGTAACTACTTCAGACAAAACAATCGATTTCTCATAAGCATTGTAAAAAGGGAAACGACGCTCTACCAAGCTATCATTGTAAATATTCCCAAAGTTAAAAGCATAATCCTTAAACAACAGCTTCTCTTTGTCATTCTGAAAATCCTCCAAAGCCAAATCGGGTTCCACATACCCCTTAATTGCCAACTCAAAAGTATCTCGCAAACCATACACCGTAATCACCTTATAGAAATCTTCCAAATCATAACTAGGATGAGTAGAAGCCTCATACACAACCAAAACATCTGCCACACTATCAGGAAGAATCACCTCATTACTAATCATTGGATCAGTACAACCACACTCCGCACTTACATCCAGTAATTTAAGCGTGTCCTTAGTTATATTTTTCACCCGAAAAACATAACTAATATCTCCATCTACCTGCTTAACGTGTCCAAAATCATGCTCTGACTCTACAATCTCAAAATACTTAGACTTCCTTAACTTTATATCTTCTTGAGAAAACCCACTCAACGATATGGAAATCATTAAAAAAACTACTATATATTCAAAATTCCTCATAATTATTTTTTATTGTTTTTATTTTTAGGGCGTCCCTACGGTCGGGCTATTTGCTATATCTTTTCTTTATCCAGTCTCACAGTACAAATCTTATTTCAATCGACTCCTTAACAGAAACAACGCAATAAAATGAAACAAAAGAAAAGGATGCTGCTACTATCCCTACGCCTCCTTACCTATGGACATCATACCAAAAGTATTAATATTTATTTTATTTACAATACTACTTCAACTTATCTTGCTCCCACTTCTCAGGGTTATTCTTTATATATTCCAAAATATTATAATGAAATTTCTCGTTTCTAATGACATGTTCCCAATAATTTCGTTGCCACAACTTCCCATGAAATGGTCTTCACTCCTTGTCCTTAACTCCTCTAATGTATTCTACTATCGTAATGGTTATATGCACCAATAACATCTCCTACTGTCTTTTGGCTGATTTCTGGCGATTCTTCCCCACTCAATATTTTCGCTTGCACCTTTCATACTTACAAGATTAACACCAATTATAATTCTACTCAAAACCTATCGTTAAACAATAACATAAGTCTGATACTTAATAACATTCACAAAAAAAGCCACCACTACTTTCGTAATGATGGCTTATCTATATAAATATTTTTTTACCTACTTCACCTTAGCCTTTAGAGCCATCAATTCATCCGATAAATCATCTACTTCTGAATCAATCACCGCTTTGTTGATTTCTTCATCTATAGACCTACTTTCATTAGCGATATCAGCATACGATTCAGCCAAAGCTTCTTCTTCCGAAACTTTAGTTTTCATTTTTTCCAATAAAGAGACCGTACTTGAAGAATCAATATCAGCCATTTGTTTATTAATATTTTTCGTTGCCCTAGCCACTTTAGCTCTTGCCTTCAATGTTTTTAATTCATTTTCCCATTTTGCAATATTTCCTCTTAATCGCTTTACGCTACTGTCTAATTTTTCTACGGCGGCATCTTGTCGAACTTGGTCTGTAAGTGCTCTTTCGCTTTGAGCTAAACATTCTTTTTTTCTCGCCAAAGATTCAGTTGCTAATCTATCAGCTTCACCAGCATCCAAGTCACCATCCTGCCCTCTTTTAATAATTATAATTGCTTTTTTCTCATAATCTTCTGCCTTCATTTTGTATTCAGCAGATTCATTCCTAGACCTAATGGCTAGTGCTTTTACTTCCGCCAAAGCGTGTAAGGCCTTATCTAAGTCCTTTTTAAGATCTCTAACACCTTGCTCTGTTAGTTTTATTGGGTCTTCTAAATAATCTAAAGCTGCATTTGCTTCTGCTTGTCCAATTTTAAATAGTCTTTTAAAGAAATTCATCATGTTTTATTTTAGTTTAGTTTTTATTGATTAATGTAAATGCGAGAATTTTATTAAATCATCCGAATACTCACTCAATAGTAAGCCCAAAGAATTAATTGTACCTTCTATTTCATTTTTACCCAAATTATGAAGCTGTAAAGTATCCCTAAAAATCACTCGTCTACCAGTTTCGTCTAACACAAATGCCCCGTGTATGATGTCTCTATTTTTCTTTAGTAAAGATTGGAGTATTTCCACGGAATCTACCTGACATTCAAATATAAATTGCTCAAATATCAAAAGAGGGTCAGCAACTCCCAGTACAAGATTATTAAGTCCTGAGGAAACGTCATTCACCACCATAGTACCTGAATCAACATCTTCATGAGAAATATCATAACCTAAATCTAACAGACAATCTCTTACTTTAGAAAACTCTTCACTCATACCTACAAGGTTTTTCATTAATCAATGTCAATTTAAAGTATTTATACGAATTTTACTAGCCATTTTTATTGTCATTCTGTATATTTACTATACAAGTATAACAAAAATAGGTAATAAAGCCAAAAGTATTGTCATAAAATTTGATAAGATGTCTCTAATAGGTAAAAATATTAAAAAAATACGGGCAGTAAAAAAGTTAAATCAAACTCAATTCGCTTCTCTATTTAATCTAAAAAGAACAAGTGTAGGGGCTTATGAAGAAGGGAGGGCTGAACCTAAAATTAACACGCTTATCAAAATAGCCAATTATTTTAGCCTATCTATAAATACCCTACTCACAAAAGAACTAACGGTAAATAACTTATCTCAATTTGACGAAGTTGGTGAAAGAAAAGTAGAATCTAGTCCAAAATCAAAAAAAAACAACGGTAGTACTCCTTTTATCAATCGCAACAATTCCTTAAACTACACTAACCATTACAAAGAACTTAACTTTATCCAAAACTTACCAAGTGTCTCACTCCCTATTAAAGTAAATATAACTAGCCGATCATTTGAACACACGGGAGATGCCATGGTTAATAATAATATTGGAATTAAAGATGGGGACATCATCGTGGGGTTAATTGTTAGTGAGCAGAGTTGGGAAAAAATTGCACTCGACAATTTATTCATTGTAATATTACAAAACAGAATCGTACTGCGTAGAGTTAAAGGGGTCAGTAATTCTCACATCACTCTTAGCCCAGACAACAACTCATACAAAACAGAAACAACACTTTTAACAGACATCCATGAGTTATGGAAAGTCATAGGTGTTTACAGCACTCACCTCTCTAATCCTAGTCAATCCGAAAATAGGATATCAGACTTGGAACAAAAACTTAACCTTATTCTAAAAAAAATAGAACCGTAAGATGCACATACAAGGACACAGAGGATGTAGAGGGTTAATCCCAGAAAACACGATAGAAGGATTTATAAAAACTATAGAACTAGGTTGTGACGGATTGGAGCTAGATGTTGTAGTAGCTAAGGATAAATCTCTCATCGTATCTCACGACCCCTGGATGAAAGCTAGTTTATGCATTAATATAAATGGGGGAGTAATTCCTGAGAAAGAGGAGAAAACACACAATATATACGAAATGACTCCTGATGAAATTGCCCTATATGACTGCGGTTCATTAACTCAAGATAATTTTCCTAATCAACTCAACACCCAACACTACAAACCAACTTTACAAGAAGTCTTTAACAAAACATTAAGCCTAACACCTCCCGAGTTTACATACAATATAGAAATAAAATCAGAGAGAGAGTGGTACGGGGAATTTCAACCTGATCTCAGCGAATATGCCGAAATTATTCTCAAAGCAATTGAACCTCTCAAAAAAAGGAAGCAATCTTACATTCTACAATCTTTTGACACTGCCCTACTTAACAAACTACATCAACTAGACCCAACAGAGAGCTACGGTTTACTAGTAGAGAACAAAAAACCAGTTCAATCTCTTGAACACCTACACTTTACTCCTACCTATCTTAACCCCGAGCATATTTTATTAACTAGCGATATAGTAAGACAAACTCATCAAGCTGGATTAAAAATTATTTCGTGGACGGTTAATGATTTTTCAGACTTTCAAAGATGTAAAGACTTAGATATTTACGGAATCATTACTGATTACCCTAATCACTTTATCACTAGCAACAAAGTATAAAAAAAGCCATTCGAATTAACGAATGGCTTAAATAAATAGCGATTATTAAATTGTTTTATTTTACTTTGTCTACTACCGCCTTGAATGCTTCAGGGTGGTTAAGTGCAAGGTCAGCTAAAGCTTTACGGTTAAGCTCTACTCCTGCTTGTGATAATTTCCCTGCTAACTGAGAGTAAGAGATGCCATTTTGGCGTGCACCAGCATTAATACGCTGAATCCACAAAGCTCTCATTTCTCTTTTCTTATTGCGTCTATCTCTATATGAGTAAACTAATCCTTTTTCGACAGCATTTTTTGCTACTGTCCATACATTTTTTCTACGTCCAAAGTATCCTTTGGCAAGCTTCATTACCTTTTTACGGCGAGCTCTCGAAGCTACATGATTGACTGATCTAGGCATCTTTTTTTAATTTTTGACGATAAGGCGTTTATATGTTTCAATAAATCTTAGTTGCTCCTATAATCGGGTTAATTTTAATTACCGAAGACTTATATTATACAAGTCTTAACATTTGCTTTACATTGTTCTCATCTGTCTTATTAACTAATCCAGAATGCGTAAGATTACGTTTCTGTTTTGTAGTCTTTTTAGTCAAGATGTGACTTTTAAAAGCATGTTTTCTTTTGATTTTACCTGAACCTGTAAGCTTGAATCTCTTCTTGGCACCAGATTTGGTTTTCATTTTAGGCATAATCTATCTTGTTTAGCTATTTATTTTTCTTTTTTAATGTTTTTGGTGCTAAGTATAAGAACATTCTTTTACCCTCTAATTTGGGTAACTGCTCTACTTTAGCCAATTCGTCTAAAGCTTCCGCAAAACGAAGTAATAATAATTCTCCTCGTTCTTTAAAAACAATCGTACGACCAGCAAAGTGTACATAAGCTTTTACTTTAGACCCTTCTGATAAGAAATTTTGAGCATGTTTTAGTTTAAAATTAAAATCATGTTCATCCGTATTAGGACCAAAACGTATTTCTTTTATTACAGTTTTATGAGCTCTAGCTTTTAATTCCTTTTGCTTTTTTTTGTGTTCATACTTGAACTTAGAATAATCTGTAACACGGCATACAGGAGGATTAGCTTTAGGTGATATCAACACTAAGTCCAACTCTTCGGCCTTAGCCAATTCTCTGGCTTTATCTATTTGATAAACCCCAGGTTCAACAGCTTCTCCTACTACACGTACTTCTTGAATACGAATAATTTTTTCATTAACTAAAAAAGGTTCTTCCTCTCTTACTCTACGTACAAATTTTTTTCTCCTCTTAATTGTAATAAACGTTTAAGTTACACTTCTTTTTCAAGTTCGCAAATATGCGATTTTTTATTTTCTAATGAAAGAATTAGGCAATTTCTTTATTAATTTCTTCTTGAAATTGTTTCACAAACTCTTTTACAAGTACTGTCCCTAAATCCCCTTTTCCTTTTCTTCTTACAGACACCTCACCCTTTTCAACTTCTTTTTCACCTACAATAAGCATATAAGGCACTTTTTTTATCTCTGCGTCTCTAATTTTCTTTCCAATTTTTTCTGCACGCTCATCTACCGTAGCCGAAATATCTTCTGCCATTAGTATTGATTTTAATTCAGTGGCGTAATCATGATATTTTTCGGAAATAGGCAAAATAGCTACTTGCTCTGGGGCTAACCACAACGGGAAGTTTCCTGCACAATGCTCGATTAATATAGCTACAAATCGTTCTAAAGAACCAAATGGTGCTCGATGAATAATTACAGGGCAATGTTTTTGATTATCTGAACCTGTATACTCTAACTCAAAACGAGAAGGGAGTTGATAATCCACTTGTATAGTCCCTAATTGCCATTTTCTACCCAAAGCATCCCTCACCATAAAATCCAACTTAGGACCATAAAATGCTGCTTCTCCTTCTTCAGTAATAGTATCTAATTCCTTTTCGGCAGAAGCCTCTATAATGGCAGCTTGTGCTACCTCCCAATCAGCATCCGAACCAAAGTATTTCCCTTTATTATTAGGGTCTCTTAATGAAATCTGTGCGGAAAAATCATCAAACCCAAATACTTTGAAGACATACAACACCAAGTCAATTACTTTCAAAAACTCTTCTTTTACTTGGTCTTTTCTACAAAAGATATGAGCGTCATCCTGCGTAAAACTTCTCACTCTAGTTAAACCATGTAGTTCCCCACTCTGCTCATAGCGATACACTGTACCAAACTCTGCTAAGCGAAGTGGTAAGTCACGGTATGACTTAGGCGATGTTTTATAAATTTCGCAGTGATGAGGACAATTCATCGGCTTCAATAGGTACTCTTCGTCCTCTGAAGGAGTCTGGATTGGCTGAAAAGAATCTGCCCCGTACTTTTCGTAATGACCAGAAGTGATGTATAAATTCTTATTACCTATATGTGGGGTAATTACTTGTTGATACCCTGCTTTGAGTTGTGCTTTCTTTAAAAAGTCCGTTAGTCGCTCACGCAATTGAGCTCCTTTTGGCAACCACAAAGGAAGCCCCATCCCTACTTTTTCTGAAAATGCAAACAAGCCTAATTCTTTACCTAATTTACGATGATCACGCTTTTTAGCCTCTTCCATCATTGTCAAGTATTCCGTGAGCTCTTTTTGCTTAGGAAAAGTGACTCCATATATACGAGTCATCATTTTACGCTTTTCGTCACCTCTCCAGTACGAACCTGCTACTGTAGTTAATTTAATAGCCTTTATAAACCCTGTACTCGGAATATGCGGTCCTCTGCACAAATCCGTAAAACCTCCTTGATGATAAAAAGTAATACTACCGTCTTCTAAATCTTCTAATAATTCTAATTTGTACTCATCTCCTTTTTTCTGGAAATAACTAACTGCATCACTTTTAGAAATATCTTCTCTGATATATTTATTTTTTTGACGAGCAAGCTCAGTCATTTTTTTCTCTATTGCTTCTAACTCATGAGAAGAAAACTCGTGATCACCAAAATCTACATCGTAATAGAAACCTGTTTCTACTGCTGGACCAATCCCTAACTTTACTCCTGGATACAGTGCCTCTAATGCTTCTGCCATTAAGTGTGCTGAAGAGTGCCAAAAAGTTGCCTTCCCGTCTAAATCACTCCATGTAAGTAACTGTACTTTAGAATCTTGCCTAATTGAACGATTAGCATCCCAAACTGCTCCATCTACTTTGGCAGACAATACATTTCTTGCTAACCCCTCGCTAATACTCCTTGCAATATCCAAGCTAGTTACTCCAGCTTCATATTCTCTAACTGACCCGTCGGGAAGTGTAATTTTAATCATCAGATTTTTTTCTCTAAAATAATACCCTACAAAAATATAAAATTATCCTACATGCACAAAGAAGTAGCCACCTATGTAAGTATTATTATTTTCTTATAGAGGTCTGCGTAAGGGATAGCAGTGGAAATCCTTCCCGATTTTTTATCGGGAAGATTGGGAACGTATAGCCCGACATTTTTCTCCTTTTTTAGGAGAAAATGACACGCCCAAAATTTATTTTAAAAATCATCCAAAAATATCAACTCTGTCGTATCTACTTCTAAGTAATGCCCCACGTCTGGCAAGGTGTCTTTTTTAAACACATTCTCCAGTTTGAAATCTGGAAGCACTTGTTTACTTACCGATTTCAATATTGCTTTTTCATCATAATCAACTTTATAATTATCTGGAGTTCCGTATACTTTTACAAAAACGTGTAGCTTATTATCGTTACCATTTGGGGCAATCCCTCTATCTATCCTCCTGTTTTGTCTTTTGTAATTCACCAGCGGGAAGCTCATGTTATAATCAAATTTATTGTTAAATTGATGCGTACCATTAAGCGTAATATCACTAGAAGCACTGGTTCCAATCTGCATTTGGGGTATCATAATCACTTCTTTTTTGATAAAAATAGTATTTGATAGTTTATCAAACTTAATATAATTCAGATTTTGAGATTTTAGGTATTTAGTAAGTTTGTATTTAGCCAAAACCTTTCCAAGCTCTTCCAGCTGTTCAAAATCTTTTAACTCCCCATTACTTATTTCCATTTTGATTGTACTCTCTAACCTACTTAAATCTAGCTTGAGATGTTGATCAAAAGACAAAAACAAATTAACTCCTGCTGTCAAGTCACCTTTCAAGTTTTTATCTGTCAAAAAAGTTTGTCCAAAATTTTCTAATAAAAATAATGCTTTAGAAACATTCAATTGCTTAAAACTAACATGGTTATTTACTAATACTTGATTGGTTTTACTTGCATCTATTTCTCCATTTAGTACAACTTGTCCTTCTGCTATTTTTCCTGACACATCTTTATAGCGTATTTTACCATGTTTGATAAAGATTTCTCCTTTTAAGTCTTTCGCTATATCTTTTCCTTTAAACTTTCTGAATTTTAATTGTTTCACCTTGATATTGCAAGCAGCCACAAGCTTCTGATCGAGTGAGAACTTATACTTTACTTCTGATTTTTCCGTACTTTTATCTCCTACCGCCAACAATTCGTCTAGGTCTAAAAAATCAGACTCAAAGTCTGCTTGAATCTCTAAAAGGTGTCTATCTAATAACAAATAGCTAAAAAAGTGCCTAAAAAATCCTGATGTTTTAAAGTTACTTTTCCCTATTTGCCCTCTCAACCCCGTAACACCAAGGTTGTTATTATTAAAAATACATTTTCCTGTAAAATTTTTATACGCCAATTTGTTAATACTCGTTCTAAAACTCAAGCCATCTAATTGTAACGAACCCTTAGATTTTACTTTGTTCAAAAAATCTTTAGACTTAAGATGATAAATTCTTCCCTTAAAATCTAAATCCAAAGCCAACTTCCCAGCACTCACATTTAGCCCTTCTATCGGGTAGAAATCCAACAAAGACTTTACTGATACATTTGCCTGTAAATCAAGTGTCAAATAAGGATTATTAAAATCCTCCACCCGTATATTTGCCTTAAAATTATTACCGTCCAACTTCCCCTTCAGCCCAAAAATCTTCACATAAGACGTACTTGATTGGTGTTTACTCCCATTACTGTACTCACCTTTCATGTACACATCCGTTATTTTTTTATGTGTAACAGGATGATAAATAGAGGTATTCTCACAACCAAATTGAACAACAATCTCAGGACTCGATTGTTTACCGTACTCCCCTTTTACTTGCCCTATAAAGGTCACTTGTCCTTCGCTATTATATGCACCCAACTCATCGGCAACATGCTTAGGCAGCAGTGCTACAATATTTTTGATGCTATTCTTTTTCGCTTCAAAAGCAAAATCTATATACTTATCTTTACTCTTGACCTTGCCATCTACACTAAAATCCGCACCATTTACCTGTACATCAGACTTCCCCAATACAAAAATATTTTGATTAAAAACATACTGACAACTAGCGTTCAACTTTATCTCTTTCTCATCAATAAACTCCTGTTCTCCTACACGTATATGGTCTATATACATCTCTCCAGCCAAAGAAATATTCACCAAACTATCATTAAGTAATAAATCAGCCTCTGCATAATGCACATCAAACTCATGATTATTAGCCACACTTTGATTAATATAATGAATATGAACTTGCTGTAAAATTATTTTTTCCAACTCCAAACTCATACTCGCCTTTTTGGTCGTATCAGATTTAGACTTGAGAATCGTATAATTATTATTTCCCTGCTCATCTATCTTCAAGTAAATATCCCCACCAATTACCGAGATTTGATTAATCACAAACTCCTTTCGGAGTAACTTAAAAATATCAAAAGACAAAAAAACTTCATCAGCCTTCAAAAGTGTATCTTTACTTCCTTTTATCGCATCCAAAATCACAGGATTCTCAAGCTCTATACTCACATTTGGCAAATCCTTCCAAACAGAAAACCGTACCCGAGCATCTACCGTAGCATTAAGTTGCTTAGACGCTTCTCGCTTAAAAAAAGAAACAATATCATCTTCGAAAACATAGCCAAAAAACACTGCTACCGCCATTAACGACAGTAATCCTAAAAATATTTTCTTAGCTATCTTAATTACTTTTTTCATACAAACAGAAAAGTAACTATAATTAATCACAATACGCTCAAACAAACTATCTTTTTGTTTTGGGACTTCCCACACTCACCGAAAAAAGTTCGTGAGGTCGGGCTTTTTGTTCTCAATCTTCCCGAAAAAAAATCGGAAAGGATTTCCACGTCAATCCCTAAGCCAACACTAGTAGCAGAAGACTATCTAGCAAGTGATAATTCAATAGTATTTTTACGAAAACATTGTCTACACATATTTTTTTCGTACTTTTAGAATCGTCTGAAATTTAGGAAAAGAATGGAAAAATACGATGTTGTAATTATTGGTGGAGGTCCTGCAGGTTATGCTGCGGCAATGAGAGCTATGGATTTTAGTCTCAAGACTTTATTAATAGAACAAGAAAAGATTGGTGGGGCAGGTTTATACAACGGAGTACTGTCGTCCAAAACTATGTGGGAACTATCTAAAGATGTAAATTTAGCACAAAAACGCGTAAAAAAATACTCTACTTGTGGAGATTTCAAACTTGACTACGAGCAAGTAAAAAAAGAACTTAACAACGCAATCAAAGAGCGAGGTACACAATTAGAACACCACCTAAACGAACTAAAAAACGTAGGATATCGTGACATATTCTTTCAGAAATACGGAAAAGGAAAACTAATCACTAAAAACGAAGTAGAGATTACCGATAAAAACGGAGAACAAGAAACCGTTTACGCCAAAAACATCATACTTGCCACAGGTAGCAAGCCTCGTTACCTCCCTCACATCCCTATTGATGAAAAAACAATCGTGACCAGTGACGGCATACATGACTGGGACGAATTACCAGAAAGCATGGTCGTACTTGGTGCTGGAGTTATCGGCTGTGAGTATGCTACCATTTTTTCTAACTTTGGCAAAACCAAAGTCTTTATTATAGACAAACAACCTAGAATACTTCCATTTGAAGATGGAGATGTAGTACAAGTTGTAGAACAGAAATTCATAGACAACGGCATACATATCCACCGAAAATCTAACCTAGTACGCATAGAAATAAAAGAAGGTCGTGTAGAATATGAATTAGAGTTTGAAGGTGGAAAAACAGAAATATTTAATGTTGAAAAAGCATTAATCTCTATCGGAAGAGTTCCTAACACCCAAGGATTAGGGTTAGAAGATATTGGTGTAGCACTCACCGACAGAGGTGCTGTCAAGGATGTAGACACCAAAACCAACATACCTAACATATACGCAATAGGTGACCTTACCGCCGATATAGCTTTAGTAAATGTAGGAGAATTAGAAGGCAGGCAAGCAATTAAACACATTGCCAACAAGAACCCTGCCCCTCTGGATTATAGTAACATTTGTTCTATCATGTTCTTAAAACCTATCGTGGCAGGAGTTGGTATCAATGAGTTACAAGCGAGAGCAAAAGGTATTAGTTACCAAGTAGTAAGCATAGACTACTCTATCGTACCAAGAGGAATTGCAATGCGTAATCCTGCTGGGTTCTTTAAAATATTAGTCACCAATGACACAGAAATGAAAGTACTCGGTATGCGAGTAGTTGGCCCCCAGGCTTCTACTGCCATACAGGCTGTAGGCCTTCTTATGTCTCAAAACATGAGCATAGAAGCTTTAGCAGAATTAATACACCCTCACCCCTCTCTTATAGAAGGTATACAAGAGTGTTGTAGAATGCTACTTGGAAAATCAATTTTTAAACCAAGCATATTTAAAGAATCAATGCTTTATAAAAGCTACACAGATGGTCAGTATTATGACAAAAGCCAAGACTGTGTCGGTCTTCGTTGCGAAATATAATTTGGCATCATTATTGTAGTAACCAGTGACAAAAGCTTCACCCTAAACAAAAATATGACATAAACCTCTACGTTACCAATATTTGATTAAGACATGATAACGACTAAAATTGATGACGCTATTTTAGTAGCACAATTTCAACAGGGACGAAAAGAAGCATTTGAAACCTTACTTAATCGTCACAAAGACAAGGTTTATACGACTATTTATTTTATTGTAAAGGATCGCTACACAGCAGAAGACTTATTACAAGAAACTTTCATAAAAGCAATTGACCGAATAGAGTGCGGAAAATACAATGAATCTGGCAAGTTTGGACCTTGGATAGGTAGAATTGCCCACAATATGGCCATTGACCACTTTCGTAAGCAAAAGAGGAATCCTGAGCTATTGACAGAGGATGGATCCAATGTTTTTAGTAGCATGGCTTTCAGAGAAGAGTCTATTGAAGAAATAAAAATAAAAGAAGATACTAATCTAGCACTTAAAGCGTTAATAGATAAATTACCCGAAACGCAACGTACAGTGCTAGTTATGCGTCACTTCTCTGACATGAGTTTTCATGAGATAGCAGAAGAGACAGGAGTTAGTATCAATACTGCACTAGGTAGAATGCGATATGCATTAATGAATCTTCGTAAAATGATAAAAGAAACAAATCTAGCGTATGACCAAAACATTTACTCACAATGAAATAATGGATTTAATAGCTCAAGAGCCAATTAACATTCATGCCAACATCTCTTCAGTAAAACATAGCCAAGCAATCATTGACTATACCGAATTTGATAAAACTATAAAGAAAATTAAAAAAATTAGATTTTCTCCTTCTCAAAAAAGTATAGATAACATCTTGCAGTATGCAAATAGGTTAATCTAACAGGTTATCACCAAATAAGCTAAAGCCTCATTACGAGGCTTTTTATTTTTTTAACTATTTTCCAGAGATGAAAAAAAATGATATTAATTAGTTTACTATCTTTATGTGCTATCTCTTTAGCTCAAGACGGAAGTAACGAACTAGGTGCTAGACACGAACTTGGCATCAATTACAAATTCAAAAAAACACGCTGGGCATGGAAGACTCTTGTCTCTCTTAGGCTACACAAACCTATTAACAACTTTCAGCAAAACCTGTTTCGGTCTGGAATAAGCTACGACTTAAATCCTACTAGTAAAACTAAAATTATACCATTTTAACTATAAGATAAGTCATTTATCCTGTTTGTTTTTACACTCT
>CAZEGV010000002.1:0-71782 GCA_964511645.1 uncultured Cytophagales bacterium
ACCGTAACCAGTTATGCTAAATCATTTTTCCTCGATATTGCAAAAAACAATTCACTCTAAATTAGACTCATATTATAGTTAAACTGGTATTATAGGTGATATTGTGAATTGTTTTTCAATATCCCCTCCCCCTAATATCGAATTTTAGTCTTTAATAATCTTTTCCAATTCTCATCTGCCTGAGTCTTTAGCTTTTCTTCATCTTTGTTCCAACTATCAAGTGTATTAATGCCAAGTTTTTTGTAAAAAAGGTATAGTTTTCCATCGAAGATTTTAAAACATGATGGATTAACACTGAATTTTGTCCCATCTTTTCCCATTGCATAGGCACACCAGCCTCCATATTGTGGGCTGTATTTCTCTGGGCTTTGTTTAAATAATTCTTTGTTGTCCTCACTAGAAAAGTGATATACAACCTTTTGGTAAGAGAAAGTGATAGCATTATCCCCTTTGCATGCTTCTCCCTCCGTAAAGTAGGCGACAGGGTCATAGCCTTGTATCGCAACTTTTTTTTTGTTGGTATTGAGTACTTGCTGTGTACAAGCAGTACTTAGCCAAATAATAAGAAGAATAGATATCTTTTTCATTTGAAAATAGGGTTTTTGTAAGTGAATCCTTTGTAAGAGAACTTTCTTCCCCTAACGGCAATAAAGTGTTTTTTGTTATCAATATAAAAATCAATATACTTTTTTGGTGTAAACTTTTTATGAGATGCTTGTGCTTTATTAAATCTACGTATGATTTTACTTTCATCTTTATCTTTTAACCTTTTCCCTTTATAAAAGAGTGCCGTATTAGGGGTCAAAAAATATTTTTTAAAAAGTTTAACGTTCGATAAATTCGTTATTTCTTGCAAAGAAATGGGTTTAACAACTGATTGACTTACTGCATCGTTCAAGAAATTCACTTGCGTTTTTTTAGAAAGTATAATTTCTCCATTATTATTAATAATTGCATTTTCATCAATCAATAAGGCTACTTGTTTGTCACAGATAAGGTAAGCACCCTCTTCAATAATTAGTTTAGCTTCTTTTTCTATAATTAGATGAGTGCTATCGGTTAATCTTAAAATAGCATCTTTATTGATTTCGAACGTGTTACCCGATGCAATCCTTAATATGGTAGAGCGGTTATAACTTCCATTAATTTTGTCATGGATGGCAGGTGTTTGACTCTTAGCTAAAGTAAGGTCGGCATTAAGTTCAAGATTTGCGTATTGCTCATAGGCTGTGTCAGCCTGAAAAATAATTTCTTGAGCTGACCACCTAGTTTTTTGATTAATACCATAACTATTATAAGCGATGCTAATTTTTGATTTACCCTCTTTTATAGATAATACTTTTATACTTAGTCCATTAAGATAAGCGGAGGTCATAAGCCTTTCTCGTTGATTATATTTTCGTAGAGGCAATACCATAGGGTTAGTTGCAATATTTATTATCGAACCTGCTTTAAAAGCCAACCCTTCCCCTGTCCAGCTACAACGTTCTTGGTTATTAAGTGAGAAAATATACATTCCTTCATTTTTTTTGCTACGAGGGTGATTAGCATTAGCATTGTATCTAATGTGCCCGTCTTTGTTATAATCAAACATCACCACATGGTTAAGAGCATAGCCTTCTATTGGGTTAGCGGTAGTTGTATAAAAATCATAAACTGACTGTCCCCACCATTTCTTTTCTTTATACAAACTATCCTTATACCTAAAGTTATGATTTCCTTCTGGGTGCAATACCCGAATGCCATTAGCTCCTGTATTAAAACTATGAATGGAATTACGAGCAGGAGATATGTTTTCTACATACATATAAATTCCTTTTTTGGGATTTGTTAATTCTTTTCCAAAAGCATTTTTGAGGTATCGGTGTCTATCAAAGGTGTTTATTTTTTGATGATTTTCTATCCATAAATGCTGATTACTGTGTGGAATTCGGATTCGGATAGCATCCCCTGTAGTAATATAATCATCTATTTCTACAATTGTATCATGTAGAGGTTTAACGATGTCATATTTGATTTCTGTCCAGCCAAGGTACCACCTCTCCCAAGCATTCACAGTATAGAATACCCTGTCGGTAGCATTTGACATACTCCAAGCAGACGTGCCTCTGAGGTATTGCCCAAGTACTCCATTTGCAATCCCAATATGAGGCGAACTATATAAATTATGTCCAAACTCATGGATGAATAAATCTGACAAACCTTCGGAATTAGTATTAGTACGCACAGACGTATAGCCAGAGCTTACTTTGTAGTTGCCTAAAGGAAAATAACCTCCTTGTATAGCTGCTAACCCTCCCATCCCTTTTCTGCGGTAGAGAAGTATTACATAATCAAGGTTGCCATCAGGTTGAGGGTTAATACTATTATCTATTTTCCATGAGGGATTATTTTTTCTTTGATCGTATTTACTCCAATCATAATTGGGGTATTGTTTATCGATATAAAGAAATATTTCTTTGTTGATATTGCCGTTTGATTGCCTCCCTTTTAGTTTTAAAGGAATAGATTCGGGGAATATATCCGCTGTGAACTTAAATTTCCCCATCGACATATCATTGTACCATTTGCTAAGGTTGTCTTTTGTGCCGATTTGGTTTATTTCAGAAGAGAATAAACTGTTGTTATCAGGTTTTGCAAAGTCTGGTATTTCGTCATATTTCCACTTTCCCCAGTTGGTAGTATCTTCATCGGGGAAATGTACAAATATAATGAGTGCGTGTAAATTCCCTTTGGGGGTATGTACTAATCCATAAGTAGAACTTCTTTCTTGTATTTGAGTAAAAGAGCGGGTAGTGAATAAAAATAGAAACGTTAATAAACTAAGATATTTTATTACTCTCATGATGTTTTAATATGATATTTAAACATAACATTATAACAAAGGGAAGGTATATAACACTATATCTTGACAATGAGCCGATGTTTGGTGTTGCATAGCACAATAACCCAGCCATTGAAAATGAATAGATTAATAATACTATTGCCATAATGTTAAAACTAATTTTTTCTTTTATTATAATATAAATAGTGTGTATATAAATGATTGATAAAATAAGGCTCTGAACACTTTGTAATGAAGAAAGGGTAGAGTAAACATCCCAAGGCATTGGAGACAAAAAACCATAATACCAAGCTTTTGGTAGGTAGAGAATCATCCACCACCAACCTTCACTTAAGTGAGAGAAAGAAATACTGTTGGAAGAAGAGTGACTAATAAGTGGTTGATAGCTACTAAGAATGGCATTATATATTTTATCGAGATGAAGATTAGGGTGTAGAGCAATACTGACTAAAAAAAGAAGTGTAAATAGGGAAATACTTTTAAGGCTAAATCCATATTTCCTAATCAAAAAATCAATTATCAATAATAAGACAAAAGGAATCATAAAGTAATACTTAATCACAAATACAATGTACAGTAATATGATTGCTAGTACATACCTCAGTATAGTTGGTTTTTTTTGTAAAAGGATGGCTATTAATAGTAGTGCAGGAAGAGTGATGGATTCTTTCATAATGCCAGAGCTCCACAAGCCTATCGAAGGAATGAGCATGAAACTAATCAGTATTGCCCATAAATAAATCGAATAGCGTTGTTGAATATGGTAAGCAAATCGGATTGTAATACAAAAACTTAATGTAGAAATGAGCACCCCAGCTAACCAGAAGTTTTGAAAAGAAAAAAGGTATAAAACAGAAATGATTTTCACAAATAATACTGTGCGTGCTTCTCCTGAATAGGATAAATTGGTGTTTATTTGTCCACTATCACTAAACAGGTACTGGACATAATCTTGAGCAGAAGAGAAAAAAGTATTACTTGCAGATAGTGCATTCTTGTGTACCAGTAAGACATCCCCTGTTTCGTAGTAAACAAAGTACATCCACCCAGAAAATAAACCAAATAATATTTTAATGATAAGTAAAATAAAAAAATAAGGAGTATGATGTTTTTTATACGTTTTTGTGATTGAGAATGCCAACCCAAGTATGGATAGAGATGATAATATAATTTTAATCAGCATCACGATTGATAATAGAAACCCCTATATTACAGTGTAAACATTTTTTTTGGTCACAAAAATATTTCTTTAAGCCAATAATAGCCTGTGAGTCATAAGCAGATTTATTTTTGAATTTATAGGCTTCATATCCTCGGGTAATTATATTGTTTTCAGGTTTTATATTTTCTAATAAGTCAAATGCTCGTTGTTTTAATTCTTCTTTATTATGTCTTTGAGAGATGAAAATAAGCAGTGGAACTATATAGTTAATAACGAGATTTTCTCGGGCTGTTTTTCCAATTGATTTTTTTGAAGGATTTGAAGGGACTCCTGTTCTGCTATGTGACTCCCAATATTTACTTACTTGTGTAGAAAATAATTTTAACCATTGTTCTATTGTGAGGTCGGCATCTATAAAATGAAGTACTTCTGGTTGCTTATGTAATAAATTGGCTAATTGTGACAATCTAATTTCTGGAAAACTTTGTGGGCGAACTCTCCCATAAATCCATAAGTTTTTACTAATCGGCTCTAACTGATACTTAGCCGATAAAAACTCATACTCTTTTGCCCAAATATTATCATCTTCCCCTAATAAATTAGCAGTACCTAATAATAATGCTTCAAGGGATAGGATAGAGTTAGAGTGTTTTAAAACCACCTTAATAGGCAAAGCAATAGACAAAGCTGTAAGTGCATCTTTATTAGTCCCAAAACCAAAAGATCGTAATAACCACGACCATGTTAGTTGTAGGTAATCATCGTTAAAATGTTTTACTAATTGATAGACTTCTACTATACGTTGCTCCATTCGATGTATCAAAGCTCGCTCAAGCATATTGTTTATACTAAAGATAGGTAGCTTTTGGATGCCATGGTGGCAAGGAAGTTGCTCTTTTTCGAGTAGGAATCTCTGATAGCTATTGATGAGTGACTTATCTACTAAATTTTTAGCTTCTACAATAAGGGCTTTGTTTTTATCTAAGCTAGGAATTATCTTGTCATCATTCCACACAAAGTGTAAAACAACATTGCCATACTTAGGGTTGTTGTCATGTTTGTGAGCCAACCAATCCGATGATTTAAGGTGACATTCTACGCTTCCGTTGAGTCTAACTCCATCTACCAATATTTCAGCCTCTTGAAAATCTGGTCCATCACTCTCGTTTAGATAACCCGTCTTGAGTACTTGAATGATTTTTCCATTGATAGAGCGTAATGGCATTGTGATTTTTTGATATCGCCATACAAACCATAGAAAATCTTCTTTCATCTTTATAAGTATTTATCTAGCAGTATGTTCATTTTTCGTTGTAATATCTGTGCTTTTATCCCTGCTTTTTCTGCAAAATCGTTGCCTCCAGAAGCATAAATTATCCCTCGTGAAGAATTAATAAGTAAGCCACATTGCGAGTTCATACCATATTTAGAAACGGTATCTAAATCTCCTCCTTGAGAGCCAACTCCGGGTACTAATAAAAAATGATTAGGTACAATATCTCTAATTTCTTTAAAATATTCTGCCTTAGTAGCTCCCACTACATACATCATATTATCATTTGTTCCCCACTCTTTACTTGTATTTAATACTTCTTTGTATAACGGTTCTCCTTTTTCTGTTTTGATTGTTTGAAAATCAAATGCTCCTTGGTTAGAAGTAAGAGCAAGTAATATCACCCATTTGTTTTTAAATTCTAAAAAAGGTTTAACGGAGTCACTACCCATATACGGAGCAACTGTAACAGAATCAAAATCCATTGTTTCAAAAAATGCTCGGGCATATAACGAAGAAGTATTGCCAATATCTCCTCGTTTAGCATCAGCAATAGTAAATATATCTTTAGGGATATAATCTAATGTCTTTTGTAATGATTCCCAACCTTTTGTCCCCATCGCTTCATAAAAAGCAATATTGGGTTTATAAGCAACACAATAATCTTTTGTTGCATCTATAATTTGTTTATTAAATTCAAAAATAGGGTCTTCCTTTTCTAATAAAAAAGGGGGCATTTTTTTTATATCAGTATCAAGTCCTACACATAAGTAGGACCTCTTTTTTTTTATCTGTTCAAAGAGTTCTTTTTGATTCATACAGCTTTATTCTTCACAAAGATCAATTAGGTCATAATTAGGATATCTTGCTTCCGAAAAACTTAATTTCCCAGTTGGTATAACGGCATTTGGCTTTATAGAGTCAATTGTTACTGTGTATCTATTTCCATTTTTCTCAAATATTTCCCATTTTACTAAGGTATAAGTTTTAGCGTCGATGTGTAACCTGATTTTAAAAATAGTATTATATTTTCTCTTTTCGGGGCTTAGGTCTGGCTCAAGATCTATTGTATGGCAAACTTTACCTACAACAGTGCTTTGAGAGGACAACAAGATGTATTTGTAACCTGCTTTGTAGACTTCACTCATTTTAGTAACATCCATACTTTCATCTAATTCCTCAGGACACATTTTATTAATCTCTAAATCTTCTTTTTTAAGTTCATAAAGATAATTACCGTCGTTCAGATAAAAATCTCCAGTTTTAAACTCAATTTTAGATTTATCCCCTCTTAAATAAACGAGTCCCTTCCGAGTTTCATCCATTCCACCAGCTGGACTATGTAAAGAGAACGTAAAATTAGCCTGTAAAGATTTAAAGGTTTTAAACGTAGCACTTGTCTTGTCTAAAATGACTTTTGCTTTAGGGTCTTTCCCGCTAGATTGAGAGAAGGTAAGTGTACTAATAGCTAACGATAGTAATGCGACAACAAATTTCTTATTCATAATTTTTTTATTCTTTTATTCCGTTTAGGTTATCCAATAACTGTTCCAAACTATAATCATCTTGTAATAATACTTCTCTAGCTTTACTTCCAGAGAATGGACCAACTACTCCTGCTGCTTCTAACTGGTCTATAATACTTCCAGCTCGGTTATATCCAATCCTTAGTTTTCGTTGCACTAGGGATGTGCTTCCTTGCTGATGAGCAACTATAATACGTGCCGCTTCTTCAAATAAAGTATCTCTATCGTTGAGATTAATATCTCCTAATGAACTTTCATTTTCTCCTACAAATTCAGGTAATAAATAGGGATGCCCGAAGCTTGGTTGCTCAGATATGTGGTTGACTAATGCTTCTACCTCTGGTGTGTCGATAAACGCACATTGTACCCTTACCATATCAGAGCTTTGCGAGAAGAGCATATCTCCTCTACCAATTAATTGATCTGCTCCTTTTGAGTCTAGTACTACACGAGAGTCTATTGAAGAGGATACTTTAAACGCCACTCTTGCTGGGAAATTGGCACGGATAATACCCGTTACAATTTTAGCATCTGGACGCTGAGTAGCCAAGATAAGATGAATACCAATTGCACGAGCTTTTTGGGCAAGTCTAGCAATAGGAGTTTCTACCTCCTTACCTGCGGTCATTATAAAATCACCATACTCATCAATCACTACTACTATATAAGGCAAAAATCGATGTCCATTATTAGGATTTAATTTTCTTCTGACGAACTTACCGTTATACTCTTTGAGGTTACGACAAGTAGCCATTTTTAATAAATTATACCGATCTTCCATTTCAATACACAAAGAATTTAACGTATTGATTACCTTACTTGTATCGGTTAATATTGCATCTTCACCATCAGGAAGCATAGCGAGATAATGGTTTTCTATTTTTTCATAAATAGAAAGCTCTACAACTTTAGGGTCAACTAATACAAGCTTTAGCTCAGCGGGATGTTTTTTGTATAGCAAGGATGCGAGTATCATATTAATCCCAACTGATTTACCTTGACCAGTAGCTCCTGCTATTAGCATATGTGGCATTTTGGCAAGGTCTACCATAAACACTTCGTTAGAAATTGTTTTCCCAAAAGCAATTGGCAAATCTAAATCACTCTTCATGAATTTTTCTGTAGAGAAAACATTTCGAGCGGGTACAATTTCTTTATGTTGATTAGGTACTTCTATTCCTATTGTTCCTTTTCCTGGGATTGGAGCGATGATTCTGATTCCTAATGCTGCCAAACTCATGGCAATATCATCTTCTAAGTTTTTAATCTTAGATATTTTTACTCCTGCATCAGGCACAATTTCATATAGTGTTACCGTTGGTCCTACTGTTGCTTTTATACTTTGGATTCCAATTTTGTAGTATCCTAAGGTCTCTACAATTTTGTCTTTATTAAGTTCTAATTCTTCTTTAGTTACTTTAGCTCCACCTGTATCTCTTTCTAATAATAGGTCTACTGGAGGCATTTTGTACATAGACAGTTCTAAGGTAGGGTCATAGTTTTCGACAGTCGTTTCATCGCTTTCTTCTTCTACTACACCTTCGTCAATTTCAAAGTCTGCTGCTTTGTTCGCTTCCGCTAATGTTTCTTCTACTGGAGTTTCTATTTCTAAACTTGGTGAAGCAGTTATTGGAGGTTTCTTCTTGAGTTCAGGCACTTCAAACTCTATTGAAGAGGGTGTTTCTTCCTCTGTTTTGGATTGTATCGGAGTAATAATAGGTTCAGAAGAGATCGGTGCTTCTGTTTTTATTATTGGTTCAGCTTCATCAACAATAAACTCTTCTTGTTTTTCATCATTTTCTTGAAGATCATCAACTATTTTTTTCGATTTATTTAACCCAACTAATGATGTAATGTCAAAAAAGTAGATGAAAAAAATTCCTAAGACCAGTAAAAGCAAGAGTATAGTGCCAATTCCCGCAAGTTGATTGACGAACTGTGCAATTGCAAACCCCCATCCTCCACACAAAAAGTCAAGTGAGCTAATTGTATCTGATGTAAGTACGATATAACCTAATAAAATACTTAACCACAAGACTGCAAAAATAGAAAACTTCGTTATCCGCTTGAGTAACGGGATTTCTTTATCAAAAATAATTTGATAGCCATAAGCACCAATGATTGGAGCAAGTAAAATTGTGCCAATCCCAAACCACCTGAATATAAGTAAATAAGCAAGAGAAGCTCCAAAAGAACCAGAAGTATTTTGAGTATTATCACCTAGTTCTGCAAGTGATTGATTTGTATCTTGAAGGCTTTGGTCAGTTTGCCCTGTTACTAGGTACGAAAAGAACGCAATAAGCATCCAAGCAGAAAAAATCATTAAAAACCAACCTAAGGCTAGCCTAAGCCGTGAGTCGTTTAAGAAATCAAAACTACTACCAGAAGATGGTTTCTTTTTTTTAGCGGAAGCTTTCTTCTTTTTTGGTGATTCCTCTTGGGGTGTTATATAAGTGTTTTCTGCCATCTACCTGCCTATTTTTTGATAAGCATTTTATTGATTTTTTTAACTAATTTTGGACCTTCATATACAAAACCTGTATAGACTTGTACAAGAGAAGCACCTGCTTCTATCTTTTCTAAGGCATCTTCTGCTGAGTGGATACCACCAACACCGATAATAGGAAAAGCATGATTTGATTTTGATGCAATATAACGAATTACTTCCGTAGAACGAGCTCTTATAGGCTTGCCACTTAGTCCGCCTGATCCAATACTATCAAGGGTACTGTCCCCTGTTTTTAATTTATCCCTAGAGATAGTTGTATTAGTAGCAATAATCCCTGCAATTTTTGTATCACTTATGATATCGATAATATCGTCTAGTTGCTCTTGAGTCAAGTCTGGAGCAATTTTTAATAAAATAGGTTTTTGTTTCGGCTTGGTCAGGTTTAATTTTTGTAAGCTATTTAATAGGTTGGTAAGAGGTTCTTTTTCTTGTAACTCTCTTAAGTTTGGTGTATTAGGTGAGCTCACGTTGACCACAAAATAGTCTACATATTCGTATAAGGCTTCAAAACATTTTTGATAATCCTCATAAGCCTGTTCGTTAGGAGTTACTTTGTTTTTCCCAATGTTTCCACCAATCAATAGGTTAGTTTTACGACTTTTGAGTCTATCGATGGCATCTTCTACTCCAGCATTGTTAAATCCCATTCGGTTAATAATGGCTTCATCTTCTAATAACCTAAATAAACGAGGAGTATCATTACCTGCTTGTCCTTTAGGAGTTAATGTCCCAATTTCTATAAATCCAAACCCTAAATTTGCTAATTCATCAATTAAAACGGCGTTTTTATCAAATCCAGCAGCAATTCCTACAGGGTTTTTGAATTTTAATCCAAATACTTCTCGCTCTAATGAGGGGTGTTTGACCACATACATTGCCTTTAAGATAGAAGGAACAAATGGAATTTTACAAAGTAGCTTTAATAAGCTAAATGAAATATAGTGTGCTTTTTCGGCTTGAAACCGAAATAAAATGGCTCTGACAAATAATTTATACATTAGAGCAAATGTAACATTTTTTGTGTGATTTTTTTCAAAAATAAAATCTTTTGAAATCAGGTTGTGTTTTGAGTTTTAAAAGAAAATTCTCACTTTGATTCAAAACTGGTATGATATCTAGCCTCGCACGAGCTATATAGGGAATTACTTTTTGTATTTTTTTACGGTATTATTCCTATATTTATTTATCACTTAATTAGTGCAGTTCTATTCCCGAAATTCAATCAACTAATTGATTTTAGAGCACATATATGATAAAAACGCCCGCTTACTATTTATTTTATATGCGGAGTGTTTTTACTGACAATTATCAGTTCATTTGTGTGTCAAGATCAAGGTGATGCATTAGTTCAAAACCTTATTAGACTTGGCGGTCTGCTGTTTACTGGATTTTTCGATTATTTTACCATTCTAAAATTTTATATATCGCTTTTTTGATAATGTCTTTTGGAGGGGGTAATGTTTATTACAACAACTCCTTCTTGATCCCAAATTTTATTCTGAATAATCGTCTTTTTCAGTTCTTTTTCAGAATTTTATTTTGAACAAAATACTTTTACTGTGAGTTTATTTCTTACTTTTGCTTTATAGTACAGATATAAAGACGATTAGGACATGACAAATTTAGTATTATCAGATAATATCACGACAGTAGCACAAGACGACATACAAGAATTACATCAAAAAATTCAATCTTTTTATGACGGTAAAGAAGATGAAGAAAAATTCAGGTCATTTCGCTTATCTAGAGGAGTTTATGGACAACGACAAGAAGGTGTTCAAATGATTCGTATAAAATTGCCTTATGGAAAAATGAATGCTGAGCAGTTTATTCGCATTGCAGATGTGGCTGATAAATATGCAACTAACAAAATGCACTGTACTACTCGTCAAGATATTCAGATACATTATGTCAAAATGGCTGAGTCGCCAATGCTTTGGGCTGAACTAGAAGAAGTTGGGGTAACATTAAAAGAAGCTTGTGGCAATACTGTTCGTAATGTGACGGCATCCGCAATAGCAGGGATAGATCCTCAAGAACCATTTGATGTGTCGCCTTATGCACACGCTTTTTTTGAATATTTTTTGCGTAATCCAATTTGCCAAGAAATGGGTCGTAAGTTTAAAGTCTCTTTTTCTGCTTCCGAAACTGATAGTGCTTATTCATTTATGCATGACTTGGGTTTTGTGGCAACTACCAAAAATGGAGAAAATGGTTTTAAATTATTAGTAGGAGGAGGACTTGGTTCTCAGCCTATGATGGCTTTCCCTGCGTTTGATTTTATTGCTACGGACAAGATCATTCCTTTTGCGGAAGCAGTTATCCGTGTATTTGACAGACATGGAGAGCGTTCTTCTAGAGGAAAAGCACGAATGAAATTCCTCATTAAAAAAATAGGGGTAGATGAGTTTATGAATTTGGTGAACGAACAGTTATCGGCAAATATTTTTGCGGATACACATCCAATTGACGGGGCTGTGAACTTACCAACCATTCCTACACAAATATTTGATGTTACAAAACCTGCTAATGAGTCTTTATATAAAGAGTGGAGAGCAACAAATGCCTTTGAGCAAAAACAAAAAAAATATTTTGGTGTTTACATCAAACTCACATTAGGGAATTTATACAATGACCAAGCTCGTGCTTTAGCTAAGCTTATTCAAGATGGTTATGCAGCAGATGATATTCGCGTTACGGTTAACCAAGGCTTTTTATTGAGATATGTAAAAGAAGAAAATCTTGTAGCTTTATTTAATGAGCTATATAAGTTAGAATTAGCTAACCCAGGGTTTGATAGCACTGCTGACATTACAGCTTGCCCAGGGACTGATACTTGTAACTTAGGGATTGCAAGTAGTTATGGGATCTCTAAAGAACTAGAGCAAGTTATCAATACTGATTATAGAAAACTTATTTATAACAATGATATTAAAATTAAAATTTCGGGTTGCATGAATGCTTGTGGGCAACATACTATCGCAAATATTGGTTTTCAAGGAATGTCTATCAAAAAAGGGGCAATTGTAATGCCTGCTTTACAAATCTTGCTAGGTGGTGGATTTGATAAAGACGGTCAACCAACTATTGCAGATAAGGTGGTGAAAGTACCATCCAAAAGAGCAATAGAAGCTTTTAGAGGTCTTATTGAAGATTATACAACTAATAAGGAAGAGGGAGAGTTTTACAATAACTACTATCGCCGACAAATAGTAAAAGACAAATTATATTTTTTCTCATTATTAAAACCCTTTACAGTATTTCCAGACGAAATTCCGAATGATTTCTTGACAGATTGGGGAGATGAAGAACAATATGTAAAAGCGGTAGGAATTGGTGAATGTGCCGGTGTGGTACTCGATTTGGTCGGGACTTTGTTACAAGATGCTCATGAAAAATTAGAGAAAGCAACATATACACTAAGTAAAGGGAATTGGCAAGACGCTAGTTATCATGCTTACTCAGCTTGTATAGCGGGGGCTAAAGCTTTGTTAATTGGAGAAGATGTTAAGTGTAATACCCATATTAGTATCATTAATGATTTTGATACTCATTTTACCCAAAAAGGTTTGGCCTCTTTTGATGGCAAAACATTTTCTGATTTTGTATTACAATTAAATCAAGTAGATGTTTCGGCTTTTTTTGGACAATTGTATTATGAAGAAGCTAGCTCGTTTATGAAGCAACTAGATGTAATTCGTACAGAGCAAATTAAAAGAATGGAAATAACTAGCGAGGCTTAGGAGTGTCAGTAACTTTTATAAAACTTCTTCTTCCATCTCAAAAACAGGGAATTCTAAATCTGTATCAATATAATGATCGAATTTAATGAGCTCAAGAGTGTCGTTGTAAAAGACAAATTCCCATTGATCATACATATCAGCATCTGCTCCTTGGCGTAATATTACTTTGTGTTCATCTGTAAAAATAAAGGGATTGTTCTCATGTTGCTTAAGACCAATGAATTTTTCATTAAACTCACTTCGTGTAATTCCTATATGAATGTCTCTAATAAGGGAGAGTTGTTTATCGTAAATAGTAGCATCTATGTGCTCATGGTTAAGCACATGAAACAATGAAGCTTTATAATTAATACTACGTAAAGTGTCTTCTCCATAGATTGCGTCCTTTTCTTGCCAAACATCACTTTCATTACCTGAACCCATGACCGTAAAAGGAGCACTTAAAAAATCATTGACTGAAATCAGATTAGTGGATGTCCCTGTATTGGTGTCTACCATGTCCATCGGGTCAAGTAGTGCTTGAGGGGGTATTTCTGTTTCTGTATTGACTTGGTTACATGATACAAATGAAACACTTACTGCAGTGATGATAAAAATAGAATAGATTACGTTTTTCATAAAATGCTAAGCTTTAAGCCATTGAACCCAATATTGGTCTAGGGTGTTTATTTTTTTCTTGTTTTTGAATATACCAAAGACGGAGCTTCCGCTTCCGCTCATAGAAGCATATACGCATCCTGCTTCATAAAGTTGGTTTTTAATGTCAGAAATAATTGGATGATTGGATAAAATTGACTCTTCAAAATCATTTTTCAGAAAACCTTTCCATAAGTTAGGCTGAGAGATTTTTATTTTTTCTTCTAAATTAAATGATATTTTTTCGGGACTTAATCCTTGATACGCCTCTTTAGTAGAAATGTGAATATTAGGGTTTACTATTAGAACATGGTATTCTGACAGGTTTAGTTGTATGTCTTTAAATTGATCACCTTTTCCGTAGCAGTACTTTACTTTGTTTTGAATAAAGAAAGCACAGTCGCTCCCTAATGTTCTTGCGTATTCTTCAAGGCTTTTTTCTTCTATATTAAGCTCGAATAATTGATTGATTGCCCTGAGCATATAAGCTGCGTCACTACTACCACCGCCTAAACCCGCTCCAATAGGAATTTGTTTGTGTAAATGAATTGTTACTGGAGGTATGTCATAATCTTGTGCCAATAGCCGATATGCTTTTATACATAAATTATCTGACTCGCTACCTGGAATTTGTATACCAGTGCTTTCAAATGAAAGTTTATCAGAAGGATTTACTTCCAAAATGTCGTGTATACGCACAGGGTAAAAGATAGAGGCTAAATTATGAAATCCATCGTCTCTTTTGTCAGTAATATATAAACCAAGGTTTATCTTGGCATTAGGGTACAGTATCATGTAGAAGTTCTTATATTTGTACCAAAGTAGGCAGCTAATTTTTAAAAACCAATTTAGCAATTATGATTTTATATGGAGCAGGCAGGCATGCGAGGGTAGTGATAGATTGTTTACTAGATGCTAGGGTGGAGATAGGTGGATTTTTTGATGATAATTTAGACTTGGTGTCCTTGAATGGATTTGATGTTTTGGGTAAGTATGACCCGACTCTTAATCCTCAAAACAAATTAGTAATTACAATATGTGATAATAAAGTGAGACAAACACTTAGTAATCTTATTGAGCACCCTTTTGGTGTTATCAAACACCCTAGTACTGTTGTTTCAAAATATGCCCGTATAGAAAAAGGAACTACTTTGCTACATGGTGTTATTGTCCAAACAGGGACGAAAATAGGAAAGCACTGTATTGTTAATACTGGTGCAAGTATCGATCACGATTGTGTTATTGGTGATTATTGCCACATATCACCTCGTGTGACACTATGTGATAGTGTTGTGCTAAATGAAGGTGTTCAGATTGGTGCGGGTGCTATTATATTGCCTCATGTTACTATTGGGAAATGGTGTGTGATAGGTGCCGGCTCTGTTATTACAGAGGATTTACCCGATTATTCAGAAGTGATTGCTACACCAAATAAATTGCTAAAGAAAGTGTAAATAAATTTTTGACACAAAAAAACCTGTTGCTTTTAGGGTAACAGGTTTTTTTATGTCAAAATAAATTGTGTTGATTATTTTTTTAGTAAGTCACGAATTTCTCCTAACAATACTTCTTCTTTAGTTGGTGTTGCAGGTGCTTTTGGTGCTTCGGATTCTTTTTTCTCCATACCTTCTTTTAGTTTGTTATACCCTTTTACTACCATAAACACTACAAAAGCAACAATTATAAATGTAAGAATATGATTAAAAAAGGTGCCATAGTTAATTGCTACTTCACTTATCGCATCACCAGCTCCTCCAGCAGTTTCTGCTACTGCATCTTGAATCACTAATTTTAAATCATTAAAATCAACACCACCGAGTATTTTTCCTACTGGAGGCATAATGATATCACTTACTAATGATTTGATAATTGCACCAAAGTAAGTACCCATAATCATACCTACTGCCAATTCCATTACATTACCTTTGCTGATGAATTTTTTGAATTCGTTCATTTTGTTTATTTTTTTTGGTTAAAATTAAGTTAATCCGAAAAGTAAAGGGTTTTGTTTTAATTACAAAATTATGTGTATAAACTCCTGTTTGTCAGTGGTCAGTGGTTTGTTTTTT
This sequence comes from uncultured Cytophagales bacterium, assembly GCA_964511645.1. Taxonomy (GTDB): domain Bacteria; phylum Bacteroidota; class Bacteroidia; order Cytophagales; family JAAEPT01; genus CAZEGV01. The sequence goes on from CAZEGV010000002.1 coordinate 15,764, forward strand.
GGCTGTAGACATAGTGTACTCAGCATTAAGTCCTTTTACAATTTGGTCTGTAATGTTAAGGCTGTCACTAGCGTATAATACATTAGACATACTTCCAGTTGTGATAATATATGAGTAATGAAACTCTGAGCTGTATTTTTTGAGGTAAGTAGAAATATTTTCTCCTAGTTTTTCAGTGAGCTTACGTTCACGGGCTATTAATTTCTCTGACAGCTGTTGTTTTCTAGTCATTAATCTTTGCTCTTTGTCTTGTAGTAGTTTTCCCGCTGCTTCGTATTCTGCTTGTGTTTTTATCATACCAGATTGAGCTTTATCTTGTAAATCTTGTAAGTCACTCATTAGTTTTTTTTCAGAAGCCATTAGTTCTCTTTCCGATTTTTTATACTCTAGGTCTAGTTTTTTAGTGATCTCTGCTACCAGTTTATACTTAGCCATTAGTACATCACGATTTACGTAGGCTATTGGTAAGTTAGATTCATCAATAATAAGGTTTGGTAACTCTGGCTTAGTAGTAAGTCTCAAACTATCTTGTTTTGTATTTTCAGTAATATTCGCGTTAAGCGTATCATACTTGTTTTGTAAAGTTGATAATGAAAAAAACAAATATGCTGATAACGCTAAAGCTATTCCTCCTACTATAATTCCTATTTTGTTCATGGTATCTCTTATTATTATTCGGCTAATGTAACACTTTCTTAAGGAGATTTCATTTTCATGTATGGAGTATTTTGGCTAGCTTGCTTCTTGTATGAAAAAAGTAAGATGAGTCTGAGTCAATTTTTATATCAAAACCGTATTTTTTTAGCGATTTCAGGAACTTATGTTTTATTAGCTTCGGCAATCATTTACTTAACCAAACAGGGTGATGCTGTACTATGGTTTGATGCACATCATACGTTTGTAAGTGATTTGTTTTTTAAAATGACGACCTATATTGGTGACGGAATTTTTATTGTTTTATTTCTAATAGGCTTGGCTTTCCGAAACTATCGGCACGTAATTTTTATAGGAATTAGTTTGGGCATAAATGCCTTAGTTGTTCAACAGGTAAAACACTATCTTAATTTTCCTCGTCCTCGTAAGTACTTCTGGCCTCGTGAGGATTTTCATTTCATTTTACCACCAGACGATGTTCATGGTGATTTTTCTTTTCCTTCAGGGCATTCTAATGGTGCTTTTACATTATTGTTTTGTTTGGTGATTATATCATATAAGAGTAAAAAAACTCAAATCATATTGGGCTTACTAGCGATTAGTGCTTCAATATCTAGGCTTGTACTGTTTCAGCATTTTTTACGAGACACAGTAGTTGGTGCTAGTATTGCAATCGTTCTTACTACCGTGTTATATTTTATATTTAAACAAATACCGTTTTTCAAAAAAGAATTAGAATAATGAAAATTGGAATCATAAAAGAAGGAAAAATACCTGTTGACCACCGAGTTCCTTTAAACCCAGAACAATGTAAAGAGTTGCAAAATCAGTACAATGTTGAACTTGTTGTACAGCCTAGCGATATTCGTTGCTATACAAATGAAGAATACAAAGAGGCGGGCATTACTTTACAAGAAGATTTGTCTGACTGTGAAGTGCTAATGGGAGTAAAAGAAGTGCCTCTTGCCGAACTAATTCCAAACAAAACATATTTCTTTTTTTCGCACACAGCGAAACAACAACCGTATAACAAAAAGCTTTTACAAACAATATTAGCTAAAAAAATAAAAATTGTAGATTATGAGTATTTAAAAATACTTGGCGGTCAACGTGTAGTCGCTTTTGGTAGGTGGGCAGGTATAGTAGGGGCTTACAATGCTTTGAGAACTTATGGACTCAAATACAAGACCTATGATTTAAAACCAGCCCACGACTGTTTTGATGTTCAAGAGCTTAGGGAAGAGTTAAGTAATGTCAAATTAGAACCTATTAAAATTGCTCTTACTGGAAGCGGAAGGGTATCGCAAGGCGCAATGGAAATACTTGACAAAGCAAAAATCAGAAAAGTAAGTGTAGAAGAATATCTAAACCAATCTTTTGATGAACCTATATATTGTCAGCTAAAAATACCAGATTATAATAAACATGGATTAGGGGAATTATTTGTTCGGCAAGATTTTTATAAAAATCCATCTGATTACCAATCAAATTTTAGAAAGTTTACATCCCAAACTGATGTTTTGATTGCGGGTGCTTATTGGGATCCAAAAGCTCCTGTTTTGTTCCGAAAAGAAGAAGTAAAAAATACTGATTTTAAAATTAAAGTCATTGCTGATATTACTTGTGACATAGAAGGGTCTATTCCTACTACGGTACGTCCAAGTACGATTGAGGACCCTATTTATGATTATGACATTACACAATTAGTGGAGGTGAAGGCATTGACGGACATCAATAATATAACAGTAATGGCGGTAGATAATTTACCTTGTGAATTACCTAGAGATGCCTCTGATAGTTTTGGAAGTCAGTTGTTAGAAAACGTAATGCCAAATTTATTGGGGGATGATGCTAGTGAAATGATTCATCGATCAGCTATTACTACTTTGCAAGGAAGACTTAATGAGCCTTATACTTATTTGTCAGATTATATTGCTTAGTTACCAATGGAATATATTACCAAAGGTTGAAGAAAAGAAGCTTGTAGACTTTGCCACACAGCTTAATATTAGCCCTGTGCTTGCTCAAGTTTTATTGCAACGAGGAGTTGATACTTTTGAAAAGGCAAAAAGTTATTTCCGCCCTAGTTTAGAAATGCTTCATGATCCATTTTTAATGAAAGGGATGGATGATGCAGTGAATAGAATTAGCCAAGCACTAGGTGAGGGTGAGAAAGTACTTATCTACGGAGATTATGATGTAGATGGGACTACATCCGTAGCTTTAGTTTATGGATTTTTACAACAATTTCATGGGCAATGCTTTTATTATATCCCTGACCGATATAAAGAAGGTTATGGAGTGTCTCAGCTAGGCATTGATTATGCAGAAGAAGAGGGGGTTACACTAATTATTAGTTTAGATTGTGGCATTAAGGCTGTTGATATGGTCGCTTACGCTAAACAAAAAAGTATTGATTTTATTATTTGTGATCACCACTTACCAAGTGAGCAATTACCTGATGCCTTTGCGATTTTGGATCCTAAACAGCTTGATTGTAAATATCCATATAAAGAATTGTGTGGAGTGGGAGTAGGCTTTAAGTTTATGCAAGCATTATGTATACAACAGGATATCCCTTTAGAGAGCTTGTATAAATTTCTTGATTTAGTAGCCATTGGCACCAGTGCCGATATCGTACCCATCACTGATGAAAATAGGATACTTGTACATTATGGCTTACAACAAATTAACCAATCACCTAGCTTAGGTGTGGAAGCCCTAATGAAAATTGTAGGATTTATAGACAGGCGATTGTCCGTGTCTAATTTGGTGTTTGGTATTGCACCTAAAATCAATGCCGCTGGGAGAATTGGGCATGGTGGTGAAGCCGTAGCTTTATTATTAGAAAAAACAAAAGAGGGTGCAGAAGAAAAAGCTTTCCTGATTAATAAGAGTAATGAAAATCGCCGTATCCTGGATGCGTCAATTACCCAAGAAGCACTTGCAGAAATTAGTTTATCATATCCAGACAGAAAGTCTACTGTGCTTTACAACTCTAGTTGGCACAAAGGGGTAATTGGGATTGTAGCCTCTCGCTGTATTGAGTTATATTATCGCCCTACAGTTATCCTTACCAAATCGGGTGACGTGGCAGCTGGGTCAGTTAGGTCTGTAAAGGGATATAATGTTTATGAAGCAATAGAGCAATGCGGAGATTTATTAGAACAATTTGGTGGGCACGCCTATGCCGCAGGGCTTACCATTGCTTTTGATAAAATTGATGAGTTTAGAAAAAGATTTGAAAAGATTATTTCTGATACAATTACAGATGAGTTGCTACAGCCTTCTATTCAGATTGATGCAGAATTATCTTTAGAGAGTATTACTTCTAGTTTTTATAACATACTTTACCAAATGGATCCTTTTGGTCCTGAGAACATGACTCCTATTTTTATCTCTAGGGCAGTAAAAACGAAAGACGTGAAGCTCTTGAAGGATGTGCACCTTAAAATAAAGGTCACTCAAGACGGTAAAACCTATATTGATGTAATCGGTTTTGGTTTAGGGGAATATTATGATGAAATCCTGAAAGCTAAGCATATCGATATTTGTTATACTATTGAGGAAAATGTATTTCGAGGTAAAACCAGTATTCAATTGATGCTAAAAGATGTGAGGATTTAAAATTTACCTAGAAAAAATACTTGTAAACAAAAAAAGAACCCTCAAAGAGAGTTCTTTTTTATGTGTTAATTAGGATATGAATATGTGTGTTATCTTACGGTAGATACTGTTTAGTCAAAAAAGGTAACCCTAGTGACAGCTAAACTTAGCTATTCACCCAAAATGATTTGATAATATGCCCTATTTGTTTTAATTATGAGTTTTTTGTTTAAATATTTTTTTAATTTAATCTTAGTATATTCATCCTCTTGTTTTATTCTTTTATAAATAAAGGATTTTAAAAAGGTATCATTTTCATCTAAAATAGTAATAAGTTGAATTTTTTCTTTAGGTAGGTTTGATAAAATGATTTCATTGTCTTCAATAGATATTTTGATTTGATGAGGGATACAATTTTGGTTGAGTGAGTTGATATAGGCTTCATTAAGTAATGATTTTTTGCCTCTTATGTCCATAGTGATTTCCCAAATCATAATTCCGCTACAACTCTCATTGATGGCGAGTTCGGTTTTCTTTTTAATCATAGGTTGCCCATCATACCAAAGTTTCCCTATTTGGTCTTTTTGATAAGCATCGTTTTGCATACCTACAATTTCTCTATATAGTGGTGAGGTGACTCCTGCCTCAAATGATCGTCCGTAAAAAGGTAAGCCCAGTACGATTCGTTCACTGTTTACATTTCTTTTTTTATAATATTGGATGTCTTTTATGGCTTTGTCATAGGGGGCATGTGGGCCAAGCTTATTGGGAGCCCAAGCACCTGTGGCGTCATACGACATGATATAAAGATAGTCTACATAAGCGAGGGCAGTATCCGAAAGCATATCTGCCCATTGACCAGCACCACTCCATGCGGCGGTTACTTCCCAATCTCTTTTGTGGCAAGTGTCCGATAATTCTTTCATAAATACTCCTAAGTACTCATTGATACAATCTCCTTCAATGTCGATATCAATTCCATCAAGGTTATTGTCGTCAATGTATTCCACAAGGTTGGCAATAAACTGAGGTCTGTTTTCGTCATTCATGAGTTTTCGGTAGCGGTTAATCATAGTGAGATCTCCCCAGAATCCTCCGCCAGCTAGGGATACTGCTGTTTTGACTCCGTATTTTTTCGCTTTCCCTACTGCGGTGCTTATAGGGATTTCTCCTTCTGTAAAATTGCCCCCACCTAGGTAAGGTCCAAAGATAAGATTGCCGTTTTCGTCAGGATTAATAAAAGCTATTTCGAGGTGAGTAATCATTGATAACTCATGGTCAGAAAGTAAGGGGATATTTCGTTGCATGACATAACCTACTATTCTGAATTTTTCTTGTGCTTGGCTAATTTGCATAGCACATATCATTATTATTGCGATTAAATATCTCATCTTTTCATGTTTTTTCTTCCCACAATACTACAAATTGGGCAATTTAATACTTGATGTCCTCTTGATGGGCAAAATTCCCTCCCAAAATAAATGATTTGCAAATGTAAATCATTCCATTTATCACGTGAGAATAGTCTTTTGGCATCTTTTTCTGTTTTCTCTACATTTTTATCACTAGACAATCCCCAGCGATACATTAGGCGTTGAATATGCGTATCAACAGGGAATGAAGGTATACCAAATGACTGTGCCATGACTACGGAGGCTGTTTTATGCCCTACTCCAGGCAATTCTTCCAGTAATTCAAAAGAAGCTGGGACTTCTCCTTTGTGTTTGTCAATTAAGATTTGAGAAAGTCCATGAATGGCTTTTGATTTGCGTGGAGAAAGTCCACAAGGTCTAATGATGTCTCTAATCTCATCTATTGACAATTGTACCATATCATAAGGATTGTCTGCCCTAATAAATAAATGTGGTGTAATGAGGTTTACCCGTTTATCTGTACATTGAGCAGATAATAATACAGCAATCAACAAGGTGTAATTGTCTTTGTGGTCAAGCGGGATGGGAGGGTTCGCATACCTCGTTTCCAGCTCATTGATAATGAATTCTACTTTTTCACTCTTATTCATAAGGATAATATGGTATATCTATCGTAAATTAGCAAGATAAACAATAAGCATTTGTCCTACCGCATCATATATATCAGTATTTATCTTTTTTCTCTTTTGCCTTTTTGGGTGTTGTACAGAATATCTGATTTGTGTTATTTATTGGTGTATAAAGTTTTTAAATACAGAGTTCAAGTAGTACAGGAGAACTTAAAAAATGCTTTTCCTGATAAATCAGTTGATGAACTAAAGGTAATTAAAAGAAAATATTACTTACACTTATGCGATTTGTTGGTGGAAAGCTTAAAACTATTGAGTGTGTCGGAAAAAGCTTTGGGCAAACGAATTACTCTTGTTAATAAAGAAGATGCAAATGCTTATGAAGGACAAAAAAAACAGTCTATATTTTTGTTAGGGCATTTGGGTAATTGGGAATGGGCGATTCCTACTTGTGCCACAAAAATAAACCTTCCGCTTAATGTCGTTTATCATCCTCTTAGCAATAAAGGATTTGATAAGGTAATGCAAAAAATCAGGACAAGATTTGGTGCTACGACTACTCCGATGGCACAAACGGCTCGTGCCTTTATCAAATCAAGTAATACAGATACCGCAACGGCATTGGTTGCTGACCAAACTCCGTCTAACCGTAATAATACTTGGCTTAATTTTCTAAATCAAGACACCTTGGTTTTTCATGGGCCAGAAAAATTGGCTCGTAAATTCGGTACTCCAGTTTTTTATATTGGTATTTCTAAATCAAAAAGAGGGCATTATACCATTAGTCCTGAGCTATTGACAAAAGACGCTTCACAACTAGAGGAGGGAGAGTTAACTAAAATGTTTTTTGAAGCATTAGAAAAAGATATTCAGCAGTCACCAAGTATTTGGCTATGGTCACACCGCAGATGGAAGCATAAACGATAAGATATATGAAATATATTATAGAAAAATTTTACACAGCATTTGGGGATTTAGATGCGGATAAAATGATTGAATGTTATCATCCAGAGGTCATTTTTGAATGATCCAGCATTTGGGGTTCTGAAATAAGAGCGAGCAAAAGAAATGTGGAAAATGTTATACCATTTTAACTATAAGACAAGTCATTTATCCTGTTTGTTTTTACACTCTCTTCGTTAAAATAATTTACCGTAACCAGTTATGCTAAATCATTTTTCCTCGATTTTGCAAAAAACAATTCAATCTAAATTAGACTCATATTATAGTTAAACTGGTATTATGCCATTCTCAAAAAGAAAAAGATTTTAAAATTACTTTTTCGGATGTAAAATGTGAGAGCGAAAAAGGAACTGCAAATTGGAATGCTTACTATACGTTTAGCCAAACAGGAAGAAAAGTACATAATGAGATTTTGGCTTCTTTTGAGTTTAAGGATGGCTTAATTATTAAACATACGGATAGTTTTGATCTCCATAAGTGGGCAAAACAAGCGATGGGTCTCAAGGGATGGTTACTTGGGAGTACTTCTTTTTTTAGGACTCAACTACAACAAAAAACAAATAGTTTACTTGATAAGTTTTAACTAAGGGAGGTGTAGCTTTCTAGTGTCAAAATAGATTAATGTAAACGCAAAAGGGATTGAAGTGGAAATCCTTTGTTGTTTTTTTGTTCTGTATTTCGACAAACTCAATATGACACAAAAAAAACAACAAAGATTGGGAACGAGAAAGCCCGACCGAATATATGGCGTAGCGTGAGCGTAGTCATGTATTGGGGGTTTGCCCTAATATTTTATTTTATTAATGAAGTATATTTTTCTTTTCTTTTTATCGGCTTCTTTATTTTTTATCTTTTGATAGCCTGTTACGATGTAATAATCGTCATACCAGTAGCTAATGCCTGTACTTGTTGTGTATTTTACTTTGTCGTTTTCACTAAGGGTTTCAATTACCGATATAGACTCATCTCTCATTGTTTTTCCGTCGTCCGAAAAGGTTTTGAAATAGATAAATGATTTTCCTGAATAAGATAGTTCTAGGTTATCATTTTCATCTACTGATTTCCTAATAAATCGTTTCACAAAAAATGGTTTGTAATCAACATGCATCTTGAATATATTGGTCCATTCTATATCGCCTTCTTTAGTAATGGAGGAAACCAGGGCATGAGTATATAAATATCCGTCAAACACTCTTTTCGTTTTTGTGACCGATTGCCCATTTACGTAAGTAGTGTAGTGTTCCGTCCTGTAAGTGGGGACATAAAATTCAGAAACCACATAGCTTTTATTCTCTGTAAGGTAAAACCCATGTGTGGTGGCTAAGAATTTTCCATAAAGCTCTTTTCCTTTTTTTTCTTTTTTAGCTTTCTTTTTCTCAACCTTCTTTTGTCTTTTTTCTGACAAGTATTCTGTGAAATGTTCTAAATCTAAAAAGTTATGGTATTTCAATGCACTTGTTTTCCCTGCCGCAGACAATCTCCCTGTAAAAAAACCTTGACTGTAACCTTTTCTGCTTCTAAGAGAGTAAGTCCCACTTATTAGGTATGAACCATCGTTATTGTTACTTAACCTTAAGTCTGTGATTTGTTTTTTTTCTCCCAAGTCAAATGAAAGGGGTTTTCCGATTAGTTTTGCGTGTGCATCATATTTAAAAACCAAGTGTTTATATCCTCCTTCATCTGCTTTTACTTCAAATTGTATATGATATTCATCATCGTGCTTACCGTAAGCATCAAGATGAGGCTTTTTATACCCTGAAACGGGAAGAGCAACATCTTTGTATTTCCCTGTTTTTAAATCAAAGCTACGTATAAAGTAGTTTTTATTCGCTTTTATAAATGCGATTAATCGTTCTTCCATCATAGAAAAACTTAGTACCGCTGATTTTTTAGGTAATACTCCAGAAAACATTTTAGTCCCTCCTGTTTTTCTACTCACGCTTAATTTATAGGAACCTTTTTTAGAATAATTTAAGTAAACAATTTTATTTGAACTTGCGGATGATTTTCCTCGTTTTAATTTATGAGGAATTACATTTATAATTGTTTTGACAGGGTTGAGTTGACTGTCCACCCATACAATATGTCTTTCGTAATTTTTGTTTTCACCTTCTGTGTAATAGCTTATGGCACCTGTTTTGTCACTAAATACAGTAAAACTACGGTGTTTTTCAGATTCAATTCTCTTTACTAATTTTATTTGTGCATTTGTACTCATCCACGAAAGGATGAAAAATAGACTGAAAATAGTTTTTAAATTTTTCATGATAATGATTTTTTATTTAAATACTTCACTTAGGACATCGAGTGAATTAATTTTATCTAATGAGCTGATAAATGTGCTGTAGTATTGTAACACAAAGCGTAGTAAAGAGTTACGAGAATTGCTGTTTAAAGAAAACTGTTCGTTAAAGTTGCAAATTCTTAGTGCATTAAGTAATTGTAGTTCTTGAGTAGAAGGAATGTCTTTTTCAGTAATTTTTAAATTATTTTTGACTGCCATTAATGCAGTATTTCCCTCAAAGTCAAAGCCTAAGTAATTAGTTAGTTGAATTAAAAAGATGAGATGAAAATTTTCAATATTAGCTTCTGCTTTACTGAAATAGATTAACGAGCGATTGATGAAGTCAAATAATTGATAATCTTGCTCTTCTTCGTGTATTAAGGCTTTGTTAAGTACTTCAGATAGGAATAATAAAATACTTGTTTTGGAGATATTTGGTAAAACAATAAACGAAGATGGATGAAATTTTGCTTCTGAAATGCGATTGATGTTGGCGTTACTTCTTTCGTATACTAACAAGTCCAAAATAGACATAGGGCGGTAAAGTGCCGCTTTGTTTTTACTCTTGGCAGATCGTACAGAGTTAATGATGTAGCTTTTAGTGCCTAACTCACGGGTGTATATTCGTGATATAATAGATGATTCTTTGTATTTGAGGGTGCTTAAAACTATTCCACTTGTCTTGCGAAGCATATTGTTATTCTACTACAGCAAATTTAGTCACAAAACGATCTTCTCCAGTAAGGGATGAGCTAAGCACCAAGTATATACCAGTTTTGATTTTTTCTCCATTAATATCTCGTCCATTCCAAACTACTTGACCACCTTCGGCATTAGTTTCATAAACTAATCTGCCTGCCATGTCTGTGATTTTAACTAAAGCATCAGTTGCTAATCCTCTTATGCCGATAAGTCCATCGTAATTAGGGAGTACAGGGTTTGGGAATACTTCTACATTATCATGTAATTCAGTTGACTCAGTTGCTTCTGCCCAGTATGAGGCAATACCTCTATCGGTGACAAAAAATACTTCTCCTGTTTTATTATTTACAATAATATCTTTAATTACATTAGAGGGTAGGGGACTGTTATTTGTATTAAAATTGTAAATAATATCTTCTCCATTATCGTTAAATAGAAATACACCGTTATTAGTGCCGAACCATTTTCTATTAGCACCATCTACAATGATTGAGGTAACTTCTTCGTCTTGTAATAATGGTCTTCCTCCTACGATAGGTTTATGAGCCTTATAAATGCTTTTGTCAAATATACTCGATGTTTCTCGAAATACTGCCACTCCTTGTCCTGTCGCCATCCATACGTCATTATTTTTGTCGATGTCAAACTCTTTTACTTTCCAGTGAGGAAGTTTGCCATTATTTGGATCATTATTCAGGTATCGTTCTTGTTTTGTTTTAGGATTAAAATAAATCATACCACTTGTTGCACTAACACCACCAAGCATCACCCAAACGTTGTCATTTTGGTCTATTTTAATGTCTTCGGGTAAAGTAGACCGTGATGTTTTTAGTAAAAATGAATCCCAAGAACCATCTGCATTCATTCTATGAATAGATTCTTTTCCTCTAGTTTCATGATTACAAACCCACATGTCTCCATTGTTACCCATACTCATACCGAGTACTTTAGTCCACTGAGAGCTTAATAATGCTGATACCAATGGAGAATTTACAGAGTCAATAATAGTAAAATCATCACTACTACCATCCCATTCAAGTATTCCGCCTCGCATACAAGAAATATAATATTTTCCTCTAGCAGGGTTGTACAAAACGTCAATAGCATTAAAAACTTTTTTACTAGACATGTTTACATCTGTAGTTTTCCATTTACCATTATATTGATGTACAATGACGTTATTACCGCTGGGTACATAGTTGTTGTGCTTTCCTCCGGTAATAAATATTCTACCATTACCATAACTTGCTTTCCAAATTTCATCATTCTCTGGTCCATTGGGCTTGATTCTTGTTGTGCCATTTCCAAGTTCTAACTTTGTGAGTCCTGACCAATTATTACCCCCCCAGTATAAACCATTTTTGTCTTTTAATAAATCATTGGCATTGTGATATTTATCGGTTGTTGTAATCGAAGTGATGTCTTGTGTGCCATTTATTTCATACACTTCGTTGTTGTAGGTACAAAGTAAAACATTATTACTTGTACGTAAATGATGAATTGTTTTAGTAGGAAGGTTGTTTACAAGATTAAACTGATTATTGGTGTAATATTGTACTTTTCCAGTTTCATCAGCTATATATAATGTGTCATGAAGGATGTCTATGTCAACTATATTAGCATTAGAGATTAACGATTTCCAATTGACTACATCTAATAAGTTGTACTGTCCTTGTCTATTGGCTGTTTGTATGCCTTCACTTGTATGAATGAATAATGAGTCCTGACTAAGTGTAGTTTTGTGAACGATAACTTCCGCCCCGCCATTCCCAATATTACGATATGTTTCTTTAATTTCTTGACGAGAAATATCTAAAACAACCAAGCCAAAGTCACTACTTAGGTAGGCTAATCCTTTACTTGTAGAGATATGATTAATGCCCTTACTTCCTGTGATATTACTAGTAAATATATCATTTATATTGGTGATGTTATGCCCTGTTATCAAGTCAATATTGCCATCAGTATAGGCTACAATAATAGTTTGAGATTGTTGGTCATATCCAATTGCTGAAAAACGATTACCGCTTAAGCCGTCTACTCGGTTAATCTCATGATGAATATTCTCTGATTTATCATAAAAAAATAAACTATATTCAGTAATGACATATATTCTATTATTGACTTCTATAACTTGTTTGAGATCAAAAAAGAAGTTATGTGTTCGCCATTTTCCAAGTCCAAAGTCTTGAGACTGAGTATAACTCAACAAACACAAAGAGATAAAAAAGAAAAGATGTTTAATTATTTTCATACTTTTATTACGGTATAACTCACTATCTAGTAGTATAACAAAATAAACAAGGTTTTATTGTGTTTGATTCAAGAATAGAGTTTAAAGAAAAAAGCTACTCGTTTGAGTAGCTTTTGAAGAGGCGTCTGGCGGATTCGAACCGCCGTAGATGGTTTTGCAGACCACTGCCTAGCCACTCGGCCAAGACGCCTTATTGTACAAAAGTAGATAAAATCTATTACATTCCAAGCATACTTGCTAATCCTTTTTTCTGACCAGTTGACATCTTGTTCATCTTTTTCATCATTTTTCGCATATCACCAAACTGACGCATCAATTGATTGACTTGCTTCATATCTGTCCCACTTCCTTGTGCAAGACGTTTACGTCTACTACCATCAATGATGTCTGGATTACTCCTTTCGGTTGGCGTCATAGACTTAATGATAGACTCTATAGGTCCAAATGCATTATCGTCTACTTCCACTCCTTTCATCGCTTTACCTACTCCGGGTATCATGCCTACAAGATCTTTGAGATTCCCCATTTTTTTGATTTGGTCAAGTTGGGTAAGAAAGTCATTAAAATCAAATTGATTTTTACTGATTTTTTTATTCAGCTTACGAGTTTCTTCTTCGTCAAATGCGTGCTGAGCACGTTCCACCAACGATACAACATCTCCCATGCCGAGGATACGTTGTGCCATTCTATCAGGATGAAAGAGGTCAATAGCCTCCATTTTTTCTCCTGTAGAAATGAATTTGATAGGTTTCTCAACAACTGCACGAATAGATAATGCCGAACCACCTCTAGCATCACCATCTAGTTTAGTAAGTACTACTCCGTCAAAATTAATTTTTTCATTAAAAGCTTTAGCGGTATTAACGGCATCTTGTCCCGTCATAGCATCTACTACGAATAATGTTTCGTTAGGATTTAACGCTTCTTTAATCCGAGCAATCTCATCCATCATTGCTTCATCTACTGCTAGTCGACCAGCAGTGTCAACAATAAGGATATTAGCCTGTATGTCCTTGGCGTGTTTGAGTGCATTAGTAGCAATGTTTACAGGGTTTTTGTTCTCTTCATCAGCATATACGTCTATGCCGAGTTGCTCTCCCAATACTTTTAGTTGAGTAATTGCTGCAGGACGATAAACGTCACAGGCTGCGAATAATACTTTTTTGTTTTTGTTTTTATAAAAATTACCTAATTTCCCTGTAAAAGTAGTTTTACCAGAACCTTGTAACCCAGACATCAAAATAACTGTTGGATTCCCTTTGTCGTTAACAGCAACGTGCTCACCACCCATTAGGGTCGTCAGTTCATCACTGGTGATTTTGGTAAATAATTGCCCTGGACTTACAGAGTTGATTACATTTTGACCTAATGCAGCATCTTTAATTCGGTCAGTAACTGATTTGGCAACCTTGTAATTAACATCAGCATCAATCAGCACACGACGAATTTCTTTTACCGTTTGTGCGATGTTGATTTCTGTTATTTTACCTTGACCTTTAAGGGTTTTAAAAGCCGTTTCTAATTTTGAACTTAAATTATCAAACATAATGTTTTACTTGTAGACTGCAAATATACAAGATAATCTTGTTAACCACAAGAATCATTTAGATCCCCATCCTTCTCTGTCGAGACTTCTGTATTGAATAGCTTCTGCAATGTGTTGGGCTTGGATGTTATCACTGCCTTCTAAGTCGGCAATAGTACGGGATACTTTCAAAATCCTATCGTAAGCACGAGAGGAAAGTCCTAAGCGTTCGATAGCTGTTTTGAGTAATGTCTTGCTGACTTGGTCTAGTTGACAAATGTCTTTCGTGACTTTAGGAGGCATCATTGCGTTAGAATAAATGCTTTCACTTAATTCTAAGTTTTTGAATCTTTTTTCTTGAATATTTCGGGCGTTAATAACACGTGTGCGAATGGTTTCACTTTTCTCGTTTTTTTTGTCAGAAGTGATTTTTTCAAAAGATACAGGGTTTACTTCTATGTGGATGTCAATCCTGTCTAATAAAGGACCGCTTACTTTACTTAAGTATTTTTGTACGGACATTAGAGAGTCTGGATGCGTACCATCTGCTCGATAAAAATCTCCCGAGGGGCTAGGATTCATACTTGCTACTAACATAAAGTTAGCAGGAAATTCTACACTTGCCCTGGCCCTTGATATTGTTACTTTTCTTTCCTCTAAAGGTTGTCGTAAAACTTCTAATACCGTTCGTTTAAATTCAGGTAATTCATCTAAGAATAAAATTCCGTTATGTGCTAAAGATATTTGACCAGGCTGAGGAATGTTGCCACCGCCTACTAATGCTACATCACTTGTGGTATGGTGTGGTGCTGCAAAGGGACGCATTGCAATTAACCCCTTTGTTTTATCAAGCTTTCCTACTACCGAGTATATTTTGGTGGTTTCTAAAGCTTCGTTAAGACTGAGTGGAGGTAAAATTGTCGGTAACCTTCTTGCTAACATTGTTTTTCCTGATCCTGGAGGTCCAACCATAATGATGTTATGACCTCCCGCTGCGGCTACTTCTAATGCTCTTTTTACACTTTCGTGTCCTTGTACATCCGAAAAATCAGCATCGTAATTGTTTAAGTTGTAATAGAATAAATCACGAGTATCTCGTACTAATGGCTCTATACTTGTAGGGTCTTCACAGAACAAAATAGCTTGTGCTAAACTTTCTACAGGAATGATGTCTAAATCATTTACAACTGCAGCTTCTTCGGCATTTTCTTTTGGTAAAATAAAGCCTTTAAATCCTTGTTGACGTGCTTCAATAGCAATGGGCAATGCACCTTTTATAGGACGTAATAATCCGTCTAAAGATAATTCTCCTAATATTAAATAGTCTTTTAAATGAGATGATACGACTTGCTCAGATGCTTGTAAAATACCTAAAGCAATCGGTAAATCGAATGAAGAGCCTTCTTTTTTGACGTCAGCAGGCGCCATGTTGACAATAGTTTTATGGCGAGGCATTCTGTAGCTGAGGTATTTGATAGCAGATTCTATACGATGCTCGCTTTCTTTTATGGCACTATCGGGTAGCCCAACCATAAAGACTCCTTTTCCTTGAGTAATGTTGACTTCAATCGTTATTAGTGATGCGTCTACTCCAGATACTGTACTGCCATAAGTCTTTGCTAGCATGCCATTTCTTTTTCTATTAGTAGGATCAAAATATGAATGATCTTGATGTGGATTTCTTGTACTCTATCTGCAAATCCTTGGTGAGGCACTCTGATTTCAACATCTGCAAAATCACTTAGTTCACCACCGTGCTTACCTGTAAGGGCGATTACTGAGATGCCTTTTTGTTTGGCTAATTCCGCTGCTTTTAATACGTTTTTAGAATTCCCACTAGTGCTAATGGCAAGTAATACATCTCCTTTTTGTCCCATCGCATTTACAAAGCGAGAAAAAACAGAATCATAACCATAATCATTACCTACACAAGTAAGGTACGAGGCATCTGAAATAGCAATAGCGGGCATTGCCTCTCTGTCTTCTCTGAACCTACCTAACATCTCTTCTGCAAAATGAGAGGCGTCACAGTTACTACCACCATTACCACACGAGATCACTTTTTTTTCAGCTTGAATGGCTTTGACAATAACTTGAGCAGCATCTGCAATGTCCTGAATATTTTGTTCGTTATTTATGAACTGATTCAGTACGCTTGCAGACTCTTGTAGTTGGTTGAGGATTATTTCTTTATTTGTCATTTTTAATTTATCATTCCTATAAAAGCAATGTATATAAATTTGTAGAACAATCCCTTATAATGAAGATGAATATTGTGCTTTTACTTGGTAGATGGTATTTGGAGAAACTTTAATTGTATTTTTCGTGCTCTTTTCATCTATTGAATATAAGTATTTTTGTTGCTGAACTGTAAAGAATATTCCCCCTTCCTTACCCTTTTTGTAAGGATGTTTCCCATTGTCAAAAAGGGCATGCCGTACCAGGTATGGATTGAGAGTGTATTTATTGAAATTCTTCTTAACTCGAATAGGGATGTATGAAATGCTACCGCTGTTGTTGATGATAATGTATTCCTCTTGTGTTGTTCTTACACTTATTATTTGATTTTTTTTAGTTTTAATATGAACTTCAATAGTTCTTATGCCTGTATAGGTAATGATACTTAGACTAAGCAATATGAAATATTTATATCTTTTTTTTCGAAAGAAAAAATAAAAAGAAATCATTATGAACATAAGAAAAAGAGCATCCAAATGTGAAAAAGGAATGTGTTCTAAATTAGCAAAAGAAAAAGAACCTAAAATTTTCAAATAAAAGACTTGGGAATAAATAAAAGCATCAACAATAGGAGCAAATAAAGAAGGGGTAATTAAAAAAAATAATCCAAAAAAAACGATAAGAAAAGTATATGGAATCATAAACAAGTTAGAAATAATTGTTAAAAAAGAATAACTATGCATATACATTAATACTAAGGGTACTACGAAAAACTGCACGGAGATACTGACGACAATTATATCCATGAAATAACGCTTAAGCTTAGGGAAGTGGGAGTAATAAGATTGGAATAAAGGGACAAATAGTATGATGCTTAACACTGAGCCAAAAGAGAATTGAAATCCAACATCAAAAACTATAAAAGGATTGATTGCTAACATAGTCAAGGCAGTTGCTAGTAAGGCATATTCTACGGGTTGATCTCTTTTTATTATTGTACCAACTTGCACTAAAGTAAGCATGATCGCCGCTCGAACTACTGAAATTGAAAAACCAGTAATTGCTGTAAATAGCCAAATTCCGATTATTGATAATATGATTAAACGGCGTTTTTTTTGAGTAAAAATACTAAATACCCAAAAGACAATACCAACGTGTAATCCAGATACCGCCATAACATGTAACGTGCCTGTTTGAGCAAAGTCATGATGAATAGAAGTCGGCACTTCTGACCGTAGCCCTAGTAGTAGTGCTTTTAGAATAGTGTTATGAGGTTTGGGTAAATGATTGTCTATGCGGTGAGCTAGAGTATGCCTAAAAGCATATATTTTGGAAAGGAATATTGAGCTAGGTTGATTAGAAGTAATAGTATAGCTTTTCGTACTATAATAACGATGATATTTAATTTCTTTTAACCATAAATAACGTTGGTAATCAAAGAATGCTTTTAGCAATGGGGGCTCTAGTTCTTCTGGGGAGAATGAGGTTTTTATAATGTCTCCGTAATGTATTGGTTCCTTGCTTTCTAGGTATAATCGTACTTTAATATTATTAAGTAAAGCATCACAACTATATCCGTAATCTTTGGGAGTGGGGTCGCTATTTACTTTCAAATAATAATACTGTTGTTTTTGTATAGATTGACTTTCAATAACACCTCTTTTGTATGAAATATTGATGCCACCTAATAAGGTGACAAGTAATAAGGCAAGTATAGAGGCTGTATTTCTTTTGTTTTTAATGAATAATAAAACTGAAACAAATAGAAGAAACAGTGTAGT
Organism: uncultured Cytophagales bacterium; assembly: GCA_964511645.1. Taxonomy (GTDB): domain Bacteria; phylum Bacteroidota; class Bacteroidia; order Cytophagales; family JAAEPT01; genus CAZEGV01. The sequence continues at coordinate 33,713 of CAZEGV010000002.1, forward strand.
AACAATTAAAATTGGTACAGGTATTGAATAAAAGAAGAAAATAAGTATCCCAATGAGGTAAGAAATTGTTCCTTTAATCAATAATGGGATTTTCATGGTCTAAACTTATTGATTATACCATTTGGACGTTACTTCGCCTTTAGTCGTGAAATCTTTTGAAAACCGAACAGTTACTGACTTGCTTTCTTGGGGTAATAAAGAGAAGTAATTATCTGACCAATGAATAGGTAGTATTTTTTCATCAATAGCTAATTCTACAAATAGAGCTATCGCATTTCCTGTGTTTTTGATTTCATAGGTGATAATGGTTTCATCCTCAGGTGATTTAAGGCTTGTTTGTTTCGTTATTAATGTTGTACTCGGCACCTTGTTTAGGTAGTTAAAATTAGCATGCTGTGTAGTAGGAGTATAAATCCAAGTGGCTTGATCATCATTTGCCATTTTATCCATTTTATCAGACAGCCAATAGAAATTGTCAGACACTAGACTATCTCCTTTGTAGAGATATAGTTTTACAAAATAGCCTCCTTTAATTCGAGTAATTGGTTTTTTAAATGCTCGTTCACTTGTATAAGTTTGCATTGTTAAGATAGCTTCTTGATGACTTACTTTTTCAGAATTGACGTTGTATACGTCGCATACGGCTCTTAGTTTTTCTGATTGTAAACTTTCGTTAGAAATATAAATATTTTCATCTCCATAGTTATAAATAATATGTAAAGGACTATTGGCCTTTTTTGCACCATAATATGCACCAGTAGGGTTGAGATAATAATCATATAATTGCCAATAGGTTTCTGGCCAAGCAGAGTTAAGCATCCATTGTACAACTCCTGTTGCTTTGGGTTTATTCACCACAAAGGCTTCAAACATTGGTCGCATTAGCTCATAATTTTGAACTTGTGCTAAATAGGCAAATTCTTCGATAGAAGTAGGTTTTTTGTATCGAGCATATAATGGGTCGAGGTATTTTTGCATAGTTTCAAAAGCATGACGACCATTGTGATATTTCCATACGCCACTTTCTAATGGCCATAGAGAGTCCGAAGGGATCATTTTTTTGATACTACTTAAGTTGGGAGGTTGAGGTCCAGGTCCGGTCTCTGTATTGAATCCATAAGCTCCACCATTTTGAGTATCGGTATACCAATAAATAGGCGGGACATAGTCATAAGGTCCGTACATCTTTACCCCCGTAGGGCCAGTTACTTTACTGGTATGTGTTTTTGCCGCACCACAGTATAAGGCCCCTTTGTTTTCTTCTTCAATAATTGAAAGATATTTTCTTTCTAATGCTTCTGGGTGTAAACGGTCACTTCCACCAGTCCACAGAAACACACTAGGATGATTCCGTAACCACTTTGTCATATCATTAAAATAATCAGCGATAAGGTCTATTTCTTTGTCGGTATTAATTGCACCTCCTATACAAGTGTCGCAATCATCAAAATATTCTCCGCCTATATATTCATTCCATTCCCACTGGCAGCTAAAGCCAACCATTGCTAATAGCCCATGTTTATCACATAAGTCATAAATTTCTTGAGAAGTCCCCCAAAAACCTTCAAACCTGACAGTGTTTAAGCCCATTTCTTTACAATAAATTAGTTGATTTTCATTGTATGCCGTAGAATTGTTTAAAAACAAATCATCTACCCATCCTCCTCCTTTAATCATAATAGGTTTACCGTTGATTTTATAACCACGATGTCCTTCAGGAGTAAAGTATTCTTCTACTTTTCTGATTCCAAAAGTAAGCTCTTCTGTATCGCTTATTTTATCATCAATAACAAATGATACTTTAGCTTGATACAGCTCAGGAGAGCCGTAGGTATGCGTCCACCATAAACGAGGTTTTTGTATAGTTAATGCTTTAAACTCTTGAGGAGACAACTTGATTTTTGTATTTGAAGAAGCTTTCAAATTCACTTCCTTTTTGATCTTTATATTTTCAATTTCAATTATAACTACTCCGTTTATCTCTTTACCAGAATTATTACTCAGTTCGGTACTGAGATATAAATCAGCTTGATTTATATCTAGGTTTAAGTCTGATCGGATAAAGGTATTAGATACATTGACTTCATCTACAAACTCTAAAGTTACAGGTCTCCATATTCCCATGTTTTTATCTTGTGGCTCTGGTGCCCAATCCACAAATCCTATTGTAAAATCTCCTGCTTTAGGTGGGAATACTTCTACTCGAAGTTTATTGTTTTTTTCTAATTGAGGCAATGTGAATGTATAAGTTTTAAATACTCCAATGACTTCGTTTGTGTCTGCTATTAACTTATTATTTAGCCATATATTGGCTTTATAGTTAATGCCTTCAAAATTTAGGATGCCTTTTTGGTTGATTTTGGTATCGTCTATGGAAAAATTTTTAGTGTATATCCACGAAGACTTAAAAAGAGTGTCAGAGACTTTTGATAAGTTTGTACCCATAAAAACATCACCAAACAAACCTTGTTCTACCAATGCTCCTAAGACAGTTCCCGGTACTTTGGCTTTGTGTTTTTGATTGGGATATTTACTAGAAGTCATTTCCCATTGAGACTCATCAAAAGAGGAGTATTCACTTTTCTGAATTGAAAAAGAAGAAGAGTTGAGTAAAAAGAAACTAGTAAGAATTAAAATGTTGAGTGCTTTTTCCATAATTTTAGAGAAGTATTAAAGAGAATCGAACAGTCAATTTAACAAAACCAATTTAATATTACATTGAGAACGCTTATTTTATATTCTATTTTTTTTAGTTTATTTTTTATTTCGGCCTGTAGAAGCACTGGTATTAGAGAACGTCCTTTTTTTGTAGATGATTGGTTTGTCTCTATACAAGGGATGCCTAAGGATAGTGGATATATGCTCACATTTACTTCAGAAAAATGGAATGATGTCATTGGAAATAGCTCGACATGGAATATAGTTGGAGATACTCTTATTTTGGATGATTTTTCAGAAACTAGAGAGAGTAAAAATGAAAAAAATTATATTCGTAGTAAAAGCATGAAATATTTACTTAAAAATTATACGGATAATTCTTTTGAAGCCATTCCTCGTTTCGAAGAAAAAATGGATAGCTATATTACTCTTCTTTTTGAGAAGAATTAATTAGTCCCATTTTTTTAGCTCTTTTTCCCCACTTTTGGCGAGCAAAACTTTGTAAGTCAGAAACGGTGTCCGTCTCATCCATGATTTCGAGACCTAGTAAAGTCTCGATAATATCTTCTAAAGTTACTAAACCAGCAACGCCTCCATACTCATCTACAACTATAGCTATGTGTTCTCTTTTGTCATTTAATTGTTTAAAAACTGTACGTAAAGACTCTTCTTTTGATACAAAAGAAATTTTACGTTTGACTGATTTTAAAGAGTCCTTATCTTGTTGTTGTATCAAGCCTTCTAACACGTCATCTTTTAGTAATACACCAGTTATAATGTCTTGATTTTCATCATATAGAGGGATTCTAGAAAACCTAAAGGGTTTGTTTTTTTTGTAAAAATCACGTAAATTTTGATTTTCATTTGCCGTAATCATCACAGTCCTTGGAGTCATTACATCCTTTGCTAATAGTTCGTCAAATTTAAGTACATTTTTGATAAGTGTACTGTCATCTTTAGCAATTGCCCCACTTTCAGAAACTACATCTGTCATTGCCATGAAATCCTGCTTACTGAAAATACTTTTGTTTTTGTCTTTTTTTAGCATTTTAGTTAATAAGCCACTGACCCAAACAAATGGTGTTAGTACCCAAAGTAATACTTTAAGACTTCTAGCGGTAATTGGTGCTAAAGATTTCCAATTATTAGCACCAATGGTTTTAGGAAAAATCTCTGAGATAAACAATATAGCCAATGTCATAATCGTTGCCACAAGAGACTCGTAAGAAAGATGAAAACCAAACATGTTGATATTTTGTGTACCAAACAGATGTCCCGCTTGAGCACCTACGCCGATTGCTCCTACGGTATGAGCAACAGTGTTGAGGGTAAGGATGGCAGATAGAGGTTTGTCTATGTCTTTTTTAAGTGAAGCAATTAGTTTTCCCGTACTTGGGTCTTCTTGTTCTTTTCTTTTTACATAAGAAGGCGTAATACTTAGTAACACCGCTTCCCATATTGAGCATAGGAATGAAAATGTAATAGATAGTAAAAAAAAACCGATTAATAATGTCATAATATTAGATTGTTATTTATAATAAAAAAGGCAACATAATAGAATGTTGCCTTCGGTGAATATTTTTCGGGAAAAGTGTTAAAATTTTGCTCTCCCATGTTCTGATCGATGAAAGGTGTATTCCATTCCTATCAGTACCCCATGGGTAGACAATCTAGAATTTTGTCTTTTTTCATCAAATCGATCGTAAATACCTCTTTTTTCTACAGAAGTCCAGTTAGGGTCTTTGTTCCAGAAGTAAGCATCCGCCTTATCGATAGAAGTTACACTCCAATCCCCATAAGCAGTAAAGGTAAGATTCATGAATCTAGAGAGATGATATTCTATGCCCATTCCTGCAGCAATTTCTAGGTTAAATCTTTTGTAATAAGCATAACTATGCCCACCTCCGGTCTCTTCTTCTGGCAGGTCGTAATAATCTCCGTCTGGAGAAAATCGCCATGTCACAAGACCTCCTCTAGAGCTTAATAAGCGAGTTATTTGCGGTCCTACGAACCATATGAAGCTCATTTTTTTAGAATGAAAGAATGGACGACTACGTTGTATATATACCCCCGTTTTTAAGTATTTTAAATTTTTAGTTCCTGTTTGGTCTGGATAAGATTCACCATTAATGACAAGATTAGTAGATGTGAATTTTTGCTTGTGGTGAGAATACATAGCACCAGCACGTATTGCCCATCTCCCAACATTCATGTGCGAAAATCTCCCACCTGTCATTTTATTCCCTGTCTGCTTTCCTTTTAAGAAGTGTGTAAAGTAAGCACCTGCTCCCCATGAGAAAGTCAATTCATGAGAGTAAACATCTCCAGCTGTTTTATTTGCAAGATTATGCACCGCAGTGTTAGACCCCATCAAGTATCCGCCAATCTTATTAGAACGTCCGTTTTGAGAAAAAAGGGATGTACAAATGAGTATCGATAAGGAAAGAATTAATTCTTTTTTCATAGCTATTCAATTTAATCCCCTAATATACAAAGTATTATTTAATTGTAGCGTAATTTAGACTAATATAAGTCTTCTGACTTACTCTTTTTTAAGTAGAAAGTTGTATTTCTTAATGTCTGAAAGTAACTCTACAGCTTTTAAAATGTCTTTGTCATCATCAAAAGTGGCTTCTATTAACCCTTTTTGGTAATAATATCGTGTGATAATTTCACGCTTTATGACCTTTATTATTTCTTTTTTGAATTCTACTAGGTCATTATTTTTTTCGATTTTTATTTTTTCTTCGAAAGCAACGATTTCTTTTGAGAAGTCAAATAATTTGTTCTTTGATACGTCAGCTTTAAATTTGTCTAGTGAATTTTCTGCGGGAATTTTGTAACTGTAGTCTTGTGTTTTTAGCCAGTGAATAAAATCATTATATTCAATAAATTTGTATTTTTTTAAATCTCCAATTGAGTCATGTTGGTAATAATAAGTGGTGGCGTAATCAAAAATCAAATCCTGACTAATTAATGCGGATAGTATCGCAGAAGGTTTTTCTTTTTTTATTTTGACGTCTGGTGTAAGTCCTGCACCATCATATACGAGTCTTCCTGCTTTGGTTTTGTAGGGAGTAAGTAAGCTATCTGGAAGTTTTTTGGCTGTGCCATCTTTTGTTCTGTTGCCATAGTCTATTGCTTGTATGCACCTTCCGCTTGGGATATAATATTTGGCGGTAGTGATTTTTACTTTAGACTGGTAAGAAATATCTTTTACAGACTGTACCAAGCCCTTTCCGAAACTTTTGCTACCAACTAATACTCCTCGGTCATAGTCCTGCAATACTCCTGCTACAATCTCTGATGCAGAGGCACTACGCCCATTGGTTAGTACCACAATAGGAGCGTCCGGTAAGATAGGAGAGGTTCTAGTCTTAAATGTTTCATTCCATTGCTCTACTTTACCTCTTGTGCTGACAGCTTCGCTTCCTTTCGGAACGAATAGCCCAGCTATATTGATCGCCTCATTGAGTAATCCCCCTCCATTACCTCTTAGGTCAAACACGAATTTCGTAGCTCCTTCAGCTTGTAATTCTTTGATAGCATTCGCCACATTTTCAGAGGCTTTTCTTGTGAATTTACTTAGTTTAAAATAACCGATTTCATCATTAATCATTCCGTAATAAGGAACGTTTTCTATGGTTACTTTTTCTCTTGTAAGGCTGAGATTTATGAGGGTTTCTTGGGCGTAACGTTTTACTTTTAATTGTAATTCCGTGCCTGCTTGCCCTTTTAATAATTTACTTATTTCGTTAGAGTTTTTTCCTTTTGTACTTTTCCCACTAATCTCTACAATTTCATCTCCGATTTTTAATCCCGCTTTATAGGCTGGAAACCCCTTATAAGGCATTAATACCAATATACGCTCTTTACGAGTGCCGATAATCGCACCAATTCCACCGTACTCTCCAGAAGATATTGTTCTAAAGTCTTCTATGTCGTCTTCGGGAATATAGACTGTATATGGGTCTAAAGATTCTAGCATTGCATCAATTCCGATTTTCATCAAACGGTTTGGCTCTAATTCATCTACATAGTATCGATTTACCTCTGCGTATACAGAAGATAGGATTTCCATGTTTTTAGAAATTTGAAAATATCGTGAAGATGGCGTATCTGCTGAAATTAAGGTCAGCGTCAAGAAACAAATAATTGCTCCCCAAGTTAAATTTTTCTTAATCATTACGTTCGTTTTGAATACGTTGTAAGATGGAAGATAGCTTTTTTTGAATCAATTCAAAGGAATTAATCTCTTTTCCGATATAAATAAAAGCAATATGTAAAGACTTGCCTTCTTGTAATAAAAAATGTTTACTCAGTCTATAAGCTTCTCTTGTTCGTCTTTTTATGATATTCCTGTCTACAGCTCGTTTGTAAAATCGCTTAGAAACGGTAATCAAAACAGAATGATTTGATTCGTGTTCTTGTGTTAGAATTTTAACTCTAAATGGGTATAAACTAAAAGAGGAACCCTTTTCAAAGAGTTCCTGAATTGCTTTTTCGCTAGATAAACGTTCGTGCTTACTAAATGAATGCTGTGACATATGCATCCTCTTAATAGGCTAAAAACAATTTATTTAACAAATTTCTCGCTAGAAACAGTTAATTTTTTTCTACCTTTTGCACGTCTTCTTGCAAGTACAGCTCTACCATTTTTAGAGGCCATTCTTTCTTTAAAACCGTGCTTGTTAACTCTTTTTCTATTCGAAGGTTGGTATGTTCTTTTCATTTTTTAGTCGTTCTTTACTTTGAAACGGGTTGCAAACTTAACATTTCTTTTCTTCTTTTAAAAGATTAAACTAAAAAAACGTTTAGATTAATCCTGAGCACTAAATATTTTACCTTCTTCTACTCCAAAATCAGCTTCTACCTTGAGCCTAGCCTCTATGTTGGAAACAAGGATGATATAATCGCCTTTTCGGATAATGGTTTCTTCTGATGGATTTTTGTACAAAATCCATTTTCCTTTTTGTTGTTTTACCGCACCCATAAATATAGCATCGTATTTTTTTTTCATATTCATAAAGACAAATACACAATCTTTATCTTTATATGGGTTAGATTCTAATACTAAAAATTGTTGCATATCAAAATCTAGAGTAGGGTGTACGGCAGCCTCCATGATGTCTTCAGTAAAGGCTGCTACTTCTGGCTCATAAATAAAACTAGCAACTAATTTTGACGATAAGTCATTTTTGGAAACTATATAGTCTACACCAGCATTATGAAAAGTGTTTTTAAGGTTACTGTTATTTATCGTTACAATAAGACTTTTTTCTGGGTGAACATTTTTGATGTTCAACATATATACCAAGGTTTCTGTATCGTCGTTAAAATTAATAAATATAGAAGCAGCTTTATCAATATTGACCTTGTTGAGGCTTTCCATATTATGATAGTCTGCAAATAGTACAAAAACATTTTTATTGTCTGGGTAAATCCCATTGATTGAATCTACATTGTTTTTGTTGTTAGTAACAATTGCTACTTTGGAATTTGCATTTAGTAATTGATTAGCTACCAATCTACCAAAGTCATTCCAACCAATAATAATAGTATGGTTTTTAAATTTAGTTCCGTTTAATCCTAGCTTCTTGTCTTCCATATATTGATTTGCCGTGTTACTAATATTACCGATGATATAACCGATTACCCCTACGCTACCTAATAACAAGATAAACCCTATTATCTTGCCACCTGTTGTTATGGGGTAGTAATCCCCATAACCAACAGTAGTTAATGTCACTACCGAATACCATATTGCATCTCCTAAGCCTTTGATGGAAGCCCCTTTGGCGTGACTCTCTAGGTAGGATAGCAATAGCATTAACATTACATAGAAGCCAAGGGCGAGTAAAATGTATAGTCGGGTTCTTCTTTTTGAATAAGATGCCATTAACTGTGTAAAGTTTCCTTTTTTTGTTTAAAATAGCATATATTTAGATGATTCACACTAAACAGATAAAAAAATGTTAAATAGAATATGGATTCCCGCATTGATTTTACTAAGTGCTTGTGCACAAGTTAAGCAGGCTAAAAATTTTTCTGAATGCGAGTTTAATGTTGGTAAGACTAGCCGGGTAGTAGTGGCAGGGATTTCGTTAGATAGTAAAAAATCTGCAAGTGATTTTAATTTTTTGGAAATAGGAAAGTTATTAAAAGCTTTGGGAGATAAAAATTTACCAATGTCGGCTAATGTAAATGTAGATATTCAAAATCAAGGAGAAAAAATGGCCGCCATTAATAAAATTGAATGGAAGGCTTTTATTGAAGATACGGAAATTACTCAAGGTACATTGGTGAAGCGTATAGAAGTGTCTGGGGGGAAAAATATAAGTGTGCTGATTAATGTACAGGCTAATATTGCAGAATTACTTTCAGGTGATGGACGTGGTGATATTATGAATTTTATGTCAGGTATGATGGGGGGTAGTGAAAAAGAGTCTTCTATTAAGTTAAAAATCAAACCTTACTTTAAAGTAGGGAACAAATTTGTAGGTTATCCGGGTTATATCAACCTAACTAAAAGGGTAAACTAAATGAAACGGACACTAATATTAGGGGCGACTACAAATATTGAGCGTTACGCTTACAAGGCCGCAAAACGATTAACTCAGCACAAACACCCTATTGTGCCTGTTGGAATCAAAAAAGGTGAAGTATTTGGGGAAGTTATTTTGAATACTAAGGATTTACAAAAAGAGATTGATACGATTACTTTATATGTAGGAGTTCGCCATCAACCAGAGTGGTATGGCTATATTGTTGAGACTAATCCAAGACGAGTTATCTTTAATCCTGGCACGGAGAATCCTGAACTGCAAACTCTGCTAAAGGAAAATGAAATCCCTTATGAAGAGGCTTGTACTTTGGTTTTGTTGAGTTTGAATGCTTATTAAGGGTAGGATTTTTTTTTGCGTTAGGGATTGACGTGGAAATTCTTTTTTATTTTTATACTTCGACAAGCTCAGCATGACAAAATTATAAAAATAAAAAAGATTGGGAACAAAAAGCCCGACCCCACGAGTTTGCCTTTTTGGCGAGTGGGGGAACGCCCAAGTTTTATTTTGAATTATATTACTCTTTATTAATTAGGGTTTCTTCTGTGGGAAAGAATTTTTTCTGATTAAACACGATATAAATCACTGAACAAAATATAGCAGCGTCTGCTACATTAAAAATAGGCCAAAGTGAATAATATGTGCTACCAAATATTGGCCAGTCAGCTGGAGTTCGACCCCGTATAATGTCTACAAAAAACATATCAATTACTTTCCCGTGAAACCATGGTGTAGGCGGGTAAACAATGTTGCCACTAGCATCTGTCGTTGTAACGAGTAATTTAGGGTCTAGTACAGCATAGAATATACTATCTAGTAAATTTCCTACAGCTCCGCCAAATATAAATGCTAAACAAATTTGATAAGCCTTGTGCATCTTTTGTTTAAAAATTTTGGTGATATAATAGGCAATCCCCGTGATGGCAATAATACGAAATACTGTTAATATAATTTTACCATATTCTCCGCCTATCTTTACTCCAAATGCCATCCCAGGGTTAGTGACGTACTGCAATTTAAAGAAATCACCAAATATAGGGATTACTGTGATGTCTTCTGTCATTGTTTGGTGTACAATATATTTGGTCAGTTGGTCTACAATGATTACTGCCAAAGAAATGAAGAAGAGTTTATATATTTTATTGTTTTTCATCTACCTATACTTCAATTGCTAAGTTAAATTTAAATTCATCTATCTCAATGGCTGTTCCGTTTTCTACTTTATCGCTTACCGCTAATGATAAAGCTTGTGTCTCGGCACAGATATAAGCTTCGTTAGTTGTTAAGGCATCTACAATTAAGCTTTCATTGTTTTCAATGCTAATTTTAATTTTGTCTTGTATTTCGAGTCCCATTTCTTTACGTAAGTTTTGTACACGATTTACAATGTCTCTAGCGATACCTTCTTTGCGTAACTCGTCCGTAAGTGTAATGTCCAAAGCAACTGTTAGTTCATTATCTGAAGCGACTAGCCAACCTGGGATATCCTGAAAGGTAATGTCTAAATCTTCTACAGATAAGTCTATGTTTTCACCGTCTAGTTGAAGCGTGATTTTACCTTCTTGCTCGGCAAGGTTGATTTGTTCTTGACTCATTTGAGCAATCACTCCTGCTAAGGCTTTCATTTGTTTACCGAACTTCTTACCGAGTGTTTTGAAGTTGGCTTTGACACGTTTCACCAAAATTGTAGCTGAGTCGTCTAGGTATTCAATTTCCTTTACGTTTACTTCATTTTTGATAAGTTCTTCTACTGCTTCAATTCTATTTTTGAAATTTTCATTCAAAATTGGGATCATTACTTTAGCAAGGGGCTGTCTTACTTTTAGTTTTTCTCCTTTTCGTAGTGAGTGAACAAGAGAAGAAGTGCGTTGTGCTAAGTCCATTCTAGCTTCTAATTCTTTGTCTATTACTGATTCGTTAGCAACAGGGAAGCCTGTAAGATGAATTGAGTCTAAGTCATCATATTTAACAACGCTGTTTAGGTCTTGATAAACTTTGTCAAAATAGAACGGTGCAATTGTAGAACTTAATTTGGCAACAGTTGATAAACACTCTATTAAGGTTTGATAAGCGGCTTTTTTGTCTTCGTTATACTCACCTTTCCAGAATCTTTTTCTGTTTTGGCGGATGTACCAGTTGCTGAGGTTGTCGGTTACAAATTGTTGTATCAATCGCCCTGCTTTTGTTAGGTCGTAGTCTTCAAAAGCAATGTCTACTTTTTTGATTAAAGTATGTAGTTTAGATAAAACCCATCGGTCACTTTCGGTACGATTAGCTAATGGAATTTGGGCTGTGCCATTATCAAACCCATCTAGGTTAGCGTATAAAGCAAAGAAATTATAAGTATTGTGGAATGTCCCAAAAAACTTACGTTGTACTTCCGCTACTCCGTCAAGGTCAAATTTAAGGTTGTCCCAAGGGTTTGCGTTTGTAATCATGTACCAACGTGTAGCGTCTGGACCAAATTTGTTAATTGTTTCAAAAGGATTGACGGTATTGCCATGTCTTTTTGACATTTTATTACCTTTTTTGTCCAATACTAAGCCGTTAGCGATTACGTTTTTGAAAGCAACTCTATCAAACAACATTACTGAAATGGCGTGAAGTGTAAAGAACCAACCACGAGTTTGATCTACTCCTTCGGCTATAAAATCAGCAGGACAGGCGTTTCCACTCTCTACTAGTTCTTTATTTTCGAATGGGTAATGCCATTGTGCATAAGGCATTGCTCCCGAATCAAACCAAACATCAATTAGGTCTGTTTCTCTGTACATCTCTTGCCCAGAGTCACTTACTAAGATGACATCATCTACATAAGGGCGGTGTAGGTCTTTGAGCTCAGTAGGATTATTAATGCCTAATTTTTTATTGGCTTTTGCCATTTCTTGGTTCAGTTCTTCTACTGAGCCGATGCATTTTTCTGTTAAACCATCTTTTGTTTTCCAAATTGGAAGCGGAGTACCCCAATAGCGAGAACGAGATAAATTCCAATCTACAAGGTTTTCTAACCAATTACCAAACCTACCTTGCCCCGTAGCTTCTGGCTTCCAGTTGATAGTTTTGTTTAGCTCTACCATTCTGTCTTTTACGGCAGTAGTCTTGATGAACCATGAGTCTAGTGGGTAATACAATACAGGTTTATCTGTTCGCCAACAATGTGGGTAACTGTGTTCGTATTTTTTAACATCAAAAGCTCTGTTTTCTTCTTTTAGTTTGATGGCAATTCTTACGTCTACGTTTTTGTATTCGTCAGGAATTTCATCTAAATAGTCTGCTTTTACAGGCTCGTTTGCAAAGTCTGTTACTTCTGATACAAAACAACCTCTCTTATCTACAAGTGGAACTTCGTTCCCTAAAATATCTTTTACAACGATTCCAGGTATTCCTGCTAATTCTGCCACACGCTTGTCATCAGCACCAAAAGTAGGGGCAATGTGTACGATTCCTGTACCGTCTGTGGTCGTTACAAAATCACCAATGATTACTTTAAAAGCAGGTGTTGCTGGTTGCACATAAGGCATTAATTGTTCGAACTCCGTTCCTGCTAAGTCACTACCTTTGTATTCAGTTACAATTTTCCAAGGGATTAATTTATCTCCGCCTTGATAATCAGCATAAGTAATTTCTGATGATTTTTCGCTGAAATAAACACTTAATCTATCCTTAGCAAGGATGACCTCAATAGGTTCAAAAGTATATTGATTATATGTTTTTACTTTTACGTAAGTAATTCCTTTTCCTACCGCTAGGGCAGAGTTGGATGGTAATGTCCACGGAGTAGTTGTCCAAGCCAATAAAAATTCATTTGTACTACCTTTTATTTTGAATTGAGCTACAATTGTAGTGTCCTTTACATCACGATAGCAACCTGGTTGATTCAATTCATGTGAGCTTAACCCAGTGCCAGCAGCAGGAGAGTATGGCTGGATACTTAAGCCTTTATATAAAAAACCTTTGTCGTATAGTTTCTTTAGCAAAGCCCATAAAGTTTCGATATAGTCATTGTCAAAGGTCATATATGGGTTTTCTAAATCTACCCAATACCCCATCTGTTTAGTCAAATCGTCCCACTGCGATTTAAACTCCATTACAGATTCTCTACAAGCTTTGTTATAATCTTTTACCGATATTTTAGTGCCGATATCTTCTTTGGTAATCCCTAATTTTTTTTCTACTTGAAGCTCTACTGGTAGTCCGTGAGTATCCCAGCCACCTTTACGCTTCACCTGAAACCCTTTTAATGTTTTGTAACGACAAATCACATCTTTAACGGCACGAGCCATTACGTGATGAATACCAGGTGCTCCATTGGCAGAAGGAGGTCCTTCAAAAAAAGTAAAATTCTCTTTTCCTTCTCTAGTTGTTATAGATTGGTTAAATACATTTTTTTCTTGCCACTGAGTCAGTATTTCTTCTGCTACTTGAGCGTAATTAATGCCTTTGTATTCGTTAAATTTCATCGTATTTGCTGTTCTCCTTTGCGGTCAGATTCTCAATAATCAGTAAAGATACAAAGTCTTCTAATATATGTTGTTTTTATACTTAAAAAGTAATGCGATAAAGACTTTACTTTTATGATTATTAAAATAATTTCAAGAAAAAATGTATATCAATCTAAAAATTAGCTTAATATAAGCGATGAGTAAAAATGAACTACCTACATACAGCCATTCTCAACTTGCGTTGCGTAATGGGCAAGATTATCCTGAGGTTTGGTGTGCCTATAAAAACAATATTTATGATGTAAGTATTTCAAAACTTTGGAGAAAAGGGCAACATTATGAGCATTGGGCAGGGCAAGATCTCACTTTAGAGCTAAAAGATGCACCTCATACCGAAAATGTTTTTGATAAATTTAAAATAGTTGGTACATTAAGACCATGATTTTAGTAGCAGATAGTGGATCGACCAAAACAGACTGGAAACTTATTGATAATAATAACGTTCTAGAGACTATACACACCGAAGGAATAAATCCTTTTCATCAAAGAAAGGAGGACATAGAAAAAATCATAACTACAAGTGCATTAACTACTTTGGTAGAAAATGTAGAAGAGGTGTATTTTTATGGAGCGGGCTGTAATTTCCCTGAAAATATTCGTACAATGCAAAATGCTGTGCGCACCACTTTTTATGATGCAAGGATTTTTGTCGAGCATGATTTACTCGCCGCAGCAAGAGCTTTGTGTGGGCGTAGTGCTGGTGTAGCTTGTATCTTAGGTACAGGGTCCAATTCTTGTTTTTTTGATGGAAAAGTAATTGTACAAAACAATCCCTCGTTAGGTTATATACTAGGAGATGAAGGTGGCGGAGTACATATCGGAAAGAAGTTTTTGAGAGATTTTTTATACAAAGAATTACCTCACAGTTTACAACAGAAATTTGATAAAGAGTATGATGTGTCGGTAGATACTGTATTGGATAATATTTACAATAAGTATTTACCAAATAGGTACATATCTGGATTTATGAAGTTTATCTCTGCCAATATTGAACACCCCTATATGCATGGATTGGTGTATGAGTCTTTCTATGATTTTATTGACATGCACGTTACCAAATATAATCAGGCAGAAGAACATAAAGTACATTTTGTAGGTTCTATTGCTTACAATTTTAAAGAGATACTTCAAAAAGTAGTGATTGACTCAGGGTTGATACTGGGTACTGTAATTGAGCAACCAATACACGGACTTGTGCTTTACCACCAAAATAAAATATAATGACTTCTACAGAGTCTAGCTCTTTGTATGATGATTTAGAAAAACAATCAGTACAAAGTTTGCTTCAAAACATTAATAAAGAGGATAGGAAAGTAGCCGAAATTACTACCTCTGTCATTCCTCAAATCACTGATTTGGTAAAAGAAATAGTAACTCGCATGCAATCTGGTGGGAGATTATTCTATATTGGTGCAGGAACTAGCGGTAGGCTTGGTGTACTTGACGCTTCTGAATGCCCGCCAACTTATGGCGTAGATCACAATACTGTAATCGGAATTATTGCAGGGGGGGATGGTGCCATCCGAAAAGCAGTAGAAAATGCTGAAGATGACCCGAATCAAGGATGGGTGGACTTACAAGATTTCAAAATTACGGAAAAAGACATTGTAATTGGAATAGCCGCTAGTGGAAGAACTCCTTACGTAATTGGCGGAGTCACTACTGCAAGAGCAAACAAAATACTCACTGCTTGCATCACTTGTAACGAGAATACTCAGCTTGCAGAAGCAGTAGAGTACCCTATTGAGGTAGTGGTAGGACCCGAATTTGTGACAGGGAGTACCAGAATGAAAGCTGGAACAGCCCAAAAGCTTGTTTTAAATATGATTTCTACAACAGTAATGATACAGTTGGGTCATGTAAGGGGCAACAAAATGGTGGACATGAGACTCAGTAACGAAAAACTAAAAGAACGTGCTGCGATTATGGTTACACAAGAAACAGGCGTTTCTATAGAAGAAGCACGAAAAATACTTTTAACCCACGATAATGTTCGTGAAGCAGTACAAACAATAAAGCAATCTTAATGAGAAATAATATCGAGGCGATTAAGCCTATTTTAGCATCACCAAAAAAAATATTTATTACCACACACGCTAGACCAGATGCCGATGCACTTGGGTCTTCACTCGGTCTTAAGCTTTTTTTGGAAGCATTAGGACATACTGTGTCAGTGGTTGTGCCTACGTCATACCCTGACTTTATAGATTGGATGCCAGACACTAAAGATGTTATTGTTTTTGATCCAGAAAACCCTCAGCCAGTAGAGAAGCTAATTGCTAATTGTAATTTACTAGTTTGCACGGATTTTTCTAGGTTAGATAGAGTCTTTGACTTAGAACCATATTTACGGAAACATACAGGTGATTTTTTACTAATCGATCATCATCTTGACCCAGAAGAATTTGCACAATATGAGCTATGGGATCCTAAAGCTTCTTCTGCTTGTGAATTGGTAGTGAGGATGATGCAATCACTTGGCTATGATGAGTTAATAACAATAGATATTGCCGCTTGTTTATATACAGGAATCATGACGGATACTGGCTCTTTTCGATTCCCTAGTACTAGCCCTGCGGTACATCGCACACTAGCTAGGTTGTTAGAAACAGGGCTTGACCATTCTAAAATTCACCGTACTATTAACGAAAATAACCGAGAAAGTAGATTGAGAATATTAGGACATGCTCTTTCTCAAAAGTTAGTGATATTACCAGAATATCGCACTGCTTTTGTTTCGCTTACCGCAAAAGAATTGGAGCAATTTAATTACAAGCAAGGAGATACAGAAGGTATTGTGAATTTTGTACTCTCTTTAGAAGGCATTATCTTTGCAGGTATCTTTATGGATAAAGATGAAATGATAAAAATTTCTTTTCGTTCGGTGGGAGATTTTAGTGTTGCTAATTTTTCTAATCAACATTTTAGTGGTGGCGGACATAAAAATGCCGCAGGTGGAAAAGGAGACGGAACTTTAGATGAGGTTTTAGAAAAGTTTCAATCATTATTGCCTCAATATAAAGATGGCTTATTAAACTCTAATGACGATGAATAAACTAATCATACTATTACTAGTTGGCTTAAGCTATGGTGCTTATGCTCAAGAATACAGGCAAACGGAAACTGGCTTAGAGTTTAAGTTTTATCATGACGAACAAGGTGTAACTGCCAAGTTAGGTGATTTCTTGAGTCTTCACATGATTATAAAGGGTGAAAATGGTTATGAGGTCAAAAATTCATACAAAGAAAAAGGCGGTAAACAAATTTTGTTTCCTGTAAAGGTAAGTGCACATGAAGCTGACTTATATGAAGCAGTAAAAATGCTATCAATAGGTGATAGTGCTACGTTTAGAATTTCTACAGACTCGATGTATGCAAAAATTTTTAAAAAACCAATCCCATCAGGTTTAAGTGCTGGAAGTAAATTATTAGTTAATGTTAAATGTTTTAGCATCACTACACAGCAAGCACATTACGATAAGTTAGTAGAAAAAAATAAACAAGAAACTGTTAAAAGAAAAACTGAAATCATTGTTAATAAAAAAAGAGAGTCGGAAGAAATCGAATCTTATTTTAAGAGAAATGAATTTATTGCAAATAAAACGGCTTCTGGTATTTATTATATGCACAAAAAAATAGGGAAGGGGAGACTTGTCCAAAAAGGGAACTCTCTATTGGTAGACTTTGAAATGAAACGATTGGATGGGTTTGTCTTAGAGTCTTCATATAAAGATTCCGAAAAACCTTTTTTTACTGTCGGTAATGGTGAGATTATCCCAGGATTAGAAGAGGCTATTTTATTAATGAGAGATGGTGGGTATTCATTAATTGTAATCCCTTCTTATCTAGCGTATGGTTTTAAGGGAAAAGGAGAAAAGATTCCGCCTTACACTCCTATCGTTTTTGAACTAGGAATTTTAAGTGTAAGATAAAAGCCTAAAAACCATAACCAACATGAAGCCCTAAGCTAATGTGAATATCTTCAGGGTCATAGGCGATTTCAAATGCTGGTCCTATATGGAAGTCATTGATTTCAAACTCATAAGCAGATTCGAGGTGTAATGCAAAATTCAAGTCTGAGTTTTTATCTTCAGTTGTTAAACCTGGAGATATATTAAACGTCAACCGTTCTATCGGTGTGTAAGCGAGTACAAAACCAAAAGTATTGTGTTTATGTTGGTCAAAGATCCTTTCGTAGCCAAGTCCAATTCCTAGTTTTGTTTCGGCAATATGATGGACATAATGAATATGGAGTCCATAAGCGAGTTCTTTTTCTTTTAGAAAATAAACAGGGGCGTTAGCTACGCCAATTTCGTTATGATGATGCTCATGATGTTCTTCTTCTGCTTGAGCAAATACAAGAAAGGGATGTTATAAACAACAAAGTAAACAGAGGGACACGTTTCATGACTTTATCAAACTTTAAATTAAAAAACAAAAACAATAGAGGTTTTTAAAAAGTTCCTTCTGCAGTTAATAAATTTTCTATCACTTCTGGGAAGTGTTTGAATTCTAAATCATGAATTTTATTTGCCAAATCATCTGCGGTATCAGTAGGTAATAGCTCACATTTGGCTTGAAAAATAATTTGCCCCTCGTCATAGGCTTCATTTACATAGTGAATTGTGATGCCTGACTCAGTTTCTTTGTTGGCAACTATGGCGTTATGAACCTTCATCCCATACATACCTCTACCTCCATAGTTTGGTAATAATGCTGGGTGAATATTAATGACTTTGTTCGGAAAGGCTTGAATGATATTATGAGGAAATAACCAAAGGAACCCTGCTAAAACAATATAATCAATTTTATGTTCTTTTATGATTTCTAAAATTTCATCTGAATGATAAAAATTCTTTCTATCAAAAAAATAAGCTGGGATTTCTAGCTCTTTGGCTCTCTCTAGCACATAAGCTTTAGGGGTATTTGCCAAAATAAGTGAAACTTCGGCAAGCTCTTTCTCTTCAAAATATTCTGCAATATTTTGAGCATTTGACCCTGACCCTGAGGCAAATATGGCAATTCTCTTCATCTATGCTAATTCTGCTAAAATCGTTTGTCCACCTTTGGTGATTTTGCCTAACTCAACTACAACCTTAGCATCTAATGGTATGTAAATATCAATACGAGATCCGAATTTAATAAAGCCAAATTCTTCACTTTGTTCTACTTTGTCTCCTTCTTCTACGTACCAGCAAATTCTTCTTGCCAAGAACCCTGCAATTTGTCTGTATAATATTTGCACACCTTTATCACTTTCTACAACAACCGTTGTCCGTTCATTTTCGGTACTTGATTTAGGGTTAAATGCCATCAAAAACTTTCCAGGGTGATATTTGAAATATTTAACTACTCCAGAAATTGGATTTAAGTTATTGTGTACGTTGAGTGGGGACATGAAAACTGAAATTTGCTTACACTTTTTGTTCAGAAATTCAGCTTCTTCTACTTCTTCTATTACTACAACCTTTCCATCACAAGGACACATCACAAGGTTGTCCCCTTTGGTTAATTCTTTGTTTGGAATACGGAAAAAATTCAAGAAAATAAGGAAAAAGAACCATGATACTCCAATAATAAGGAATTGAGCAATTTGATTATCAGGAAAGAAATAAAATGCTCCGTAAGTAGCAGCAAGTACCAAAGCCAATGTTTTTAATAGAAATTTATGCCCTTCTTTGTGTAATGTCATGATAAGTTAAAGTTTGTTTTTCAATAAGATGTGCAAGATACAGATAATAATTTAAAACTAGATGTGAATGACTTCTAAGTAGACATAAGCTACTGGAGCAATTAACAATAAACTATCTGAGCGATCCAAAAAACCTCCGTGACCAGGGATGATTGATCCTGAGTCTTTTATGTTTAAACTTCTTTTTAATAGGGATTCAAATAAATCGCCATATACACCTGCCACCGAAACAATAAAGGCAAAAATTACCCATTCTAAATATGACAATTCAGGATTAACCCACGCCGATAATAATGCAAAGCCTATTGTAAACAACAACCCCCCTATAGCCCCTTCCCAGCTTTTATTAGGCGAAATTCTTTTGAATAAAGGTGTTTTCCCGAATAACTTACCAAATGCATAAGCCCCTGTATCATTTGCCCAAATCATAAAGAGTAACGACATCAAAATATAATAATGATAACCTTTGGCACGAGCTACCTCTGTTGCCAAATTATCGCTAAACACAACCTCGTGCAACAGCATAAAAGGAAGTGAAATATAAATAATCCCAAATAAGGTAACCGAAATGTTCCTAAAAGGCTGTTCTTTTTTTCGGTACAACTCCATCATAAAAATCACCAAGACAAAAGGAATATTCATTAAAAATACCCGTGTGTCTACATAATCGTTTTTATACAAAAACATCCCTACAATATTCCAAGTACTTAAAAGTACTCCCATCCACACATTAGGGTCTAGTTGTCTAGCTTTCTTAAATAAAGAATAAAACTCTAATAAAATCATTGTAGCAATGAGTAAAAAAACTCCAGCGTAAGCCCATTTACTATAATAGATAGCAGAGATAACTCCCGCAGCACCCAAAGAGCCTGCAAGTAGTCGTTGCTGAAGATTACTTAAGTTGTTAGCCATTTATATATAAAAGTGTTAATTCGTTTAAAGCGTTCACAATATACACGATTATTAAATATAAGAACATGTTTTCAAGAATAATAAATCAAATATTTTCTTCTAACTCAGGCTTCTCTACTGATTGCAAACAGGTTCTTATAAAGACATAAGCCAAGCCTCCAAAAATCATAGTTGAAACTATAATATAACCAATAGACGGATGGTCAAGTGTTTGGGCTTCATCTGGTAAAAATGAAAATGCCATTACAATGATGAAATTATTAATGAAGTGAGCGATGACAGGAATGTAAAATTTACCCGAATAAAAATATAGGTAACCAAAAAAAGCCCCCATTACCACACGAGGGAAAAATCCAAAAAAAGAAAAATGGATAAGACTAAAGATGACTCCAGCAGACCAAATGGCTAAATGAGGATTTTTAAATAACTTTATTAAAGAGTTTTGAATGATTCCTCTAAAAACGATTTCTTCGGCTATAGCAGGTACTACTGCCATAAACAAGGTTAACAAAATAGTATTAAAAAATGTATTGTGATTACTTCCTAGATAGCTAAACATCTCATTATAAGCTTGCTCTTTTTCTAAAGCAGCTATCCTGAATGATTCCCAGCTATTGGGTAGGATAATGTTATTGTTCCAATCAGCGATGATACTAATTAAAGGAAGAATAGCAAACATTAACATTATAGAGAGAAAAACAAGGAACTCAACTGGTACTTTATTTTTTTTGCTCAACTGAAAAGGTATCCGTTCACCATATTTTTTAAAAAACAATAAAGTAGGTAACAATAAGCCACAGATAAGAAAAAAAGCATTAAATGCCAGTATTCGTGGCATATACTGTGGGTAATCCGAAAGATTATTCATTACCTTTTGTAGCAAATCATTACTACCGTTAAATAGGATTAAGCCTAGCACAGAGCTAGCCAATAAGCCAAAGATTAAACCTATAAGGGAGTAAATTGCATAGCGTGCTAAAGTCTCTCGAGCAGAAAGCTTAGAATTATTCAAATTATTCATCTAAATTTGTCGTTCAGTTTATTGATAGAAAAAATACTATCCAGACAAAGATAACAAATGAGTGTTAAAATTGGCAATATTGATTTAGGAGAGTTTCCACTATTACTTGCTCCAATGGAAGATGTAAGTGATCCACCTTTTAGGGCTGTATGCAAAGCAAATGGTGCGGACATGATGTATACCGAATTTATCTCTTCGGAAGGGTTGATTAGAGACGCTCGAAAAAGTCGTCAGAAACTTGATATTTATGAAGATGAGAGACCTATTGGGATTCAAATATTTGGAGACAAAATAGACTCTATGCGTGAAGCGGCATCTATTGCTGAGCAAGCTAACCCAGAATTGATAGACATAAACTACGGTTGCCCTGTAAAGAAAGTGGCTTGTAAAGGAGCTGGAGCAGGGATTCTTAGAGATGTTCCCAAAATGGAACAAATGACCCGAGAAATTGTAAAACAAGTAGATCTTCCTGTTACTGTCAAAACCCGACTCGGCTGGGATAGCGATACCGTGCAGATTGTAGAAGTCGCTTTAAGACTGCAAGATGCAGGAATCAAAGCTTTGAGTATACATGGTAGAACAAGGATGCAGATGTACAAAGGGGAAGCCGATTGGACAGAAATTGCCGCAGTCAAAAACCATCCTGATATAGAAATTCCGATTTTTGGGAACGGTGATATTGATTCACCCGAAAAAGCATTGTTATACAAAGAAAAATACAATGTAGACGGCATTATGATTGGAAGAGCCGCCATTGGTTATCCTTGGATTTTTAATGAAATCAAACACTACCTTGCTACAGGAGAGCAACTCCCCAAACCCACAGTAAATGAACGTATTATTGCCTGTGAGCAACACCTCAACTTCTCTCTTAGTTGGAAAGGAGAGCGGCAAGGAGTCTTAGAAATGAGGAGACATTACACCAATTATTTTAAAGGAATGACAAATTTTAAACCATTCAGGACTCGATTGGTAGAGACATTAGAACCTAACGAAATTAAGCAAATTTTGACCGAAGTAAAAGGATATTATAGTTGATGAACCCAATTAAAATAAGCGATCGAGCGCTAACCGAAATCAAAAATATTTTTGACACCAAAGGCATTCCATCTGATTATTGCCTCAGAATTACCGTAAAAGGTAGTGGATGTGCCGGAATTAATCACGCTATTGGTTTTGATAAACTTGGAGACAATGACGAACAATACGACTATGATGGATTGAAAGTAATCATCAACAAAAAAGACTTTATGCACCTTATTGGTGTTTCTGTGGACTTTACAGAAAGTAATGATGTCACGGGATTTGTTTTTAGTTAAATTGTGGGAGCTTCCCTATCGTTTCACTCTCGTGGCTATTTCGCCCCAACGGTCGGGTCATTCGTTCCCAATCTTTGTTGTTTTTATGATTCTCCCATACTGAGCCTGTTAGTATCAGCATGAGCTTGCCGAAGATAAAATGAACTTTATCCGTAAAAAAACAACAAAGGATTTCCACTGCTACCCCTAAGCCATTTCTCGATTGAGTCAAATATAATTGTTAATACACCTTTTCTTGTCTATCTTGTTATTATATAAACCTCTTTATTATGCGAACGATTTTATTTATTAGTCTAATTATTTGTAGCAGTTTACTCATTGTTACTGAAACGATTTATCCAATTGAAGGAAGTTTACTTAAAATCATATTAGCGATAAGTACTTTGCTTTCAGGAGTATTGATGTTTATTTTCTCAGCATTAAACTTAGAGGAATTCAAAAATAGGTTAGCTAACCTAAATAAAGATTTTGTTAAAAATGACAAAGCCCTAAAAATTCAAATAGAAAAATCTGAGCAGATTGATGAAACGCTAGCCAAATATGAGCAAGTAAAATTAGAGTTTGAAGTCAGTAAAAAAAGTGTTTTAACCCTAGAACAAGAAAAACAAAACATACAGCTCAACCTCAATGTACTCAAGCAAGAAGGAGGTGAAAACAATATCCAGACTCAAAGCCTAAAGCAAGAATTGAGTCAAGCACAAAGTAATAATAATGAACTAAGTATTGAGAATAATGAACTTAAACGCAATGTGCTAAATCTTGAAATGAAACTAGCACAAAGCATCAATATCCGCCCAGTTAAAAAAGCTGAGTCGACTATTGCTACTACTGATTTTCAGTTCAACAATAAAGAAGAATGTTTACAAGTATTGGCTGATAAGAAGTGGAATGAAGTACATCAATACGAGTGCTCTAAATGTGAAAACACTAACTATAATGCCCTTAATCACCTAAATTCTCGAAAATGTACCCGTTGTAACCATATAGAGTCTGCAATGGCACGCACGATATTTACAGGAGTAAGATTCCCCTTAGAAAAAGCATTTCACATTACTCAATTGGTATTTGATGAGCCTAAAATTCCGATTGAAAAATTAATTAAAGAAACTGAGTTGAGTAAAAACACTTGCTGGAAGTTTAAAAAGAAAATAATTAAACAAATAAGTGCTTACCAAAAGAAAAACAAACTAAAAGCCAATAAATGGGAAGATATTATATACCCTAGTTTTATTTAAAGGCTTACTTTGTTCAAGTAGAGGATTTTCTCCTTAGTGGGTAATTACTATTTTCTTGCGTATTACTTCTGTGTTTAGCTTTATCTGAAAAACATAAACACCCGACTTTAAAAGCCTTGTATCAAATACTGTGTGCACATTTGTAATACTTTTAGAGTGCATTACCTTTCCTGTAACATCTATAACGCTTAGCAAGCTACTACTTTCGGTAGCTACTTGAGGTAAATCAATAAATAATGAGACCTTAGCAGGATTTGGATATATATTGATTTCGGATTTCGTTATATCAACCGCTATTACTTTTGATTTGGTGCTTGTGCCATCATAATCGTATTGTACCAATCGATAATAAGATACTCCATCCTCTGGATTATAATCTAGAAGATTATAATGTAATAGCTCATTACTAGTACCCGCACCAGTAAGTGCCTCAATAGCAATAAACTCGTTACTAGCATTTGCTTTTTCGATTATAAAATAGCTGTTGTTTGTTTCCGAAACCGTTGTCCACGACAATTGAGTCGCATTACTCTCATTAGAATAAACTCCTGAGAAGGAGAGTAGCTCGATGGGTAAGCCTACTCCAAAGGCAACTTTAATAGGACCGCAAGGACCAGCAGAAAAAACACTTCCCCCATTTATAAAGTTTAAAGCAGTATTACCTGCCGCACAAATGACATTATCTACTATTCCTGTAATGTTTGACTGCACAGTTAGTGACCCCATCGCTGAGAAATCTAAAATTCCTCCGCTTACATTCCAGCTACCAGTAGTGTTATTAAATGCAGCAGCTCCACCACCTACAACTTTCAATGTTCCCCCCGACATATTCAATGTTTCTCCATTAGTAAGAATCGCCACACTAGAAATAGTAAGCTCACCAGCGGTAAGAGTCATTGTCCCCGCATAAAAAAGAGGTAAAACAACAGACATTCCACCATGAGAAACAGTTACGTTATCATTAACGCCAATAGTTGCTGGTGGCACGATGTCCCAAGTACCTACTCCCGTAGAAGTATAAGTAGCTCCGTAGCTAAAACTAAATGCTAGTAAAATAGAAATAAATAAAATCTGTTTCATAACAATGTTAATTTACTGATACATAGGACAATATATAAAAAATGAGCAGTATAAAAAATAAAAACGAGAAATAATTAGATTAATACAATATTTTGTTAGCCTTAGTGAGGCTTAGCTAAAAAAACTGTTCCAACTTTTTTGGTTTTCAAAATATCGAGTATTACCTCTTTTTGCTTACCATTAGCTATATGTACCACAATGCCTTTTTCTGTGACTCTTTTTGCTGTATCAAATTTTGATTGCATTCCGCCTCTCCCTCCTGAGGATTTATCTTTTTGGATAAACTGTGTATACCGCTCATTTCCAAAAGGGATTTCAGTAATTACCTTTGAGCCGTCCTCTTCGGGATTACCATCGTATACCCCTGCCACATTAGATAGTATGATAAGTTTGTCTGCTTCTATCATAAATGCCATCAAGCCTGCTAGCTCATCATTATCGGTAAACATTAATTCCGACAAAGAAACAACATCATTTTCGTTTACGATAGGTACAATGCCTTCTTTCAAAAGACCTTGTAAACAAGACTTCATGTTTTTGTAATGCTCTTTGCTAGATGAGAAATCATTTTTCGTAGCTAATACTTGAGCACAAGTAATCTTGTGATCCGCAAAATATTTTGCGTAGGTACTTATTAGCTTTGCCTGACCTACTGCTGAGTATATTTGCCTTTGAGCAATATCTTCGGTGGTATTAGCTAATTTCACAAGTGTTTTTCCTGCTCCTACAGCTCCAGAAGAAACCAAAACAACTTGCGTTCCGCTAGCTTGTATTTCTGCTATTTGTTGTGCCAATTGATAGATTACGTCTGTATCTAAGGCTCCGTTTTGAGTCGTTAAAACATTTGTTCCAACTTTTACAACAATTTTCTTCATTTCTTAAAAAGCTGATGGTTTTAACCTTAATCCTGTATCTTCAGCTAAGCCAAAAATTAAATTTAGATTTTGAACTGCTTGCCCAGAAGCACCTTTTACTAAGTTATCAATCATTGTAATGACATGTAGCTTATTACCAAATTTTTGTAAATAAACTAAACCATTATTGGTATTTACCACTTGTTTGAGACTCGGATTTTCATCTACTACATGTACGAATGGATGCCCAGCGTAGTATGCCTTATATAATTCAGTCGCTTTTGTTAATGATAATTCTGTTTGCAAATAAGTAGAGGCAATAATTCCTCTTGTAAAGTCGCCTCTAAAAGGCACAAAGTTAATCTCCTGATTAAAATTGCTTTGTAATTGTTTGACACTTTGAGTGATTTCTTCTAAGTGCTGATGTTCAAAAGCTTTATAGATAGACATATTACCATTTCTCCAACTAAAGTGAGAGGTGTTTGTAGGCTTTTGCCCAGCTCCAGTAGATCCTGTAATCGCCGTAACGTGTAATTCTGATAATTTATTAGCTTTAGCTAAAGGCAATAAGCCAATTTGTATACAAGTAGCAAAACAACCTGGGTTAGCAATGTGCTGAGCTTTCTTAATGTCAGATTTATTCAATTCGGGTAAACCATAAACGAAGTTGTTTCCAGCTCTTTTATGTCTATAGTCTGTACTGAGGTCTATCACCTTAACAGAAAGAAATTCGGGGTTTTTGTCTAAAAATTTAGTGGCATCTCCATGACCCAAACACATGATTAATACATCTATATTTGTATTTAACTCACCTGTGAATACTAAATCGGTATAACCAATTAAGTCTTTATGTACTGCGTGGATAGGATTCCCTGCATTACTATTACTATGTACAAACTGGATATCAGCTTCTGGATGACCTACTAATATTCTTAATAATTCACCTCCAGTATATCCTGCTCCTCCTATTATTCCAATTTTCATTACTTTGTTTTAATTAAAAATGAATAATTTAAACCATTTTTTTTACTTAAAAAAACTTTCTGCTATCAGTACCTTCCTCTAGGAAGAAACTTGTAAGTAATCTTCAGAAATATTATTATTTGGTTTTATTAATTAGTCTATGAATCATTGTTTGGTTACCAAATATCTTAGAAAACCCTTTTACATCTTCTCCAGACCAAGCATTATTCATCTCACCATAACTACCAAATTCAGATGACATTAAATCATGCTTAGACTCAATACCAATTACATAGAATCTATAAGGCATCAGTTGTAATTTGACTGTTCCAGAGACTGTCGCTTGACTATTGTCTAAGAATTTTTCAATATCTCTTAAGGCAGGCTCTAAGAATTGACCTTCGTGCACCATATTGCCATAGGTAGCCGAAAGTTGGTCTTTCAATATCAATTGTTGCTTCGTTAAGGTATGTTTTTCTAAAGCATGGTGTGCTTTGATTAGGATCAATGGAGCAGCAGCTTCAAAACCAACTCTACCTTTGATGCCAATAATTGTATCACCTACATGAATGTCTCTCCCTAAAGCAAAGCCACTCGCTATTTCTTCAATTTTGACAATGGCATGGGCGGGATTCTTAAACTTCTGTCCGTTTACAACAACTGGTTCTCCTTTTAAGAATTCGATTACCATTTCTTCAGGTTCATTTTTACTGAGTTGAGTAGGGAAAGCTTGTTCTGGTAAATAACCATCAGATGTTAAAGTCTCAACGCCTCCTACAGAAGTCCCCCACAAACCTTTGTTAATAGAGTAAATAGATTTTTTCCAATCACGTTCTACTCCTTTTGCTTTTAAGAATTCAATTTCTTCTTCTCTCGATAATTTATTATCTCTAATTGGAGTAATGATGTTAATGTCTGGACAGATGATATGAAAAGTCATATCAAACCTCACTTGGTCATTACCAGCACCTGTACTACCATGAGCAATATGTCCTGCTCCTATTTTATTGGCATAATTAGCAATGGCAATTGCCTGAAAAATTCTTTCGGCACTTACGGAAAGTGGATATGTATTGTTTTTTAAAATATTTCCTGCGATAAGGTATTTTACACAGTTTTGATAAAAATTATCCGTCTCATCAATGCAGGTATGAGTAGTTACACCCAATTGTTTTGCCTTTATAGCTACATTTTCTAATTCTTCTTCTGAGAACCCACCTGTGTTTACAATCACAGAGTGAACTTCTAAACCCTTATCATCTGACAAATACTTTGCACAATACGTAGTGTCTAATCCGCCACTAAATGCTAAAACAACTTTATTATTCATTATTTAATCTATTCTTTTTCAAAGTGTAAATTTACACTTTGTTTATTGTATGTTAAAAAATATTTCAATTTTCTTTTTAATGATTGCCATTGACAAACATCATTCTTCTATTAAAATAGAGTCGAGAACTTCTTCTATTTGAGAAGAAACACTTTCAATGTTTTGTAGCTCAATTAATTTATCTTTCAATTGAGTGTAAAATGCTGACTTTTCATATTCTGGATTATCAACAATTTCTTGTAAAGCAGTAATTTGTTCCATCCCTGTTTTGGCTAAGGCTCTAGCTCGAAGTTGTGCCACTTCCAAATCAACCAATTCAGACGATAGGTTTTTATCCGATTTTAAATACCCTTTTTTCTTTTTCTCTTTAGCGGTGATGGCTACATAGGTTTCTATTTTTTCATCATCAACTACAATAATCGTCCCTGTTGCTATTTTGTCTTCACTCATTGACAGGATGTCGGCAGATTTATACAGCCTCACATCATTAGTCACTACTGCTATATGAGCGTTCTTTTGTAATAAATATGAATTTATCCAACCTTCTTTTCCTTCTTTGGTTAGGATGCGTAGGTATGTTTTCTTTTTCACCTCTTGGCTCTCTAGCACAGTTACCTTATTCCCGAAAGGGATAGAAACTAACCATTTATTACCTTTTCCAGAAGGTCCGGAATTTTGATATAAACCCGCCGATTTCCATAGTGAAATTGCTGTTGTTGTCTCTACATTTTGATTAGTCTCTTCTGATTCACTTATAGTGTCAGACTTTACTTCGTCTGTGATAAATGTAGTTTCTTGTTCTGTATTTGATTTATTATCGCAAGAATTAAGTACAAATAGAGTGATTAACCCTAATAGAAATATTTTTTTCATCTTATTGAGTAACGGTAAATGTTCTTTCTGTTGTATTAAATGGACCTTCTATATAATTTCCATCTTTATCATATAATTGGATTTTGATAGTATGTACCCCTGCTTTAAGCCCTTCTATTATATAAGGTTCCCAAGATGTAATTTTAAATTCATCTCCATCAATAGCCACACGCACATAATTATTCCCTGCCGAGATTTCAGTATTGACTAGGTAAAAATCTAAGAAAATTTTAGATGCTTCACTGATATTGTAAGAACCTTTTGGTCTACTATAAAATAAATGTTGTGCCGACAAGTCTATTGGGTCTTGGATTACTTTATCTCCCACCTGAAATTGGCTCAGTACATAGGCTTCTTTATGTTTTAAGCTTTCGTGGTATGAACGTGAGATGAATGCTAAGACAACGTGATTGCCTTCCTCTAATTGTGCCTTTGTAGTATAATTTTCTCCATAAACTGCCTCATAAGGTTTATTGTTCAAAATAAGATGAATATGTTGTCCTTTAGCCGAGTTAGAACAAGATTTATTGTCTGCATCAGATGTTTGTGAACCTAATTGATATTCACCATCTATTACTTTAAATTGAAAATCTACAGAGCCAGCGTCTAAAATCTGACCAGTACTTGGCGATGCTATTGTCAATTTAGATTCTGGAAACGTTGGTGAATCTTTTAATGCCCTAAGCGTGTATTTTTGACCTATTAAGACTCCCTCTTTTGGTTTCAGTTTAGTGTCTTCTTGATTGAGACTTAAGGAGTCTTTTTTTTCTGAATCCGAACTAGGGTTTTTATCGCAACTAGTTAGTAAAGCTGTAGTAAAAACTAAACTTGAGAATAATATTTTCATTTTCATAGGGTTATATTTTTAGACTTTATATAGGGTGATTTTTTTAATGACAATTAAAAACGATAAATTCTATTTTAGCGAAAACTAAGTGTTTTTTAATCACGTAACTTGTCTAATAGCATACTTAATGTTTTTGATTCCTCTTCACTTAAGGGGTCAAAAGAATTCATGAGTTCTTTAGTTGGACTATCTATTTCTTTTAATAAAGAAAGCCCTTCTTTTGTAATGCTTACATAAACTACTCGGCGGTCTTTTGTACATCTTTCTCTCTCGATAAATTCTTTGTCAAATAATTTATCCGTAAGCCGTGTCGTATTAGGAGATTTGTCAATCATCCTTTTTTTGACATTTTGCATACTCATCTTGTCTTTCGCACCTCTCAATATCCGTAGTATATTGTACTGAGCTGGAGATACTCCATAGGGATGTAATACCTCGTTGTTTAGGTTTTTGAACCAGTTAGCCGTAAACATAATGTTGATGAGAGCCCTTTCTTTCTCGGTGTCGAAACTACTTTTAATCTCTTGATCTATTGATGCCATACACAAATATAATGCTTTCCAAAGCAATTATTACATCGTAAGAAAATTATTTCTGTGATAAGGGTACTATAAGATGAAAAATATTGGAAACAAAAATTCCGATACCATAAGCTTTCCTTTTAGCAGTATTTTTAAAGCATTCGGTAAAAAAACAAAACCCAAGGGGATAAATGATAAACATTTACCGTACCCTTGAGTTCTAACCAGCTATGAAGTGGTAAACGTAGTACTAAATAAATTCTAGTACAATAAGCTTTCGACTACATAGATTATATTTTCGACAGATAGTTTTAAAGTTATTTGTCAAGTTTGCCAAAGATTTTAGAAAGTAACTCCGTTACTCTAGCAAGCGGGTTTTGGCGGATGTTTTTTTCTTCATCAGATACCTTTAAGAATAAACCATCTAAACCTTTTTGAGTAGCATATTCTGACAAATCAGTATTGGTTACTTTATTAATGTTCATTAGGCTTCCTATGGTCTCAGTCAATACTGGCTTATCTAGTATTGCGTTATACGATGAGACGTACTCCTCATATAGTGTTGAAACAGACTTTCCTGATACTTGTACAGAGTTAAGTGCTGCTTCCATCTTTGGGTCAAAGGCTGTGACAAGAGCATTGTACGTTTTCCCTTTAAGGAAAGATGTAGCAGCCGTGTCAGCACCAAATAATATTTTAGTAGCGTCGGTAATACTCATACTAGTGATGGCATCTACAAAGATTGGTTTAGCTTTTGCTGTCGCTGCTTCTGCTGCACGATTAATGCCTAAGATTAAAGCATCCTCCTTCCCTTTTAGTCCATTTGATTTGAATAAAGTAATAAGACCAGCTATTGGGTCTTTAATTTCTACGCCATTGTAAATAGTAGCACCAGTAATTGATTGACCACCTATTATGACACTTTTAGTTTTAAATGTACTAAGTGCATTTGCCATTTCTGGTGGTAAGAGTAATTTAACAGCAGCATCTTTAAAATAACCATCACTAACATTAAGCCTGCTTACGGCAGTATCAACACCAACTTTTAAGGCTTCTTTTAAGCCTTTTCCATTTTCGTCATCTTCATTTCCTTGGGTAATTTCTTTTAATATTTCTTCATCACAAGAAGTAAGCATAAGCGATGAGCTCAATACAAGTCCTGCAAAGAATATATTTTTAAATAGTTTCATGATTTTTTAATGTTTGTTGTAAGTTATAGTTTTTATCAAAATTAATGCCATCTTTTAATAATGATAGAAATTTATTTCGTGTAATCATCTCTGCTCCCATTCGTTGGAGATGGTCAGTATACATCTGACAATCTACAAAATTAAATCCTTCTTTTGCTAATGTGTGGGACAAATGAACGAGGGCAACTTTAGAAGCGTTGGCAACTTTGCTAAACATTGATTCACCAAAAAAGCACTTTCCGATGCTTATTCCATAGAGTCCGCCTACCAACTCGTTATTCAAAAACACTTCTACTGAGTTAGCATAGCCTAATTCATGTATTGCGATATATGCCGATTTCATTTCTTTGCTTAGCCATGAGCCACCCTGTCCAATTCTAGGGGCTGATTTACAGGCCTCTATCAAGTCGGCAAAGCAAGTATTGTATCGTACTTCAAAGCCTTTGTTCCGCAAGACTGACCGCATAGATTTACTAATCTTAATTTTACTAGGAAATATGATACAACGTGGGTCTGGACACCACCATAAGATAGGGTCTTCCTTTTCATCAAACCAAGGGAACATTCCTAAACTGTAGGCGTGTAAAAGCGTGTCGGGATTGAGGTCGGCACCTTGACAGACAATTCCTTCTTCACTAGCGGTGGTTACATCAGGAAAGTCATAATTACTTTTGAACATAAGGCATCAAAAAGCCCGTGATTCATAACAGACCTTGATTAGTTGAATGTTTTTTTAGATGCGCTTAGTAGCAGGGATTTTAGAAAATTCTTCTTTCATTGTTACTAAATTTACTTTTAAATCTTTTTTTGCTTTGTTAATCCAGATTAGTTCTTCCAAATCTACATATTTATCATCGTTAATATAGTCTTCCATCTCTTCTAGGTGATCGAGATCTGTAGCTTCTTCTTCTTGTTCTTTGCTGGCAACATTGGCTACCATATACATATAGGCTAGTACTTTTGCTTTTCTGTCGAGGTCTTGGTTAAGAATTGACTTGATAGATACACTATATAACTCTTTTGTGCTACCGAGTTGATTGTGCTTGCTTTTGAAAGCATCTATTTCGGCAGTAGTGATTTGTTCGTTAAGTACCATGTGTACTCTAGCATCAGTCTCAGGTTTTCTGAGTACACCATCAGCTGCTGACACGATAAGCGTAAGTCCTAGTAGGGCTTCGTTATAACTAAATTTAACTTCCATAGTTTTGTGATTTTCTTGTCAGAGTTAATGTAACTGTTTACTTTGTGGTTCAATTACGTAATAATCATAAAATTGAGCAAAAAGAAACACAAAAATATCGAAAAAAATGTTGCCGATTTTACAATTAGCGACCAAACGGGTGATAATTTTAACTTATATGAAGTTTTGAAAGAAAAAAGAGTGCTCATTTTCTTCTACCCGAAGGATTTTACTCCAGGGTGTACAACAGAGGTTTGTGCTTTTGGTAATATGTATGATGCTTTTATATTACATAATATAGAGGTAGTGGGTATTAGTAATGATGACGAGCAGAGTCATCAAATATTTCATGCTAAATATCAATTGCCATATCGCTTACTGTCTGACCCTAAAGGAAAAATAAGGAAACAGTTTGGTGTGAAATCAAAGCTGTTTGTGATTCCTGGAAGAGAGACCTTTATTATAAATCAAGATGGTAAAGTGGTGTTTCATTATGATTCGCTGACTAAAGCAGACACCCATATTGAGGAAGCGTTAGCCTTTTTGAATAACGAAACTACGAAGTAGTTTAGGAATCCGTCAGTAGATAGGTGTGGTAGTAGTGGTGTTCTTTTTTTGTCAT
This sequence comes from uncultured Cytophagales bacterium, assembly GCA_964511645.1. Taxonomy (GTDB): domain Bacteria; phylum Bacteroidota; class Bacteroidia; order Cytophagales; family JAAEPT01; genus CAZEGV01. The sequence continues at coordinate 67,075 of CAZEGV010000002.1, forward strand.
GTTGAGTTTGTCGAAATTATAGAACAAAAAATAAAAAAGATGTAGCGAATAGCCCGACCTTAAAGTTGAAGTGAATCGACAGAGGAATGAAACGAGAAGGAAGCTTCAAATTTGTTTAATAATGATGGATTGATTTTAAAAAAGTCCTAACTTAGGGCTTTGGAATAAATAGATACTATGAAAAGGATATTGGTTACGGGTGGTGCAGGTTTTTTGGGGTCTCATTTATGTGAGAAATTATTAAAAGAAGGTAATGAGGTGATTTGTTTGGATAATTATTTTACGGGTTCAAAGCAAAACATTGTCCATTTACTTGACAATCCTTATTTTGAGGTAGTGAGGCATGATGTGACGCATCCATATTTTGTGGAGGTGGATCAGATTTATAATTTGGCATGTCCTGCTTCTCCTGTTCATTATCAGTATAATCCGATTAAGACGATTAAAACGTCTGTAATGGGGGCAATTAATATGCTTGGGCTTGCTAAACGAGTGAATGCTAGGATTTTACAAGCAAGTACTTCTGAGGTGTATGGTGATCCTAAGGTACATCCTCAAACGGAGGATTACTGGGGAAATGTGAATCCGATTGGGAAGCGGTCTTGTTATGACGAAGGGAAGAGATGTGCGGAGACTTTGTTTATGGATTATCACAATCAAAATGAGGTAGATATTAAAATTATGCGTATTTTTAATACTTATGGTCCTCGTATGAACCCAGAAGATGGGCGTGTGGTGAGTAATTTTATTGTGCAAGCTTTACAGAATCAAGATATTACTATTTATGGTGATGGGTCGCAGACTCGTTCTTTTTGTTATTATGAGGATTTGCTAAATGGGATGGTTGGTTTGATGAATTCTCGTGATGGATTTATCGGTCCTGTGAATATTGGGAACCCTAACGAGTTCACGATTAAGCAACTGGCTGAAAAAGTAGTTGAATTGACAGGGTCTAAGTCAAATATAATATATGAAGATTTGCCTTCAGATGATCCGTTGCAACGCCAACCTAATATTAGCCTTGCCAAAAAGGAGTTGAATTGGGAGCCAAAGATTTTCTTGGATGAAGGTTTGAAAAAAACTATTCCTTATTTTGAGAAAATATTGAAAGGGTAGTTTTTCTCGTTTTAGAAAACATTGGATTTGATAGTATCAGATGACAGTATAGATGAGGCCACTTTATGAGGTAATACCTAGTATTTTACAGTTAGTGATGAGGGTCTGAGAAAATAGGAGAAAAGAATACAACAAAGTATAGGCTTATATCATTTTAATTTTGATATATTGTATAATTAGATTGAATGATTTTTCACTTAAAATTTAAGTGTTTAAAGCTATTATCTTCAACCAAGCGATACTAAATTCATTTTAGCTTAGTAACTTGTACTACTTATGGCAATTTTATTAGGAATAGAGACAGCAACTCCTGTTTGCTCGGTGGCAGTATGGAGAGATAACAAGGTACTAGCTTTGGTAGAAAGCGAAGGTGAAAAAGATCATTCGGCTAAAGTAAATGGTTATATACAAAAAGCATTAGCAGAAGCAAACTTGTCTTTATCGGATTTGGATGGTGTAGTAGTTTCGGCTGGACCTGGTTCGTATACAGGTTTGAGAATTGGGGTTTCTACTGCCAAGGGCTTGTGTGTAGCTTTGGACATTCCTTTATTGGCAATTAACACATTGTTGGCAATGGCTTATGAAGGTTTGAGAAAACATCCTGATACTCAGCAATGCCCTATGATTGATGCCCGTAGGATGGAAGTGTATGCTTTAATCCAAAATGAAAAAAGAGAAATAATAGCGGAGACAAAACCGTATATTCTAGATGAATCTTCTTTTGAGAATTTTTTAATTAAAAAAACTATTTTTATGGGAAATGGAATGCCAAAATGGAAAGAGATTTCTACAAATAATAATACTTTTTTTGATGATGAAATAAAACCCTCAGCTAAAAATATTGTAGTCTTGGGGGAGCAAAAGTTTAAGCAAAAATTGTTTGAAGACATAGCATATTATGAACCATTTTACTTGAAAGCTGCAAATGCCCAAGTATCCAAAAAGAACTTCTTACATGGTTGATATTATCAATAAAGTTCAGCGAAGCGGACTCGTTACTTTAGATTTGGAAGACTATTTCCCAAAAGAAATTAAGCTGTTTGACTTAAAAGAAAATTTATTTCAAGGCTTAGTTTTAAGGGAAAAAGAGTTTAGAGAATTTTTAAAAAGGCATGATTGGACACAATATACAGATAAGCCTACGGCAATTTTTTGTTCTACGGATGCGATTATTCCTACTTGGGCATATATGCTAGTGATGACTTATTTGACACCAGTCACAAACGATGCTTGTATAGGTACTGAAAGTGAGCTGATGTCGCAGTATTACAAAAAGATAGTGACTAAGCTTGTAAAAGAAGATTATAAAGATGTAAGAGTTGTAATAAAAGGCTGTGGCAATAAAGAGGTGCCTTTATCCGCTTACGGGGACATAGTTTCTTATTTACAAAATACAGTTAAATCATTAATGTTTGGCGAGCCGTGCAGTACTGTTCCCTTGTACAAAATGAAAAAAAATGTTTGAGCTTCATTCAGATTTTAAACCCACAGGAGATCAGCCTCAGGCGATTAAGGAACTCGTAGCAGGAATTGGTAGAGGAGATAAAAGCCAAGTTTTACTAGGAGTAACAGGTTCTGGTAAGACTTTTACGATTGCCAATATGATTACCCAGCTCAATCGTCCAACACTTATCTTGAGTCATAATAAAACGTTGGCAGCACAACTTTATGGTGAATTTCTACAATTCTTCCCGAATAACGCAGTAGAATATTTCATCTCTTATTACGATTATTATCAGCCAGAAGCTTATATCCCATCGTCGGGTAAATACATTGAAAAAGACCTTTCTATTAATCAAGAGATAGAAAAACTAAGGCTTAAAACTACATCTTCACTGATGTCTGGGCGGAAAGATGTAATTGTTATTGCTTCCGTTTCTTGTATCTACGGTATGGGAAACCCAGAAGAGTTTAGTCGTAGTGTACTTACACTTAAGGTAGGAGAAATTGTCAGTCGTAACCAATTTCTATTTTCTTTGGTTGATATATTATATGCTCGAACAACAAGTGATTTTTCGAGAGGAACTTTCAGGGTAAAAGGGGATACGGTAGACATCTTTTTGGCTTATGCTGATTATGCTTATCGCATTATCTTTTTCGGAGATGAGATAGAAACTATTCAAGAAATTGACCCTTATACAGGCAAAAGAACAAACGATCTTAAACACGCTACAATATTTCCAGCAAACCTATTTGTGACAGGAAAAGATGCTGTTCAAAACGCTATTACTCATATTCAAGATGACTTAGTAAGTCATGTAGCTCAATTTGAATCAGAAGGAAAATACGAAGAAGCCAAACGCATCAAAGAGCGAACAGAGTTTGATATAGAAATGATGAGAGAATTAGGTTACTGCACAGGTATTGAGAATTATTCAAGATATTTTGATGGTAGGAAGCCAGGTTCAAGACCTTTCTGTTTACTAGACTATTTTCCGAAAGACTTCCTAATGGTTATTGACGAAAGTCATGTAACACTACCTCAAGTGCACGCCATGTATGGAGGAGATAGGTCTCGTAAGGTAAACCTTGTAGAATATGGTTTTAGATTGCCTTCTGCAATGGATAATCGTCCGCTCAAGTATGAAGAGTTTGAAACAATAAGAGGACAAACGATTTACGTAAGTGCTACTCCTAGTGATTATGAATTACAAGATGCAGGTGGAGTCATTGTAGAGCAGATTATTCGCCCTACAGGACTACTTGACCCTCCCATTGTTGTTCGACCAAGTATGAATCAGATAGATGACTTTATAGAAGAAGTAGAAAATTGTATTCAATTAGATCAACGTGTACTTGTAACTACGCTAACCAAAAGAATGGCAGAAGAACTCAGTGCATACTTGGATAACCTGAACCTAAAATCACGTTATATCCACTCAGAAATAGACGTGATAGAGCGAGTAGAAATATTGAGACAACTTCGATTGGGTGAATTTGATGTCTTAGTAGGCGTTAATTTATTACGAGAAGGAATAGACTTGCCAGAAGTAGCTTTAGTCGTGATTTTTGACGCAGACAAAGAAGGTTTTTTGCGTAATGCACGATCAATTATACAAACCATAGGAAGGGCTGCTCGTAACGAACACGGTAGAGTAATTATGTATGCCGACAAAATGACCAAATCAATGCAAAAAGCCATTGACGAAACCCAACGCCGTAGAGCAGTACAGATTGCCCATAATCAAAAACATGGCATTACACCACGTACCATCCTAAAATCCAAAGAAGCCATACTCGCCCAAACGAATGTAGCCGATAAAAATCCAGAGAAAAGAGAATACACCTACAAAGAAGAAAAAACAGCCATCGCTGCCGATCCAGTTATTCAGTACATGAGTAAAGACCAGTTGCAAAGGTCCATTGATGACACCAAACGCCGTATGGACGAAGCTGCCAAAGACATGGACTTTATCGAAGCCGCCCGCTATCGTGACGAGTTATTTACCCTACAAGAAAAACAAAATCAGAAATAATTTTTTTATTTGGGGCTTTCAGCCACTCGCCAAAAAGGCGAGCTCGTGGCTGTCGAGCTATTCAAGACCGTTGCAAAACCCTTGTAGTCAATTCTCTCTTTTTATATCCGTTATTT
>CAZEGV010000003.1:0-68339 GCA_964511645.1 uncultured Cytophagales bacterium
TTGGGGTAAAAATAACGGATATAAAAAGAGAGAATTGACTACAAGGGTTTTGCAATGGTCTTAATATGGTATTAATCATTTCAAACACTTTTGATGTTGAACGCAAAAAGCCTTTCATTATTAATGAAAGGCTTTTCTTCTGTAAGATGTGATAAGTTTGTGTTATCTATCCTACTGCAATTGATTTCATTGCAGTCATTTCTCCACGTAGATACTCTCCAACCTCTTCCACTGGGTGGTTTCTGATGGCAAAGTTTACATCAATCAATAATAAGTTGTCTACTTCGTTAGACGAAGTACCATTATAATCTGTACCAATTATGTCCGTATTAACTGTTTTCATAAAGTCAGTTAATAAAGGCTTACAAGCATGGTCAAATAAATAACATCCGTACTCAGCAGTATCAGAAATCACACGATTCATTTCGTAAAGTTTTTTACGAGCAATTGTATTCGCAATAAGCGGAGTTTCATGTAACGATTCGTAATACGCAGACTCATCAATAATGCCAGCTTCTACCATAGTTTCAAAAGCAAGTTCTACACCAGCTTTTACCATCGCTACCATCAATAGACCTTTGTCAAAGTATTCTTGTTCAGTAATATTATCATTAGAAGCTACTTGTTTTTCAAAGTTAGTCTCTGATGTTAAAGCTCTCCATTTTAGTAAGTTCTTGTCGCCTTCTGCCCAGTCTTTCATCATAGTAGAAGAAAACTCCCCGCTAATGATGTCATCTTGGTGCTTTTCAAATAAAGGACGCATGATTTCTTTTAATACCTCTGTAATCTCAAAAGCTTTTATTTTGGCAGGATTAGACAGTCTATCCATCATGTTGGTAATACCACCATGTTTTAATGCTTCAGTAATTACTTGCCAACCTTGTTGTACAAATTTAGAAGCCCATCCTTTATCTATTCCTTTTGCTACCATTTTGTCATAGCAAAGGATAGACCCAGTTTGTAATAAACCACATAAGATAGTTTGCTCACCCATAAGATCCGACTTTACTTCTGCTACAAACGAAGAACGCAATACTCCAGCTTTATCACCGCCAGTACCTACGGCATAAGCTTTAGCATAATTCCATCCTTTTTGTTCAGGATCGTTTTCTGGATGTACAGCAATAAGAGTTGGTACTCCAAACCCTCTTTTATACTCTTCTCTTACTTCAGACCCAGGTGATTTAGGGGCTACCATAATCACTGTAATGTCTTTACGTACTTGCATTCCTTCTTCTACGATATTAAAGCCATGAGAATAAAGAAGTGAAGAGCCTTTCTTCATATGAGGCATCACCGCAGTTACTACTGGAGTGTGTTGCTTATCTGGTGTAAGATTTACTACCAAGTCTGCAGAAGGTATAAGTTCTTCGTAAGTACCTACTTCAAAATTATTTTCAGTAGCATTCTTGTATGATTGTCTCTTTTGTTCAATCGCTTCTTTACGTAGTGTGTATGATACATCAAGACCAGAGTCTCTTAAGTTGAGACCTTGGTTAAGACCTTGAGCACCACATCCGATAATTACGATTTTTTTACCCTTAAGAGCAGTTACTCCTTCTGAGAATTCTGAGCTGTTCATAAACTCACAAACACCTAGTTGGTTTAGTTTTTCTCTTAGCGGAAGCGTATTAAAATAATTAGCCATTTATATAATTGTTTTGTATTGATTTGTCTTTTTTGTTGCGACATGCAAACATAAATATTTTTTAGCAGAAATACGTTATTATTGCTTTTCTACTTCCAAAATGTCTGTAATACGCATGAGGTTTTTGTAGATACGAATAGCATCTGCTTCATCTACGGTGAATTCTAGTATACAATTTCCTTCATCTCCATCTTGTTCATAGCTCATTTTACTAATGAGAAGTCCTCTTTTTCGGATGGGCATTAGAATCCTGTCGATCACTTCTGGTGTGTGGTTACAGCGGATATGCCAACTATTAATTGATTTCATAGTATTTGGATTATTTCTTTTTTTCGGGATAATACAAGGTGTCGCTTAAGCAAACTTGTGGCGGTACCATTGGATATACGTTTTCTTCTTTTTGAACCTTAGCATGAATTAGGAAAGGTTGGTCTGTTTGTTGTGCTTTTGTTACAGCAGTTTCAAATTCTTCTAAGGTTTCTACAGAGGCTGATTCGATCCCATAAGCCGTAGCCATTTTGACATAATCAGGGCTTAATATTTCTACCCCAGAATAATTACGGTCATAAAAAGCCTCTTGCCATTGGCGCACCATTCCCAAATAATTATTGTCTAGGATAAGGATTTTTACGGGCCAACCCTCTTGCTTGAGTGTAATTAATTCTTGAAAATTCATTTGGAATGAACCATCACCAGAGATGCACCAAACTTCTTTGTTAGGATGAGCCGCTTGAGCCCCCATTGCTGCGGGTAAGCCAAACCCCATCGTTCCTAGTCCTCCTGAGGTAACAAAGTGATTGGGTTTTAATTTTGTAATATATTGAGCCGCCCACATTTGATGTTGTCCTACATCTGTGGCGATAATCGGAAAGCTTACTTTATCATTTAGCTTAATCAACGCCGAGACCATTGTAAAAGCTTTTTCAGTTTCTAGTTTCGGGTATTGATTTCTTTTATCGCAAAGATGATTATACCAAGCTAATCGATTTGGTAGATTTGTTTTTGTTCTAGTAGAAGGGAAGTCTTGTAGTATTTTTTTGATGTCTGAGTGAATAAAGCATTTAGTAGGTACGTTTTTAGAACCTTCACTTTCATCAATATCTACGTGAATGATATGAGCATTAGGAGCAAATGTATTAAGTTTTCCTGTTATTCTGTCATCAAACCGTATTCCTAAGGCAATGATGACATCTGCTTCCTGTACAGCTTCGTTGGTGTATTTCATCCCATGCATTCCTAACCAAGAGAAATACCAGCTATGCTCTCTAGGAACAGCTCCAAGCCCTAGCATTGTAGAGATAACCGGAATTTTTTCCCCTTCTACAAATTCAAGTAACTCATCATTAGCATCGGATAATAATACCCCATGTCCAGCGATAATAAGTGGATTTTTAGCGTGATACAGCAATCTAATAGCTTTATCTATTTGATCAGGATTAGGCTGAACTGTAATCTCAAAAACAGGAGTTTTAAACTGTTCTTCCCAAGAATCATTAATAATGATTCCTTCATTCTGAATGTCTTTAGGAATATCAATTAATACAGGACCTTTACGACCATTGATAGAAATTTCATAGGCTTCTCTAAAGATGTCTTCTGCTTTGGATAAGTCAGTTAATATGAATGTCTTTTTAGTAATAGGCATACAGATACCCGTAATATCAATTTCTTGAAATGCATCCGATCCAATCAGCGAAGCAGCAACTTGTCCTGTAAGTGCAATCATTGGGATAGAATCTGCGTAAGCATCGGCAATACCTGTAACTAAGTTAGTAGCACCAGGACCAGAAGTTGCCAAACAAAACCCAGGTGTGTTGACTAAAGTACGGGCATAAGCTTGTGCAGCAATAGCGGCGGCTTGTTCGTGCCGTACTAGCACACTGTGAATGCTAGATTTCGGCAAGGCATCATAAATAGGTAAAACAGCACCGCCAGGATAGGCAAATAATGTCTTGCAACCCAATCGTTCAATGATTTTTACTATATATTCTGCCCCAGTTAATTTCACAATATTATTTTATGATAATTTATAATATTACAAATATGAAAAAAAAATAGAGTTAAGCATATTTTAGGATACACATTTATTTAATTTACATCGAAAAAATATACCTTTACAAAAAACAAAAAGAGAATGAAGGTACTGAACTTACTGAGGGAAAACATAAAACAGTTGTCTCCTTACTCATCCGCAAGGGATGAATATAGTGGGGTAGAGGGAGTCTTTTTGGATGCTAATGAGAATCCTATAGGCTCTACGACCGCTGGTGCAGAGTTTAATCGCTATCCTGACCCTATACAGTGGAAGCTCAAACAAAAAATAGCAAAATTAAAATCAGTAAGCCCTGAGCAAATATTTTTGGGTAATGGCAGTGATGAGGCCATAGATTTGCTTGTTAGAATGTTTTGTGAACCAAAAAAAGACAATATAATAATCCTACCGCCTACTTATGGGATGTATAAGGTCTGTGCAGATATTCAAGATATAGAGATAAGGAAAGTAAACCTAATACCAGAAATCTTTCAGATAGATGTTAATAAAGTCTTAGGTACAATAGACAGTCATAGCAAAATTATTTGGGTTTGCTCACCCAATAATCCTACAGGTAATGATATTAAAGCCAGCGATATTGAGCTTTTACTCAAGCAGTTTGATGGCGTTGTAGTGGTGGACGAAGCGTATATAGACTTTACAGACGTGCCTAGTTTTGTAGAGAAATTAAGCCAGTATGATAATTTAGTGATCTTGCAGACTTTCTCTAAAGCTTGGGGACTAGCAGCATTGCGTATGGGGATGGCTTTTGCAAACCCTGAATTGATTACGATTTTTAATAAAGTAAAATATCCCTATAACATTAATGAAGCTACGCAAACATTTGTGATGAATGCTTTGACTAATGAAGCAGTCAAAAATAAGCATGTAGAAGAGATGTTAGCGACTAAAGATGTTTTAGAAAAAGCTTTGTTACAACTTTCTTTTGTACAAAAAACATATCCATCATCAGCTAATTTTATTTTAGTAAAAGTAGATGACCCAAGAGGGATTTATGAATACTTGATAAAAGACTTAATCATCATAAGAGATAGAAGTCAGGTAGTATTGTGCGAAGGCTGTTTACGGATTTCGATAGGTACAGTGGAAGAAAATAAATTACTGATAAAGAGGTTGTATGATTTTTAAACTTACAATACCGCATCAGGAAGTGAACGTAAATCTACTGGGATAAGCTTGCTAACACCCAATTCTTGCATCGTAACGCCATAAATAACATCAGTAGTGGACATAGTACGTTTGTTGTGTGTAACAATAATAAATTGAGAATCAGTCGAAAATTTACGAATGATTTTATTGAACTTGTCAATATTTGCATCATCTAATGGTGCATCTACTTCATCAAAAATACAAAATGGTGCTGGTTTAATAAGGTAAATTGCAAATAATAAAGCAACAGCAGTAAGCGTTTTCTCTCCTCCCGATAATTGATTTATAGTAAGAGGTCTCTTTCCTTTGGGTTTAGCAGTAATCTCTATAGCAGAGTCTAGTGGTTCTTCAGGGTTAACTAAAGTAAGGCTACAAGTATCTTCTTCCGTAAATAATGATCTAAACACCTCCTGAAAATTAGTTTGGATTTGTGTAAAAGCTTGAGTAAAATTTTCTTTGGCTACTTGATCTATTTCTGATATAGTATTGTGTAATGACTTTTTAGCACTCAATAGGTCATCTCTTTGTTCAGTAATAAAAACATGGCGTTCTTTGATCTCTTCATAAGCTTCTACTGCCATCGGGTTAATTGTCCCAAGTCTATCAATGCTCTTTTTTACTTTTTCTACTTCATCTAGTAAATCTTCTATTGATTTACCACTATCATCATGTTCTTGCTCATCTATTTTGAGCTGATCCACATTTATGTTAAACTCTACACTTAATCGTTCACGCACAGAGTTTATTTTGAGTTTAACTTCATTAAGCTTTTCTTGACTCTCTAATAAGATATTGTCAATATTCTCTCTGTTTCTATTGATCTCACGGATTTCATTTTCTAGCTCGGTGATTGTGCCTCTACTAGCATAATAATCTTTTTCTGCCTCAGTTACACCTATTTCTATTTGTTCCTTCTCATCGTATAAAGCCAGTAAATCTTCATCCGAAAAATCAGTAGAAGCAAGCATCTTTTTTATCCCTTCGGCTACTTGCTCATAAGCTTGGGTATTTTGGAAGATTCGTTCACTTAAGGTTTTATATTGAGTAGTTTTATAACTAATGTCTTTTTCTATCGAAAAAACCTTGTTTTTTCCTTGATGAAAAAGAATGTTTTCAGTGTTATACCCTTGGGATTTCTCACTTACCTGATCATTAAGTTTTTTGATAGCCTGAACTGTTTTTTCATTAGTTTCTTGTGCTATTTTCAAAGTTAATTCTTTCTCTTTTAATTGAGGAGTACTTTTAGCTATCGCCTCACGTAATATTTTAATACTTTGCTCAACTATCTCTGTTTTATCTTGAGTATTAGCTAGCACATTCTCTATCTGTTCTATTTTGGTAATAACCGATGTATAAGCTGTGTTAAGCTTATTTAGAGCAGTTTGTTTTTTATCAATTTGCTTTCTATAAGCCTTCTCCTTAAGGTCTAGCAATATATTAGTTTCCTTGTCCAGTTCATGTTGAATCTTCTGTTGATTTTTTTGTAAGCCTTTAATTCTAATATTTAGCTTCTCTAAATTTTTAGCTCTACCAATTCTTTTTCCTTCAAACAGCCCCACAGCCCCACCCGAAATACTATGCTTTCGTTTTGTTATTTTCCCGTCAAGGCTTAAGAAAGTATAACGATTATCCTCAGGGATATTATAATTAGCCGAAGTTGAAATAAAAGTATTATGTAGTAATAACTCTACAATTTTTGTGTATTTACTATCATACTCTACAATACTGATAGCAGGAATTGTGTTTTGAGGAGTAGCAATACCATCACCATACTGAGCCTCAATATTGTTAAGTACAAAAAACTGTGCCTTCCCCTTACTACTTTCGCTCAACAATTTGATGGCATGATGTGCTTCGCTAATATCATCTACCACATAATGATTCATCAAATGCTCAAGATGATTTTCTATCGCCAAGCGATATTTAGAATCACAAGTAATTAAATCTGAAAGTAAAGGAGCATCATTATTCCAATTGGTGTTTTTCTTCAAAAACTTAATAGCATCAGGAAAACCCTCCAAATTATCTACAAGAGATTTTGTAAGTTTATATTCATTTTCAGTAGCATCAAGCGTTCTATTAGTTTCAAAAAGTGTAGTTTTAACCTTATCAATATTACTTTCACTCTTCTCAATAGCAACTTTGTTTTTATCCTCTTTATCACGCAAATTATGCAAGAGATGCTCCAAACTCTGCATATCCTTAGCCAGAACAAGTCTTTCCTCTTTTAGTCTGCCTACCCTTATCTCATTATTGCTGTTATCCGTAAATGATTGATGAAGATCTTGGCTAAGCTTTGTTACCTGTACCTCACTTATTTCCAACGACTTTTTAAGCTGAAAAACTTCGTTTTGAATACCATTAAGCACATTACCCTCTTCAGACAACTGCTCCCTAAAACTATGCAAGACCTTTTTTTCTGCCTCATAAGACTTCTCAAGTAAACTTACATTTTTCTCTGTATCTTTAAGATTCTTTTCAGCACTTATCAGCTCCTCTTTTAATATTTTTAACTCCGTTTCATTTGTCTCTAAGCTCAGCTTATCCCCTTTGATTAAACCATTCAACGAATCAGTCTTATCATTAAGATGTTTTAATCGCTCCCCACGAATTTTTTTATCTGCCTCATACTGTCTAATTTTATTAAACTGCTCATTAAGTGTTTTTTGCCTAGAGCTTAATAAATTTTCCTTCTTGATTAAATCTTTTTTTATTTTTTCTAACTCGGTCTCCTTAGTAATTACTATTTTAGATACCTCTGTACGGTTCAAACTATTACTTTCAACCTGTTTTTTGAGCAAAATAAACTTTTCCTGATAATCACTCATATTAAAATGAGCCATCTGGATACTCAACTCCTTATACTCAGCCTTTAGCACATGATATTTCTCCGCCTGTTTTGCCTGTTTCTCTAGTGATTTTAGATTTTTATCAATCTCATACAGAATATCCTCCACACGATTAAGGTCCTTATCTGTATCTTCAAGCTTTTTTAAAGTCTGTTTTTTTCTCGTCTTAAACTTAGAAATTCCAGAAGCCTCCTCAAACAGCGTTCTACGAGCATTATTATTATCATTAAGAATATCATCAACCATCTTAAGCTCAATAATAGCATAACTATCCGAACCAATCCCCGTATCCATAAACAACTCCGTGATATCCTTAAGTCGGCACTGCACACCATTAAGCAAATACTCACTCTCACCAGAGCGATAATACCTACGTGTAATGTGTACCTGCGAATATTCAGTAGGGATAATATTTTTAGTATTATTAAAAGTAAGTGAAACTTCCGCCATCTGTAACGGCTTCCGTTTCTTAGTCCCATTAAAGATGATATTAGTCATCTTATCAGATCTTAATACCCGAGTCTTTTGCTCCCCCAACACCCACCGTATAGCATCCACAATATTAGACTTACCACAACCATTAGGACCAACCACACCCGTAATACCTTTATCAAAATTGAGTACAACCTTATCTCCAAAACTCTTAAAACCTTTTATTTCAAGCCTACTTAACTCCATTTAGCACTATTTCATTATTATCTTTTGGGGCTTCCCGTTCATTTCTAGCTACGCTTCACTACCATCTTGAAAACGGGTACGTGTTCGTCTACTGACGGATCCCTAAGCCAAACATGCTTCGCATGCCTTACAATATTATTATTTAAGCCCGAAGATAGTAAAATTAATCAAAAAAATCTTATTTTTGACACTATGGAAACAATACAATATCATGCAGAATCTAATTATGTTTTTATATTTGTAATGGTAGCCGTAGGTTTATTTAGGCTCATAAAGATGTTTTCTAAAAACAAAGAAAACAAAACAGCTAATAACCAATACACACCAGTACCTGAATTCAGAACCGAGCACCAAGACGAATTTGATGAAGATTACTCTCAGAACTTTACTGCTCAATTTGAAGAATTATTTAATCAAGTTAAACCAAAAGAATCACTCCAACCGATTGTTGAAAAACCAAAACCAGTTTCAGCACCAGTTCAGTCCACTCCCGTAGACTCGATGAGTACTCAACGTGGCAGGCATTACAAAATAGAAAAAAAACAAGCATCTCAAGCACAAGAGTTACTCAACAGCCCAGAGCAATTAAGAAAAGCAATTATCACCAAAGAGATTTTTGACAAACCCTTGGCATTGAGATGAGACTAGTATTAGTAAATGTGAAAATCTCTCTTTAAATATAAAATGAAGAAACTGGTGTAAGGTAAAACTTATCTAGTTATAATTTTATGACTTTCTTGTAATTTATAGTACCATCAATTAGAAATACCTTGCAGAGGTATAAGTCTGCGGGTAAAGTAGAAATATCAACTTCTGTAGAATCAAAACTTCCAATTTCTTGCCCTATTGAGTTATATATTATTACTTTTTCAAAATTCGTATAAGCAAAAATCAATTTAGATACACTGGGATTAGGATAGATACAGTTACAAGTAGATTGTTTTTTTTCGAACAATACGGAATCAGATAATGCCAAACAACCATTTTCATCTTCTATTGAAATTTGATAATATCCCTCCTTTTCAGGTATAAATGATGACTGATTATGCGTCAGTCCAACCCCGTTCCTATACCATGTAATCTTCTTGTAGCTTACATTGGTAAAAAGAGAATCCCCAAAAACAAGTAATTCAGGCTGAGGTAATATGTACTTATTGATGAAAATCCGATTACTCACAGCACTTTTACAAGAACCTAATTGTTGACCAACATAGACATTTCCTTTATACGTATCCAAAACTGTATAGGTGAGTGATACTCCCCAAATAGTATCTGATTGAAATACCCAATAAACAATAGCGTCAAGATCTTTGTTTTCAGCCTGAAGCTGAATTTCACCACAAGTGATGATTGAATCTGTAGGGTAATTATGAGAAAGATGAAGAGAGTCTAATTTTCTGTATTCTACAAAAATAGAATCAAAAGGAGTGCTACAAGAAGTCGTATTTGAATTATAAACAGCGTAAATGGTGTGAGCCTGATTATAGGTGACAAGATTAAATGTATCTCCTGTGAATTGCAGGATTTTTTTAGCGTCAACATACCAGTCTGTTTCCTTATAATGGCTAACAAAAGAGATTCTATCTCCAATCTGGCACATAATCGTATCAGATGTGATTATTGGATGGTTATTAAAGCTTTTAATAGTAAAAGAATCCAAAGTTGCTTCATAACATCCTGTTGTTGGATCAAAAGGAGCATAATATATGATGGTATCAATAACAACTGTGGGGTCAATCATAGCTATCGGATCGAAAAAATAAAATGAATCAGTAAACCAGTTGTTCTCCATTTTTGAAGAGTTAGAGAACATAAGCTTATCACTTGAAGTGATTTTAAAAGTAGTATTTCCACATATTTCATAAATACTATCTAGATCAGGTTGATAGGGTCCATATGGATTATTTACACTTATCGTATCTTTGTAAAGGCATCCTGTTTTTTTATTTTCAATAAAAAAATAGTAATCACCATAGTCTGATACCTTTTTTGTAACGGCAGAAGAGTTTGGGAAGCTATAATCAATACTATCAGAATAATTGCCATTATGTTTCCAATAATACATATAAGATGACTTTGACTCATCCATTATGTAAAGTGAGATTTCTCCAGTGGAGCCATAAATCCCTTGACAATTTGGAAGTCTAATATCATTAACCTTCACTCTAGGCAGAGAATTGCTTGATCTACCAAAACTTTCTATTCCCTTAGCATCTTTAACGACTATACGAGTCGAACTGCTTGTTGCCGCATGAATTACTTTATTAAAATGGAAATAATCAGTATAAGTTAACAACGATTTTTCTGTTTTGTAAGGGGAATTTTGGGTTATAGTTACTTCAAAAGGAGGAGTTCCTCTTACTACATGAAAGTAAATACGAGTACTATCACAGAAATCTTCAAATTGTATTCCGTCTTCTGTGACCCCAACTATAAATGTATCTATGTTTCTACATCCCGATTGATCTGTATGGATAAGGATGTACTCTCCTTCCATTCCTCCAATACTATTCGTCTGATAATTTATGAATTCAAAATCTAATGAGGATTTAGTTGTGTCGGATGGTGTGATATAGGTGGTTTTAACGGGCAACTCTCCATAGGAATATAAAGAATAAAAATGACCATAATTCTTTACATCCTGATTTACACCTTTTAAAGACTTTATTTCGTAATATGCCGTTTCGATAAAACAACCTTCTTGCGTGGTGATTTTCGCTTTGTAAAAACCTATGGTAAGTGAATTGTAGAGCTGTGTTTTATTAACATTAGTGGTGCTTATTTTTGTCCAATTAGTTTTGTTTTGGCTCTTGTACCATGTTACTTGATAATTTGTTTCTCCTCCAGTTATAATAAGTTCTATTTCCCCTGTTGTTCGAGAATCTTCAGGGAAATCGTTAGCACTACAATCTCCTATATGAGCAACATCCATAGTGTATGTAATCCCACAATTGTCAAAAAATGGATCTTCTGACTTTACTGGTGACTGACCTGTGGGTCCAAACAATACAAAATTATCCGTGACTAAGACTGAGTCGCAGACAACTGTACTACCTGACCCACTACTAACCCACTTGCAATTTTGTGAACTACTTGTACTTCTTTTAAAAAGAATCCATTCTCCATCTACTCCCAATATACTTAGTGAGGATATCTCTCTGTCTTGTCCTTCTGTAGAGAAAATATCACCTACTGTCTTGTTATAAGTAAGCTTATTTAGAGCTTCTGCAGGGAGCGGTGTTGTGAGGAGGTTATTAATAGGAAGGTATTTCCAACCATAAAGATAGGAGTTTAGAAATACATAATTACTGTCACTTATCATACTATTGACATTAGGTACTTCGACAATATTCCCGTCGGGGTAAATAATGTTAGCACGGTTATCAGTTATCAAAAATAGATTATCTCCAAAAAAAGACGATCTTAAATAATTTAGAGGAGTGCCTAAATCAATATTTATTTTTTCGGGAGGGGTATTGATTCCTTTGTATTTAAATAGTCCTTTTTCGGCGTTGTTTTGAGTTCCGTAAAAGTACATGTTCTCTCCAACCACATACCGTTCCATAATATTATCTAGGTCTGTTGGAGCAGTACCTTTTCTAACTGCAACTTTCGAGGAATCATTAGTGTCGAGATAGTAGAAATCAGAACCATTAAAACTCCGAGCCCCCTCATAAAATAAAGTATCATGAAATATAGTTGACATATAAATTTTGAATCTAGGGTTAGTATCATATTCGTTACCTGATTTATAACAATTACTTTTGCCAAAATATGCTGGAGGTAATGTTTTAGGAGCATTCACCCCGTCCCAAGTCATCAGAGATGCTTCTCCTGCACAAGGGTTAAGATGACTACTTTGATGTATGAAACCTTGAAAATATAATTTCCCCTCATATACAATCATTGCATCAGGGTTTACAATTTTGATATAATAACCTAATGGATTATTAGGTGAAAAATAAGGCGATGCATAAACAAGTGAATCTTTCGTGAATTTAAACAGATTACCACTCTTACCACTAACATACATTACTTTTACTCCATTTACTTCATGTATAGTCCTCATCGGGAAGTTACTATGCCATGGTGAGTTTTCTAAACCTAAAGCAATGGTATTATTTTCAAGATCATATCCGTAAAGATTAGTTTGTCCATTTTCCTGCCCCGTAAATAATAACTTATTTTCTTTGATTATGGTGTTTCCAACTAAAGAATAATAGTCTATATCGGAGAGTTCTTGTTCTAAAATAATAGCACTATAATCAGTCTGAGCACTTAGTGAAAGACTGACTATAAAAATAAAGGTTGTTAAAAATAATTTCATCTATTTAGGTTAAAGTGATTGCAATTCATACCTTAATATGATGAACTACTAATAAAGTAACCACATTACTGAGTTTTATTGGTTTCAAGAATAGTTAAAATTATGCAAGACCCTTGTAAATAGTTCTCACTTTGTTTCAAGAAATTCCTTGATTTATCCTCGTACTCTCTTTCGTCTAACTATACCATCAGATAAGCCATGTTCATCGCTAAGTTCTGTTGTTTTTCTACCTGATTTTAATAGCTCAACTATCATTCATTACTTTAAAATCATTCTCATACTTCTTCATCATAATATAAATATATAAATTGCGGATTTTTTTTCAACAATTATAGACATTCCACTTAATACCAGTTTAACTATAATATGAGTCTAATTTAGATTGAATTGTTTTTTGCAATATCGAGGAAAAATGATTTAGCATAACTGGTTACGGTAAATTATTTTAACGAAGAGAGTGTAAAAACAAACAGGATAAATGACTTATCTTATAGTTAAAATGGTATAACTCACTAGCGGTAAAAATATCGGATATAAAAAGTGGGAAATGTTTACAAGGGTTTTGCAGCGGTCTTAAACTATATGGGGCTGTACCTGAAAATGGGATAAACTCTGACCGAAGAAATAGCCCTGAGAGTAAAGCGAAAGGGAAGCCCTCTAATTTTATTTTTTGATTAAATCTACATTGTAGAAAGATCCTTTGTTTTCTGTTTGTAAAGATGATTGTTTTACAATTAGGTAGGCGATTGAGATTAGGTTTCTTAGTTCGCAAAGCTGCGGTGATATTCTAGTTGAATTATATAACTCTTCTGTCTCCAAATAATGAATTTCGAGTCTTCTTAAAGCTCGTTTTATTCGTTCGTTTGACCGAACAATTGCCATATAATCGCTCATGATGATTTGTAGTTCCTTACGAGAGTGAGTGATTAAAACCAGCTCTTTTGGTTCTGAGGTTCCTTTAACTACCCAACTTGGTACAGCCTTGTTAAATTCGATTTTATCTAGTTTGGTTTCTAAATCATTGGCACTTCTGTGTGCAAATACAATTCCCTCAAGTAAGGAGTTAGAAGCTAGTCGGTTAGCACCATGTAGCCCTGTGCGAGAAGCTTCTCCGCAGGCGTAAAGGTTAGTGATGGAAGTGTTTCCGTTTTCGTCTACATCAATACCGCCACAGGTATAATGAGCTGCGGGCACTACTGGTATCCAGTTTTTGGCTGTATCAATATTGATTTTTTTACAATAATCGTAGATATTAGGAAAATGGTTGATGAACTCTTCTAAATCTAAATGTGTGCAATCTAAATAAACATGTTTTTCTCCTGATTTGTTAAGTTCATCATCTATTGCTTTGGATACGATGTCACGAGAAGCTAGTTCGCCTCTTTCGTCATAGTTAAACACAAATCGCTCACCTTTACTGTTTTTGATATAAGCTCCAAAACCTCTTACTGCTTCAGAAATTAAAAATGAGGGGCTTACATCTGCTTGGTATAATGAGGTGGGATGGAATTGAACATATTCCATGTCGGCAATAGTTGCTTTGGCCCTATATGCCATTGCTATACCATCTCCAGTTGCAATTACAGGGTTGGTTGTGTGAGCATACACTTGACCAGCTCCTCCACTAGCTAGCATAGTTATTTTAGCAATAATTCTATCTGTTTTTTTCTTTTTTTCGTCTAGGATGTACGCACCATAACAAGTGTTAGGCATGTCTCTAGTGATTTTTTTGCCTAAATGGTGATCAGTAATTAAGTCCACTACATAAACATTTTCTTGGATAATTACGTTTTTTAATGTTTTGACTTTAGCAATTAGAGCTCGTTCTATTTCAAACCCTGTAATGTCTTTATGGTGCAAGATTCGGAAAGCAGAATGTCCACCTTCTTTTGCCATGTCATATTCTCCGTTATCCTTTTTGTCAAAGCTTACGCCAAAATCTATGAGTTCTTGTAGTCTTTTGGGAGCTTCTTTTACCACGATTTCTACAATTTCTCTTTTGCTTACACCATCTCCTGCTACCATAGTGTCTTCAATATGGCTTTCGAAAGAGTCTAGCTTACTGAAAACAGTTGCAATACCTCCCTGTGCGTATTTTGTATTGGTTTCCTGTAACCCTGCTTTGGCTACGAGCAATATTTTTTTATTAGGAAATTTAGCAGCTGTTTTTATTACAAAACTCAATCCTGCTACTCCTGACCCGATTACTAATACGTCTGTTTTAATCATGGTGTTTACTTTGATATTTCAAGCATTCTTTCAATTGGAATCAATGCTTTTTTTCTAATTTCTTCATCAACTGTTACTTCTGGTAACTCATGTTTCATACAGAGATACAGTTTTTGTAGCGTATTCATTTTCATGTACCCGCATTCTGAGCAAGCACAGGTATTGTCTTCTTTAGCAGGTAATGGGATTAATTTTTTGTCAGGAGCTTCTTTTTTCATTTTATGAAGAATTCCTGCTTCCGTTCCTACAATGTATTTTTTATTGTCATCATTTTTTACAAATTCAATCATGCCAGAAGTAGATCCAATATAATTGGCCACTTTTAGTATATGTGCTTCCGATTCTGGGTGAGCAATAATTTTTGCATCAGGATGTTCTGTATGTAATGCCAGTAATTTGTCAATAGCAAAAGCTTCATGAACTATACAAGCACCATTCCAAAGTAACATATCTCTTCCCGTAATTTTATTAATATATGCTCCTAAGTTTTTGTCTGGGGCAAATATGATGGGTTGATCTTCAGGAATTGAATCTATGATTTTTTTTGCATTAGAAGAGGTACATACTAAGTCGCTTAAAGCTTTTACACCTGCCGAAGCATTTACGTAGGTTACTACTATGTGATCAGGGTGTTTCTTTTTGAATGTTGCCAAGTCTTCTGCAGAACAAGATTCAGCTAGTGAACATCCTGCATTAAGGTCAGGTAATAATACTTTTTTTGTAGGACTTAGTATTTTGGCTGTTTCTGCCATAAAATGTACGCCAGCAAATACAATAATATCAGCCTTAGTCTCTGCCGCTTTTTGGGATAGTCCCAAGCTATCCCCAACATAATCTGCGATATCCTGAATAGCGGATTCTTGGTAGTAATGAGCTAAGATTATTGCATTTTTTTCTTTTTTGAGTTTAGTTATCTCTGCTACTAAATCTATGTCTTTAGATACTTCTACATCTAAGTATCCTACTTTTTGTAAGTTGATTTTAGCGTCGTTTATATTAGTCATTTTAGTAGTATAGTTTGGCTTGGTAATAGGCTATGTCTTTAAAGAAATAACAATATACGATTAAAAAATATTTTTACCTTGGCTAGTACGGGTAATTTGCATTTGGGGTGTCTATTAGACTTTCGCCGTATTAAGAAATCGGATTGATGAAGTTTATCTCAAAATTACTAGGTACCCCACTATAAAAGTAAAAAACCTAAACCCAATTTCATTGAAAATATTTATGCTATTTATAATAATGTAAGTTTTACAAGGCTTAAGTTCAAGTAATGAATTACATAAAAAAATAGATCAAAACAAATCGTACCACCATGACAAGCCTATAATAGTAACTAACATATATACCAAGGTAATCGGGAGTCCCATTGTAACAAAATCTTTGAATCTATACCCGCCAGAACCATAAACCATCATATTGGTTTGATAACCTATTGGTGTGATGAAATTAGCTGCACCAGCAAAGGCTACAACTAATATAAAAGGCATTATGTTTACCCCAAGAGCTAGACCTACGCCTACCGAAATATTAAAAGTGACAGCCACTGCTGCCTTGGACGTAATGATTGAAGATAAAAAAGAGGTGACAATAAAGATGATAGATAAAAATAAAACAGCACTTCCTTCGCTAGATAAGGACATGATTAATTCTGCTATTTTTTGACTTGTACCTGAGTTTTCCATCGCTTTCCCTAATGCTAGACCAAGCCCTATAATCATTATTAGATTATAATCTATTGCTGATTTGATGTCATTTATTGTGGCAGTTTTTGTTAGTACACTTATTGTGAGTAATAGGAGTAATGACTTAAATAATGATACTAAACCTAAGGCATGTAATACAATAGCTAGAACCATCCCTAGTAATACTGCTAATACTTTTTTAAAATCAGTGTTTTTTGGTTTTTGAGAATGTGAAATGACATAAAAATCATTTTTTGACTCAATTCTTTTACTGAAATCTTGCCCAACCATAAGTAAAAGTACATCACCAGATTTTAATACTACTTTCCCTAACTGTCCCCATACTCGCTCACCATTCCTGTGAATAGCCAATACTGCCGCATCAAAATTAGACCTGAAATTACTATCTCTTATTACTTGACCAGACAATTGGGAACGATGCGAAAGAACAACTTCTACAATGTCTTTTTGTTGAGCATCTGTCATGCCTGATTCTTGAGGCCATGACAATCCATATTGCTCTAAATCAACTTTATCTATAGCAGCAGATTCTCCTGAAAAAAACAATACGTCTCCTTCTTCTAAGGTTTCGTTAGAAGATACTGCTCTAATGATTTTTCCATTTCGATTAAGTTCTACCAAAAATAAGTCTTCTAAATTCCTTAATCCCGCTTCTTGTACTGTATTACCTATGATTGAAGAGTCTTTTATTATTTGTGTTTCCACAAAAAATAAACGAGAATTACTCTCTTCTCCTTTAAAGATGTTTTTGTTATTAGGTAAAAGTTTAAATGAAAAAAAGAATAAAAATAGAATTCCTATTATAAACATAGTTAAGCCAATGGGAGTTACTGCTAATAAGTCAATAGCACCTAATCCACGGGCTTCTGCCATTCCGCTTACAATTAATAAAGTTGATGTTCCTATTATTGTGATACAGCCACCCAAAATGCTGGCATATGATAAAGGGAGTAAAAATTTAGAAGGTGATATGCCTTTATTACGAGCCCATTCGTACACATAAGGAATCATCATAGCTACTAAAGGAGTGTTGTTGAAAAAAGCAGAACTTAAGCCTATGCTTGACATCATCTTTAGTAAGAAAATTTTAGGATTGTCATCTTTCTTAAAAAATCGGTTCATTAAATCAGTAAGTGTAGAAGCACGCTTAAATACATTACTAAGAATTAGTAAAAATATAATAATGGCAATTTGTTTGTTTGCAAATCCTTCCAATGCTTCTTCTGGAGAAAGGATTCCTGTAATTAAAAAAGTGACGATAACTACCAAAAAAGTTTTAGCAGGTGCTAACCATTCTTTGTAAAGTGTAATGATTAAAAAAACAATTCCTAATACAACTAAAGCTATCTCCATCTCTAAGTGTTTGGTAGAATAACAAATGTGCTTATTATTCTTTACAAAAGAAAATTTCTTTTGTATAAAGCATCTTTAATCTAAAAACTCAGTGAGGGGGCTAGACTGGTTAGCTTTTTTTGATTGGATGCCTAGTTTTGCATGATGAGCCATTCTGCCAGCAATAACGGCTAGTTTAAAAGCTTCTCCCATATCTGTAGGATTGAGCGATGATGCGATAGCAGTATTAACAAGCACAGCATCAGCCCCAATTTCCATAGCAGCGGCTGCGTGAGAAGGTGCACCTAGTCCTGCATCTACAATGACAGGAACGGTGCTTTGGTCAATAATTATTTCTAAAAAATCTTTTGTTTTAAGACCTTGGTTTGAGCCAATCGTTGCTCCTAATGGCATTACTGCTGCTACCCCAACTTCCTCTAATCGTTTGCAGAGTACTGGGTCTGCATGAATGTATGGTAATACTACAAACCCTAGCTTGACTAATTTTTCTGCGGCTTTTAGTGTTTCGATAGGGTCAGGCATTAAGTATTTAGGGTCAGGATGGATTTCTAATTTTAGCCAGTTGGTTTTTAATGCTTCTTGGGCTAGCTGTGCTGCAAAAATAGCTTCTTCTGCTGTGCGAACTCCTGAGGTGTTAGGTAATAAGTGAATGTGTGAGTGATTGAGGTGTTGGATAATGTCATCATCTTTTTGCTCTAAGTCAATACGCTTGAGTGCTACAGTAACCAATTCGGATTTGGAAGCAAGAATAGCTGATTCCATTTCTTTGGAAGACCCAAATTTCCCTGTTCCTGTAAAAAGTCTTGATTCAAAAACTTTGTCCGCAATGATTAATTTATCGTTTTTCACAATAATTCTTTTATTGTTTTAATAATACCTGTCTTATCATAACCACATTCAGCATGTAGCTCTATATCTGTTCCATGCTCTATCCATTGGTCAGGAATACCTAGTCTTTTCACTTTATTGGTATAGCCGTTATCTGCCATAAATTCAAGAATTACACTTCCCATCCCACCGTTTAGACAACCATTCTCTACTGTAACGATGTTTTTATATTTCTTTAATACTTGGTGCAAGAGATTTTTGTCAAGTGGTTTGATGAATCTCATATCGCAATGACCAATATTGACACTTTCTTGTGCTAGAGATTGAACAGCTTGACTGGCATAATTACCAATATGACCAATACTCAAGATAACTATTTTATCTCCGATAGCTAATTCTCTTCCCGTACCAATTTTTATCTCCTCTAACTCTTGTTTCCAGTCAATCATTACACCTTTTCCGCGGGGGTATCTAATACTAAAAGGACCTTGGTCTGGAAGCTGTGCTGTGTACATTAAGTTACGTAGCTCTACTTCGTTCATAGGTGCAGAAACAATCAGATTAGGGATACAACGCATATAAGCGATGTCAAACGATCCGTGGTGTGTAGGTCCATCTGCACCTGCTATACCAGCTCTGTCAAGACAGAAAACGACATTTAGTTTTTGTAAACAAACGTCATGAATGACTTGATCATAAGCCCGTTGCATAAAAGAGGAGTAAATATTGCAAAAGGGAACCATCCCTTGCGTGGCTAGCCCAGCGGAAAAAGTGACGGCATGTTGTTCGGCAATTCCTACATCAAATGCTCTGTCTGGCATTTCTTTCATCATAATATTAAGAGATGATCCAGAAGGCATTGCTGGAGTAATTCCCATTATTTTGTTATTCTTTTTGGCTAATTCTACTATTGTGTATCCAAATACGTCTTGGTATTTAGGAGGTTCTGGGTTGTCAGGTTTGACCTTGATGATTTCACCTGTTTCTACTACAAATTTCCCTGGGGCATGCCACTCTGTTGCTGAGCCAATTTCAGCAGGTTGGTAACCTTTCCCTTTTTTTGTTATACAATGTAATATTTTAGGACCAGGAATTTTTTGTAAATCAGATAGTACGTCTATTAGGTGATCTATATTGTGCCCATCTACAGGTCCAAAATATCTGATTTTAAAAGATTCAAAAAGGTTACTGTGCTTGAGTAGGTAGTTTTTAATGCTTTTTTCTACTTTGGCTACAATTTCTTGGGCATTAGGTCCAAATTTACTAATTTTCCCTAAAATACGCCAAGCTTCATTTCTAAATTTATTATAAGTGGTAGAGGTTGTGATATCTGTGAGATAATCACGTAAAGCCCCTACATTAGGATCAATAGACATACAGTTATCATTAAGTATGATAATCATATTGGCATTGGCAACTCCAGCATGATTCATGGCTTCAAATACCATACCTGCGGTCATGGCACCATCTCCAATCACGGCTATATGTTGGCGGTTTTTATCATTTTTGTATGATGAAGCTACTGCCATCCCTAGTGCCGCAGATACAGATGTAGATGAATGTCCGACACCAAAAGCATCAAATTCACTTTCTGATCGTTTTGGAAACCCACTTATCCCGTTATAGACTCGGTTTGTGTGAAAGTTGTCTTTTCTTCCCGTTAGTATTTTGTGTCCGTAGGCTTGGTGTCCTACATCCCAAATGAGTTGATCTTCTGGAGTGTTAAAAACATAATGCAAAGCGATAGTAAGTTCTACAACGCCTAAGCTAGCACCAAAATGCCCTCCGTGAGTGGCTACAGAGTCTACAATGAAAGCACGAAGCTCTTTGGCAAGTTGCCCGAGTTGTTTCTGATTTAATTTTCTTAAATCTTCTACCCCTTGTATTTTCTTGAGAAGTTTACCTTGCTTAATCAAAAATTTGATGTTTTAACGTTCAATCGACTAATGTAAGCATCTCAATACTTTATTTATGAAAATAGCTTAGTTTTTATGAAAAATGTGAAGAAATAGTAAGAGTAGTTCTGTTACCCAAAAAATGAGTCTACAAATTCACGCTTATTAAAAACTTGTAAGTCTTCCATCCCTTCACCTACACCAATAAACTTAACAGGTATTTTGAATTGGTCAGAAATACCGATGACTACACCACCTTTGGCAGTACCATCTAGTTTTGTGATAGCTAATGAGCTTACATCTGTAGCTTTGGTAAACTCTGTAGCTTGTGCAAAAGCATTTTGTCCAGTACTTCCGTCCAATACAAGCATAATTTCATGTGGAGCTTCAGGTATGAATTTTTGTATTACACGTTTTATTTTTGTTAGTTCGTTCATCAAACCAACTTTATTGTGAAGTCTTCCTGCTGTATCTATGATGACAATGTCAGCCTTTTCTTCTACGGCTTGTTTCACTGCGTCGTAAGCAACGGCACTAGGGTCGGTGTTCATCCCTTTGTCCACTACGGGTACGCCTACTCGTTCTCCCCAAAGCTTAAGTTGATCTACAGCTGCGGCCCTAAAGGTGTCCGCAGCTCCTAGTATTACTTTTTTTCCACTCGCTTTAAATTGGTGAGCGAGTTTTCCTATGGTAGTTGTTTTTCCTACACCATTTACACCTACAACTAGAAGTACATAAGGCATGTCGGTTTGGGGTAAGCTAAAATCGTTAAAGTCAGGTGTGTTGTTTTCTGTAAGTAGGGCCGTGATTTCGTCCTTGAGTAAATTATTTAACTCTTCCATATTACTGTATTTTTCATCAGCAACACGAGTTTCTATTTTCTTAATAATTTTTAATGTAGTACTTACACCTACATCCGAAGTGATAAGTATCTCTTCAAGATTGTCGAGTACCTCATCATCTACTTTTGATTTACCAACAATGGCTTTTGTGAATTTAGAGAGAAAGCTAGTTTTAGATTTTTCTAAGCCCTTATCTAGTGTTTCTTTTTTCTTTTTAGAAAATAGACCAAAAACTGCCATAATTGTGTTGTTTTTTTATACGAAAAAAGTCCCGTTAAATTAAAGGGACTCTTTTGTTGTAATGTGTTAAAGACTGAAAATTATTTTTTCGCCAATACTTCTTTTACCAAATCGTTGTGAACCATTTGTTCTTTGAAAGTATATGCACCAGTTTTTTCTGAACGTGTACTTTTAATTACTTTGGTGTACGTTTTACCACTCCCTTTCTGTAAACTTGCTACTGTTTTCTTAGCCATAGCTCAATTATTTAATTTCTTTGTGAATTGTATATTTCTTCAAAACTGAGTTATATTTTTTTAACTCTAATCTCTCAGTAGTATTTTTTCTGTTCTTAGTCGTGATGTACCTAGACGTCCCCGCTACACCAGAGTTTTTGTGCTCTGTGCATTCTAAGATAACTTGTACTCTATTTCCTTTCTTAGCCATTATTCCGCTTCTTTATTAATATAGTAGATTACCTTGCTTCTTCGCTTTCTTCAATACAGCAGATATGCCATGTTTATCTATTGTACGAAGTGCTGTTGATGAAACTTTAAGTGTTATCCACTTCCCTTCCTCAGGGATATAAAATTTCTTCTTATGAAGATTAGGTAAAAATCTTCTTTTAGATTTAATATTTGAGTGAGAGACGTTGTTTCCTACTCTCGGTCTCTTACCAGTGATTTGACAAATTCTTGACATAATTATCCGTTTTCGTTGTAAACAGGGCAACAAAGGTGCGGATAAAACTTTAGACTTCAAAGCATCGCCTGAATAAATTCGCATCTTTTTATAATTATTTTTTATTCTCTAGATATAGTGACTGCAAAATACTTCTTCCTAAGGTGTTTTCTTGATAAATTTCTTTGTCTAAAAATAAATCGTAGAATGATTTTGTAGAATCGGTAACCAACCCTACCCCGTGGCTTGTGGCATAATAAGCATACTTTTGAGTCCCTGAATTTAAAATATCTTTCCCATACATAAAGTTATTGGCAGGGATTTTTAATTGAGCTAGTAAAGTGTTAGGAATGTCCATTTGAGAGCCGACGTTAGCAATGATAGTATCTTGCTTGTTGAGAGCACCACCTAGCCATAACATTGGGATTTGGTTTTTTTTTGGATCATGACGAGGGATAGTGTTTAGGTAATCCACTCCATGGTCGGCCAAGATAATACATAATGTATTACTCCACCATTCTTGTCTTTTAGCCTCTGTTATAAAATTGCCTAGGGCTTTGTCGGTATAATAAAGAGAACTTCTAAAACTGTTGTCTTCTGTATCGCTTCCAAAGCCCATTTTGGCGGGAATATCGAAAGGAGCGTGGCTACTTAGAGAGAAAATAGAGTAGAAAAAAGGTGATTGCTCTTGATTGATATCTTGTAAAAACCTATTAAATGTGATGTGATCAGGCACACCCCATTTTTGTAAAATCTCCTCTTTTTTATAATTAGATTTTGAAATTATTTTTTCAAAACCAGAAGAGGAGAGTAGCACGTTAAAATTAAAGAAATCAATACTTCCTCCATAATAATACGCCATTTTATATCCTTCTTTTTTTAACTTCAGAGGGAAGAATTTTTGTTTTTCTAATTGATTGGTTTGCATTAATACTGACCCCTCTGGAAAAGAAGGGTGACCTGTAAAAATCCCACCATTACCTTTGTCAGATCTGTCTCCGCAGGCATAAAAATTACTAAATAACACGCCCTCTTTGCACAAGGAATTAAAGTTAGGAGTAATATTCTTCTCTCCCCCTAAGACTTCAATAGCGTTAGCTGTGAAACTTTCCAAAATAATTAAAACAATATTGGGGCGATTTGTTTTTAATAATGACGTTGTGCTTCCTTGAGTCGATTTTAATAAACTTAAATCATTTGTTATTTTTTGTTTTGTAAAGAATTTTCTACCCTTGTTACTCTGTAAGTGCTCTAAACTAAACCCCAAATACCAAGGTACGTTGATGGAGATATGATTGGCGAATGCTTGGCTATGAAAATAAACAGAACCTAAACCAATTGGCATCCCAAGTTGTATTTTTGGATATAAATCAAGCCCACCTCTAATGGGTAAAAAAAGAGATGATGCAAAAAATAAAGATAAGACAAGTGATTTTATAGATTGATGATGATGATAAGTTTTAATGAGTTTTTGATACATAAATATCATTCCTCGAGCATAAGTAAACATAATTAACAGAGCAAATATAATCTGATACCACCTCATAGAGCTTAGCACAAGCCCTGGATTGCGTAAAAACCTAAAGTGAGAAGCTTCTAGCTTAGTCCCCCAATGCACGTAAATACTAGCGTCTACAATGATGAGAATGGTTAAAATGATTGTAATTAAGAAAGTGTATTTTTGAATGAAAACATAAGCCAAAAAAAAACGTGAAAAACTATTGATAAGTAATATTAAAGCAGGGATTATCATCAGGTATCCCGTAAAAGAGATGTCTAATTTGAGTCCAACTAATAATGCTTTAAGAAAAGAAGTAATCGGTAGTTCTCCCCATTTTTCATAATTAATGAAGATGAAAATAAGTTTTCCGATAAGGAAAAAAAATAACCAGTAAACCCAGTTTTTGATATAGAATATTAGGTGTTTTTTTGTATTATCCATTATATTGATTCATCATTCTATCAGCACCGATTGTAGTAAATGCCAGTACAGCATCTTTAGCTTTGTTTATTAAGCTTAAGTCAAGGTCTATTTGCTCGTTTTGTGTAAATTTTTCTAGAACATAATCTACTTGTTTACCTTTAGAATAATCATCTCCAACTCCAAATCTCATGCGAGTATATGAGGGGGTTCCGAGTAATTCTTCTATGTTTTTAAGTCCATTGTGCCCTCCTGCTGAGCCTTTTTTCTTTGTTCTTATTTTTCCGAAAGGAATAGCGATGTCATCGGTAATGACTAATAAGTTTTCTTGTTTTATTTTTGTTTGATTAAGCCAGTACCGTACAGTCTTACCGCTTAGGTTCATGTATGTGGTAGGCTTTACTAGTATGATTGTCCGTCCTTTGTATTTAAATTCTGTAATATAAGCATAACGGTCTTGTGTAAAACTTATTTCAAATTTTTCTGCCAAAGCATCCAAAATCATAAACCCGATATTATGTCTCGTTTCGTGATATTCAGCTCCGATGTTTCCTAA
The DNA here is from genome assembly GCA_964511645.1 of uncultured Cytophagales bacterium. GTDB lineage: Bacteria > Bacteroidota > Bacteroidia > Cytophagales > JAAEPT01 > CAZEGV01. The sequence goes on from CAZEGV010000003.1 coordinate 24,935, forward strand.
TCCTATAATCAAATATTTCATAATCTCAAAGATACAAATTCATATTGCCGAAAAAAATGAAGTTCATGTCTAATATGGATTAGGACTCCCCTTTTTGGTGGGATGTTAAGTATTTACTTTAATACTGTCATTACCGTCTTATGGTTAGCTGTTTGCATTTACCATCTATCATTTTGTTTTATTACATTCTTTCTAGATGAGACAAATGCTATCATCCCTAAGCCGAAATCTTGTAGATGTAAAACTGATTTATATACCATATTTCAAAGCCTAATAAGTGTAAGACTTAGAGATTGAAGTGGCATCCTTTTCGATTTTTTTTATCGAAAAGATATAACGTAAAGCTCGACTCCATGAGCCTGCCTTTTGGCGAGTGGGGGAAGTCCCTAAAATAATTTTTCATTTTAATCAGGTATTTAATGACTATGTTCTACTTCTTTTAAATTCATTTTACATACAGGGCATTTGCCTGGTTTGTCGTAGGTTTTTTCAGCCTCACATTTCATTGGGCATTGGTAAGAAGTACTTACTTCTGAATGGCTGTGGTTGTGTTCTGACGATGTGGTTTCACCGCCACAACTTGTTAATAATGCTACTCCTGTTATTGCAAGACTTGTTGCAATTGCGATTGATAAGATTGTCTTTTTCATTTTTTTTAAATTAATAAGTTTTAATTATTTGTTTTAGCCATTCTGTTAAATCCTTTTTTTCTAATGCAGAAAGTTTGGCGTTTTTATGCATTATTGTGTACGAAGATAAAGGCATCTTGTTTTTTTCTATTTCGGAAAGTATTGACCGTAGTTTGTTTTTCTGTTTTCTTTTAGAATAAGTTCCAAATTCACTAAAATTCAAATCCTTTTTAGCATCAGAGACATGTTTGTCCATCAGTAACCTGATAGGTTGTATTTTACTATACCAAGGGTAAATCGTGTTATTACTATGGCAATCATAACAAGAGGTTTGTAGTTTCGAAACTATTTTGGCAGGTGTTTTATGAACATTAGTGATATCAGTTACAACTACCTCGTCACTTTGATTGAGTTTGGAAGGAATAAATTGTATGCCTACCAATAAAGCGATGATACCTACACCTATTTTTGTTATTAATTGGGTCATAGTTTTAATTGATTTTATCTTTGATAGTCCCACAAGTAAGCATTGATGACCCCATATAGGGGTTTTTGATTTTTTCCACTTCACTTAGCCAGAAAGCTCCTTTATTGTTGTTTGCCATAGGGCAAAAATCAAGATATAAAGTTTTATTTGTACCCAAAAGAGTTATCAAATCGTTAATATCTGTACTCAACGTTTCGAAATGTTCTCTTTGGTGATCAATAACACCTGAGTTTTTGATGATATGTTCTGCATTTTCAATAATACTTTCTTCTATTTCAGCATATTTTTTTACCTTATCTTTAACTAAAGATACTTTATCAAAACCATTTAAAGCAATCAATAAGTGTTGACTTGTTTTAGATGCCTCTTTACTATTATCACTTACTAAAGCATTTTTCAAACCCAAATAGTCTTCAATAATTACAGTTAAATTTGTCACCTTTTCGCCTGTAAACTTTGTGTTTATGTCCATTTTCTTTTCAGGCATTGTGCCGTGATCATGGGTATGTCCATCAGTATGGTTGTGTTCGTTTTTAGATTCTCCAGAACTACAGTTTGTGAAAGCCACTGTTCCCAGAGCAAATAATAGGACTGTTCCGATTGTTGAAATATGTTTTTTCATGTTGTTTTTCAATTTATAGAGGCTATTAAAAATGATATTTAGTGGTGTTTATGTCCACTATGATCTTCTTGTTTGTGAGCGGGTTTTATTTTAGTTAGGTTCATTCCACATTTAGAACATGTACCTGCCTTTTCACTTGTTATTTCGGTGTGCATTGGGCAAGCGTATTTTTTAATCCCCCCCTCTGATTTGATTAATTTCATCCCGCATTTAGTGCAATCGCCCTGTTTGTTACTTGTTATTTCTGCGTGCATAGGACACACGTAAGTTGTCTTTTTTGATATTTCAGCATGATTATGCTTGTTGCTATGTTTGTGTGTTTGGGCATGAATAGAGCCAAAGCTGAATAAACTAACTGCTGTAATGATGATGGTTTTTAACGTTTTCATATTTGTTTTATTTAAAGTTTAAATGAATGATGTGTTTATTATTAATAAGAATTAATCACTTAATTACCGCTTTGACTTCTCCACATCCGAGCATTGATTTGCCGAAATACGGGTTTTTGATTGCTTTTTGAGTACTTAGCCAATAAGCACCTTTGTTGTCGTTTGCCATTGGACAAAAATCAACATAAAGGGTTTCGTTGAGTTCAACGCCTACTTGTTGAGATAGATTTAAAAGACTGTTACTTATTGAAATAAAATGTTTGCGTTGTGCGTTAATGTTCTTTTCTTCACCAAGTAATTTCAAATCTTTTTGTAGAGAAACTAAGGTGCTCATCCAAAAAAAATGAGCATCGTTCATCACTAAATTCATATCAACTTTCTTCAACATTTTTTCGATGTTTTTAACGTCAGATTGAATAGCGGAATTGTCATTAGCCAATTTATTTTTCAGTACAAAATAGCTTGTTATAACATCACCTAACTGTTTTTTGAACACCACAGAAATAGTTGATTTGTCTATTTTTATTCCTTTTTTATCACCACCATGTTTATGCCCTGTTGCTACTTTACCGCCCGTTGGGTTCATCATGCTTTTTTTACCAGCCAATTGAGCTGAGGCATCAATTTTGAAAACTCCATGCGTAGCGACTTCTTCGCCTTCTTCTAAACCATTTTTGATAATGTAAAAACCACCAAGTTCATCACCCAAAATCACTTCTCTATACATAAAAGAATTGTGTGTTCTGTTCGGTAATTTCACATAAACAACCGCTCGTTTCCCTGTCCACAATACCGCCGATTTGGGTATCAAAATCACTTCTTCTTTCAAGGTCGATTTTGAGGTAAGTAAGCCATTGGCAAACATATTGGGCTTTAACAATCCTTTTTTGTTAGGTAATTCTACACGTACATAAGCCACACGAGTTTTTGGGTCGATAAAAGGATCAATAAAAGAAACTTTTCCTTCAAATGTTTTTCCTGCTAGGGCTTTAAAATTTATCTTAATATTATCTTTTAATTTGACCCAAGCCAAATCGTTTTCATAGGCTTCAAATAAAACCCAAACTTTTCTTAAATCGGTAATTTCAAATAAAACTTGCCCTTCTTTTACGTGATCACCTTCCGAAATATGACGTTTGGTTACATAACCATTATAGTCGGAACGGATAATCACTTGGTTTTGTATCGCGCCTCTTTTTTCTAAATTAGCAATTTGTTTATCGCTGAATTTCCATTGTTTGAGTTTGTTTCTTGCTGCTTCTAACAAATAAATATTGGCAGACTTAGAGACTTCAAATAATTCTTTTTGAGCGGAAATAAATTCAGGTGAATAAATACTTGCCAATTTTTGTCCCTTGTAGATTTTTTCTCCTGTAAAATTGATGTACAGTCGTTCTATCCTTCCTGGTAAATGCACGGTTTGCGAATATAACAAACGCTCATCAGCTTTTACTTTTCCCAATAAGCGAAGTTCTTTTTCTGGTTTTTGTTTTTGAACAATAGAGGTCTGTATTTCTGCCAATTTCATTGCCGAGGCTGACATTTGTATTTCGTTAGGTAGCGTGTTTTCATCACTCAAATTATCCAAAGGAATTAAATCCATTTGGCATAATGGACATTTTCCTGGTTTGTCTTTTTTGATTTGTGGATGCATTGAACAAGTCCAAATTTGCTGGTTCTCTTCTAGGTGTTGATGTGTCTCCACTTCCTTTTTTCCACTCGTTAATTTACCAATGGCAAAACCTACCAAAAGTACTACCACAAGTAAAAACCATTTGTTATTTAGTATCTTTTTCATCGCTATATTATTTTCCAGTTAAGTAATTGATAAATGCGACAGAAGTGTTTTTGTCTGTCCTTGCTTTGTCTAATTCTAAGGCATATTTCAAAACATTTCGTTCCATTCTGAGTATTTCTTCAAAGTTTTTTCCGTCGGTAGAATAAGCTGTGAGTAGAATATTTAAAGATTTTTGAGCCAAAACCAATTGTTTTTGATACAAGATTATTCGTCTTTGTGCATCTTTATAATCTTTCAAGTTTTTTTCAAACAAAGAAACTAACTCGTTTTGTTTGTTTTCTTTGGTGTATTGAAATTCCTCTATTCTAAAAGATGCTTCTTTTATCATTGCGGTATATTTTTTTCTGTACAAAGGAATAGAAACGCCTATTTTGGGTAACAAAAGAGCATCTCGTCCATTTTCATTTCCTAAATTTGGGTTGCTACTTTTTCCGATAATAGCATAATCTACGCCGATAGAAAATTGAGGATTGCCCATTTTTTTAGCCGTTATTTTTTGTTTTTCCCAAGACAAAACTTTGTGTCCCAGTTGTTTTATCAAATGATTATTTAACAAATCATCTTTAGAAATTGTCAGGCTGTCATTCCATAAAGTATCGGGAATAAGTACTGTTTTTGGTTCTTTGTTGTTGAGTAGGTTATTGAATTTTATTTCAACGGTAGCTTTACTATCCATAAGATAAGCCAATTGATTTGTGAGTTCGTTGATTTCCATTTCGACCCTCATTTCATCAACCACGGATGCTTTGCCTGTTTCTATTTTTATAATAGCGAGTTGCTGAAAAGTAGCCAAAATACGTAAATTTTCTTTGCTTATATTTATACCTTTTTGAAGGAAATATATCGTGTAATAAGTTGATTTGACATCAAAAAACAATTTTGATTTGGCTTCTTCAAATGCTTCGTACTTTGCTTTAGCATTTTGAGTTGCTACATCTTTTTTAGCATTTAGCGTACCAAACCAAGGAAACATTTGGCTAAAACCAAGTTTTGCTTTTTGTGGACCTACACGAGTTTCTATTGGCGAAATGAAATAACCAAAACTCACTTTTGGGTCAGGTAAAGTGCCTACTTGAGGGATTTTTTGTAACGAAGCATGATAACTCGCAAACGTAGCCTTTAAGTAAGGGTTGTTTTGGGCTGCTATTTTCAGGTAATTGTTTAGTTCCGTTTGTGCATTTACCACAACGGTAAACAAGCCTATAATCAGATAAATAAGTATGTTTTTCATAATTTTTTTAGTTGTTTTTCTTTCCACATACTGTAAAGTACAGGGACAATAAACATGGTCATTACTTGGATAAGCATCCCGCCAAATAATGGAATAGACATAGGTCCCATAATGTCTGAACCTTTTCCTTGCGAGGTCAAAACGGGGATTAAAGCAATGATAGTTGTTGCAGCAGTAAGCATAGCAGGACGTACCCTTTTGGAAGCAGCGATGACAACTGCTTTTTTAATTTCATCGATTGTTTTTGGGTGATCTTTTTCAAATTTTTGTTGTAGATAAGTTCCCATAATCACCCCATCATCGGTGGCAACACCAAATAAGGCAATAAAACCAACCCAAACAGCAACACTCAAATTAACGGTGTGTACTTGAAATAGATTTCTCAAATCAATTCCTGCGATAGAAAAATCGAGAAAATCGGGTGAACTGTATAACCAAAGCATAATAAACCCACCAGAAAGTGCAACAAATAATCCACTGAAAATCATGGCGGTCATGGTTACGGATTTGAATTGGAAATACAAAATCAAGAAAATAATCAGTAAGGAAATAGGGACAACCAAGAGCAATCTTTTGGTGGCACGTACTTGATTTTCATAATTTCCTGTAAAACGATAACTCACCCCAGCAGGAAGAACAAGTTCGCCATTTTCTATTTTTTGGCTCAATAATGCTTGTGCATCTTCCACAACATCAACTTCTGCTTGACCTTCTTTTTTATCAAAAATCACATAACTCACCAAGAATGTATCCTCACTTTTAATAACCTGAGGACCTCTTTTGTAATGAAAAATTGCTAATTCATTTAAAGGGATTTGCACCCCAGAAGGTGTAGGGATAAGTACGTTTTTCAAATCTTCAGGATTGTCTCTGTATTCCCTGGCATAGCGTACACGGATAGCAAAACGTTTACGCCCTTCTACGGAATTGGTCAAAGGCATACCACCAATAGCTACTGAAATTTGATTTTGAATATCTTCAATAGTCAATCCGTAACGGGCAATAGCTTCTCTGTTGATTTCTATTTCCAAATAAGGTTTTCCCACCACTCGGTCAGCAAATACAGCGGAAGCTTCTACTGTTGGTACTTCTTTTAAGACTTTTTCAATTGCGTAGCCGACTTTTTCGATTGTTGCTAAGTCAGGACCAAATACTTTGATACCCATAGGTGCACGCATTCCTGTTGCCAACATAACCAAACGTGTTTCGATAGGTTGTAGTTTTGGTGCAGATGTTAGCCCTGGCATTTTAGAATGTTTCAAAATTTCTTTCCAAATATCATCGGGTGATTGGATGTGCTTTCGCCATTGTCGGAAATATTCCCCATTTTTATCTTCAATCAGGTTTTCTGTAGCAATGGTACGGAATACATCTTCACCGTATTTGTAGGTTGTACTGTCTTTTAAAATAAAGGCATTGTTATTATTGATTTTGAAACGTGTTTTATGACCATTTTCATTTACTTTAAATTCGGGTAAATAATTAATGATATTTTCATACATAGAAATAGGGGCAGGGTCAAGAGCAGTGTTGGCTCGTCCCCATTTTCCTACCGAAACATCAACTTCTGGAATGGCGTTAAGTTGTCTGTCCAGTTTTCTAATCACATTTACATTTTCCTCTACACCAGAATGAGGCATTGTGGTCGGCATCAATAAAAATGAGCCTTCATTGAGCGAAGGCATAAACTCTTTTCCTAAACCAGGAAAGGTCATTTCCATTTTTTTCCATACAGCATTGTCTTTTATAATAGTAGGAAAAAAGCTAAAGACACGACCAAAGCCCAACCAAGCATTTGCACCAAACAAAACGACAACTAGTGGAATACTCAAAAATAAAGTTTTATGAGCCAAACACCAAGTGAGTATAGGTTGATAAAAATGAACGATAGTGAGTAAGAACCCTAAAATCAATCCGATAGTAAGGGTAACAAACAACACATTTGCAAAGAAAGAATTTTGAGCACCCAAAGGCATCCAAACTAAGGCGATAAAATAAGTAACAATAAAAGCCGTAATGGCAATGTTTATCCAATTGACAAAATGTTTTTTGCTTGGAGACCATTTGTATTCTAATAAATTATTGATGCCAAAAAGCACCAAAGCGAGAGCTACCCAACTTCCAAAACCAATAAAAAAACCTAGCCCCAAAATGATAAGTAAAGCATTCCAAAATTTACTCATTTTACCTTTATCTAATCGAATAGAAAAAATAATATGAGCAAAAGTTGGGATAAATAACAAGCCAATAATCAATGCAGAAAGCATGGCAAAAGTTTTGGTGAAAGCCAAAGGGGTAAATAATTTTCCTTCAGCTGCCTGCATCGCAAAAACAGGTAAAAAACTTACAATTGTAGTAAACAAAGCTGTAATGACAGCTGTGGCAACTTCCGAAGCACCATCATAAATGACATTGAGCAATTCCTTGCCTTTTTTGCCTATATTTTCAGGTAACTCGATGTGTTGAATAATATTTTCTGTAAACACAATACCAACATCTACCATCACACCAATGGCTATCGCAATACCAGATAGAGCGACAATATTGGCATCTACACCAAACTGACGCATCATAATAAAAGTAATCAACACGCCAATAGGTAATAAACTGGCAATTAAAATAGATGCTCTGAGGTTTAAAACCATGATAACCACAACGATAAGAGCGATAAGCATTTCGAGAGATAAAGCCTCTTCTAGCGTACCTAAAGTTTCTTTAATTAAGCCTGTTCGGTCATAAAAAGGAACAACGGTTACTTTTGAAACCGTACCGTCAGCTAAAATTTTTGATGGTAAACCAGCTTCAATTTCTTTGATTTTTTCTTTCACTCGGTTAATGACTTTTAATGGGTTGGCACCATATCTTGCCACCACACTAGCACCAACAGCTTCTGCACCACCTTTGTCTAGTCCGCCACGCCGAGGAGCAGGACCAAAGCTTACTTTTGCTACATCTTTGATACGAATAGGTACATTATTGTTTGAAAAAATAACACTTTCTTTTAAATCATTAAGGTTTTTGATGTAGCCCAAACCACGTATAAGGTATTCTACTTTGTTGTATTCGATGGTTCTTGCCCCAATGTCTAAGTTACTTTTTTTGACAGCCATCATGATTTGAGCAACACTTACATTGTTTGCTTTCATTGCGTTAGGGTCTATGTCTACTTGGTATTCTTTCACAAAACCACCAATTGTAGCGACTTCTGCAACCCCTTTTACAGCAGTAAGGGCATAACCAACCTGAAAATCTTGGATAGTTCTCAACTCGTGAGGATCCCAACCACCAGCAGGTTTTCCGTTTTTGTCTCTGCCTTCTAATGTGTACCAAAAAACTTGCCCCAAAGCCGTAGCATCTGGACCTAAGGCAGGTGAAACCTCTTGAGGAAGTAGGTTGTTGGGTAACGAGTTGAGTTTTTCAAGAATACGAGTTCTTGACCAATAAAATTCTACATCATCTTCAAATATCAAATAGATACTTGATAAACCAAAAATAGAATTACTTCGGATTGTTTTGACACCAGGAATGCCTAATAACGCAGTTGTTAAAGGATAGCTGATTTGGTCTTCGATGTCTTGTGGTGAGCGACCTGACCATTTGGTATATACGATTTGTTGGTTTTCACCAATGTCTGGTATCGCATCAACAGGTACAGGGTTTCTAGGGATAAGGTCGTTGTCCCAAGCAAATGGGGCAGTCGAAATTCCCCAAACAATCATAGAGCCAAGCAATAAGAGTGTTACTAGTTTGTTTTCAAGAAAATACTTGATGAGTTTATTTAACATTTCATTTATTATCTAATGTGAGAAAGCTACTCGTATGATGAAAAAAACATCAATAAAGTAGAGTTTTTGCTAAACAGACGTATAAATGCATCTGTACTTTTGAATTATCAAAAGCCGTAAAGCAATGGTGTTACATTAAATAATTATGAATAAAGAAGAAAGGACTGAAACAAGATTTGCCGATTGAGTTTCAGTAGGGGTGGGGTGTAGGTTAAATATGTCTCCTCATCAACCTGAGTAATAGGTGATTTGAAATAAGTAATTAAGAAGCTAGTGAAAAAGTATAAGTTAATTTCTGATTCTTCTAAATTAGAAACCTTAAACTCGTTATCAAGGGTTAGTTGCACGTATTGATTTTTACAACAGTTTTTTTGTTTAATTGTGTTTTGATAATCTTCTTGTGAGCAATTATCTTCTTTTTTTTCCATTCCGCAACCCAGTGTCTCCTCACCGAAGGCAAAAGAACTTTCTGCTAACTCACCACCGCAATAGTGGTGATTAATAGTTAATCCTAGGTTTGTTACTAGGATTAATAGGGCTAACGATATGGGGAATATTTTTTTCAAATTCTATTTGATTATACGTAAAGGTATGAAAAATATTGTTATATATTATGTAATTCTTTAATTGTTTGTATTACAGTCTTATCTCTTTGGTTAATGATTTGGTAATATTCATTATCATCCCAGTATAAGCGAGCAAGTAAGGCTTTAAGTTCTAGTTTTATTCGAGGGAGTGAGGTGTTGAAGTCAGTTTCGCTATAAGTTTCACTTAGTCTGTTTTTAGTGTGTTTCTTTAATGCAAATAAATCACTTTGGTTGATTTGGAAGTTTTGATTAAAGTCTGAGAAAGAAAGTAAACTCAGTGAATCTTTGTACTTGAGGTACAGGCTAGGAATAAAATCGTTAAATATTTGCTCCGTATAAATTTTACCAAGTAAGATTGTATAATGATTGGTGTCTTGCGGGATAAAAATATCGGGATATATTCCCCCACCTCCGTACACAATTCTTCCTTTTTTGGTACGATAAACTAAAGTGTCATTATAGCTGACGCTATCTTCTATTTGAAACTCTCCATTTATGAAACGGTTATAGTAGTCCATGAAGTAAGCCGAGTCTTTGTATGGTTTTTGGATACATCTTCCTGAAGGGGTGTAATACCTAGATATTGTGATTTTTATTTCAGAACCATCACTAAATTTTTTGGTTTCTTGCACTAATCCTTTTCCAAAACTTCTTCGTCCTACTATGATACCTCTGTCATTGTCTTGGATTGCTCCTGCCAATACTTCGGATGCAGAAGCGGAACTTTCGTCAATCAAAATGGCTAATTTACCAGTACTAAATACTCCTTTTTCTTTTTCTACATTATATAGATTGTTGAATTGTTTTCTTTTGCCTTTGGTGTATAATATTAAAGACTTGTGGGGTAGTAAGTCTTCGGAAATAGCTATTACTTCATGTAAAAACCCACCACCGTTTCCTCTTAAATCAAGCAATAGAGATTTCATACCTTGTTTTTTGAGTTTTATAATACTGCTTCTTACTTCGTCTGCGGCGCCTTGGGCAAAACGCCTAAGCTTGATATACGCAGTGGTGCTATCTAGCATATGACTAGCTATTATGGCATAAGTTGAGATTTTGTCTCGGATGATTTTTTTGATAAAAAATTCATTTCCTCGTTTTATTTTAACCTCAACAGAATTTCCTTTGGCTCCTCGTAAAAGATTATATATGATGGGTAAATCGATGCCTATGATAGGTGAGTCATCTACAGAGATTATTTTATCTCCGGATAACAGCCCTGCTTTTTGGCTAGGTCCATTTTTTAATACTTTGATTACCATTAATGTATCTTGTATAATTCTAAATTCTACTCCAATACCTTCAAATCCTTTTTGTAATGAAGCGTTATGCATTACACTTTCTGTAGCAGGGATGTATACAGTGTGTGGGTCGAGCATTGCAAGCATTGCAGTGATTCCTTTATCCGTTAAGCTATCCAAACCAAGAGAGTCTACATAGTCTTGGTTAATAGAGTAGAGTACTTGGCTGATTTTTTCTATTTTTCTTTGGGTGTCGTTAGTTGGAATCTTGTGGTTAGATACAAACATTCCAAATAGCATTCCTATTACTACTGCTAGTCCTACATATAAGGGGATTTTATATGCCGAGACTACTTCTTTGTTATTTTTTTTATCGCTCATTGGCTATTTTTTCGGCAATTATTTTACCTTCTCTAAAGTGATCATGAATATGTTGATAGCTAAAAGTCGCCACTCGTCCCGTCAAAAACAAATTATTGATAGAAGAAAGTTCTTTTTTGATTTTGAATAAATCTTTTTCGTATTCTTTTGTAAGAATTGGGTAGGCGTAGTCTAATTTTCTAGTGCTGATTTTATTTACATCTTTCTTGTTAATTAATCCTGTGCTTAGCAATTGGGAGAGTACTTTTTCTTGTAATTCTTCTTCATTATAGATTTCTCCTGTTCGGATAGGAACTTCGGCTACAAGCATTGTTTTACCTTGAGGTGCTAAATCGGTAGATCGGTTACGAGGTTCTACTATTCTTGTGAATACAAATTGATTGTCGGGGAAGTATATTGAGGCATTGTTTGTAATGCTTGTTTTGTTTAAGAAAACTTTTACTAAATATAAGTCAATAAACGAGAGTTGTTGAATAGTTTGTTTTAGACCAAGCATGTTTGCCAGTATAGAGAGAGGTAAAGTGTTTATAATAATATCTGCATGATGTTGTATGCCATTTATTTGTACTTTTGTAATGTAGTTTTTGTTTAATGTAATTTCGTCTACTTTGCTATTATAAGCTACTGTAATGTTTTTTGATAGTATGTCAAAAAGTTGTCCTATTCCTTTGAGAGGATAATAAAATTTACCGTCAAGGTGTTTTGTTTTTATTTCTTTTTTTTGAAAAATTTCGTTTAAAAAAGTGTAAATGTCAAGATTTTTGAGTCGTTTTCCAGCGACTTGGGTAGAGAGTTGGTGGCAAGGTGTTTGCCATAATTTTTGGGTGTAAGGGAGTAAAAATCGATTGGCAATATAGTTTCCGTATTTTGATAGGGCTAAGTCTTGAAAATCTTCTGTTTTGGAAGGTCTTCTTATAAAGTCTATACTGGCTTTGGTTATTTGTTTAATAGAAAGCCCTTTTATGATGTTAAAGGGAGAAAGGGGAAAGTCAAAGAATGTGTTTCCAGAGTATATTTGGCTAGGTGTAGAGATTTCTTGGATTTGATTACCAAGTATTTTTTTGAATTCATCAGTGATTTCAGGAAAAATATCGTGTAGGCGATGTGCTCCAGAGTCGTAGCCTAGACCGTCTTCCCAATATGTAGAGGCATTGCCTCCTAGGTGGTCTTTGGCTTCAATGAGTTTGTATGGGATGTTTTGCTGACCCAAATAATAAGCAACAGCGACACCAGCGGGACCTCCTCCTAGTATTAATATTTGTTTACTCATAGTAGTAGAGTTTTACTTTGTCCCACATCCTGTTTATGTAAGGGTTGTGATAAAAAGTGATAGAGTCGGATATTGGTGCGTTGGTGATTTTGCTACCTAAGGAGTAATAAGGTCTTTCTAATTTGGGATTGACTTTAATAAAAGGATATTGTTTTTGGAGGTAGTAAGTAACTAAAGGATTACAAATAACTTTGGCTTCTTTTCTGGATAAGAAATCGCCTGCTTGAGCGACCGCAGATTTGTGTTTGTGTTGGTAAGCGATGATTGTATTAGGAATGTTTATCGCAAATAGTGCAATGATAATTAACTCTTTCTTGACTGATAGGTGAGAAAGAGTTTTTGCGACAAGCAATAAAAAAAAAGGAACAAAAGGCATGAGGTGTCTCGGCTTGTAGAGTACGTTTTGGAACAGAAAAACCCAAACAAAATAGGTGATAAGTGATACAGTGAGCCAAGTAGGGAAAGGCTTTGTTGTTTTAAAGCCTTTGATTCCTAAGGTTAATAATAGGATTGACCAAGGAATGAGTAAAAAAGAACGTCCGATGAACCATCCACCAAGTCCATCAGACCATAAGTATTGAAAGATTCTGACTAAACGTAATAAGAGGTTATTATCAGTAATTACGGTTCCGCCCCATTCGTTAAAATGACCTTGGCTGTGGTTGATAAGCAGTTGCGTAAATTCTTGCCAGCCAGTAATGATGATTAAAGGGATTAACCAAAGCAGGGAAGATCCGATATATGTGCCAATCTGCATGAAGCAAGTTTTTTTTTGTTTGATTAATAATAAAATAGATAATGGCAGTAAAAAAGGTAGGTAAGAAATGCGTACTCCTGCCAGTAAAGATACTGAAGCACAATAGATGATAAGTGAGTATTTTTGATGTTTTAATGCATTCCAACCGTGATTTGTAGCAAGTAGTAATAAGCCTAACCCCATGATGTCGGGCATAAAACGATTGCTCATGAGCCATAAGAGAGGAGAGAGGCTGAGTAATATAATGTAGTAAATACTGTGTTGCTGAGGGAAGAGATTTTTCCATAAACCAATACCTGTATAAATAACTAAGCTCATCCCGATACTCCCTGATATATAATGACTAATGGCTACGTTTCCTGTAAGCCAATAAAATATTTTGGTGATGAAACAGTAAATAGGGTAAGCAGGGAAATGTGGTTGAAATAGTGTTAAATCATAATTAATTGTACTTAAAGCAAATCGCATACTGTCAATGTCTTCTATATAGACAATATGTGTGACATATCGAGAGATGAAGATAAAGATTATAAACCACCATAGGTATTGGTTTTTGTCATTGTCCATACGGTAAAACTACATTATTTAAATTTATTCTAAATAAAAATTGGATAATTAATTTTTATGGTTTTAATTTGTGTCATCATTCAAATATAACAAACTCAGTAGTGAAAAAAACATTATCTATATTCTGTTCAATTATTTTAATAGCTGTATTAGCAAGTTCTTGCGAAGATGATGTTTTGGTTGAAATGGAAGAAGAGCAAAACGAACCTTGCACAGGTAGTTATTGTAAATTAGATAATGCTTCTTCAAATAATACTATTGCCTTTGTAGATTTTTCTAACCCACTCACTTTCTAATAATATCTTATATGAAATATCAAGCTAAACGATTGGTGAGGTTAATATTGTTGTTTGTAATTAGTCTAATTAAACTTAATGGGTTTGGTCAAGACTTATCACATACTATAAACGGGCAAATTATTGATGAAGAGTCAAAGTTGCCCTTGCCTTATACTACGGTTTGCATTCGTAAAGTTGATAGTACGCATAAAACTATTGTTTGTACTCAAACAGATGATAAAGGGTATTTTTATATTATAATTAATGAGTATGGTCGGCTAGAATTATATGTAGCGGATTATTCACATTTACCGTATAAACAAAATATTACATTTGAGAAGGATTATAGCTTTAAAAATGCAATAGCCCTTAAAACTAATGCTATTACAATAGAAGGTGTAGAACTTACCGCTAAAAGAAAAGGAGTGTTAGAGAAAGAAACAGGAACTGCTTCTCTGATTAGTAAAGAAGAAATAGAGTTGAAAAATCCTACGGGAACTGGAGACGCTCTTCAATCTCTTCCAGGGATTTTTTTGGCTGGGGATGATGGTTTTGGAAATAGTAGATTAAGCATTAGCATAAGAGGATTAGACCCTCGTAGAAGTGCTAGAACACTGATATTGGAAGATGGTATACCTATTCAACCAGCACCATATATTTATCCAAATTCGTATTATAATCCCCCAATAGAGCGGATTGATAAGATAGAAGTAATTAAGGGAAGTGCATCTATTAAGTATGGACCTCAAACAATGGGAGGAGTAATCAATTATATTACGACAAGACCAAAACAAAAATCTGGAGGGATAATGAAATTGACTGGAGGAACATATGATTATGGAAGTCTATTAGTCGATTTTAGTGGGATTGGCAAAAAGGATAATTTTAAGACGGGGCTTCAATTATTAGTAAAAAGAGGAGATGGCTTTAGAGAAAATAATGATTTTAGACAATATAATATCACTGTTAAAAACCTTTGGCAGATATCATCCGACAAGACATTATATACAAAGCTGAATTATAATAATGAGTTCGCAAATGCTACTTATACAGGTCTGACTGATTATAGTTTTAAAAAAAATCCATTATTTAATCCTAAAAAGAATGATGAGTTTAAGATACAACGTATTGCTTTGGATGTGATTTATTCTCAAAAACATTCTGATAAGTTAAGTTCTAGGATAAGTTTTTATGCCAATCACTTTAAAAGAGATTGGTGGAGAGAAAATGATGTTTTTATAAAATCATCTAGCCTGAAAGCTTATGATTTGGGGACTAAGGTAGGGTTTGGTTTAGGAGAAATTACTCCTCAGCAATACTTTTCTAATACTGATTTGGTGCGGGTAGGAAATTCGTCGTCCAATTTTGGGATTTTACGTTCTTTTTATGTGATAGGGGTAGAAAAACAATATAATTATAAACATAAATTAGGGAAGAAAAAAGCTCAGTTGGTAGCAGGTTTTAGGCTTCATAATGAGATATTTAAAGACAATTATAAAATAGGAGATAGCCCAACAGATAGAGTAGGGAAGTGGTACACGACAGATGCTAGTGGAAAGAAAACGGTGTTAAATGGTGCGAAATCTTTTAGTTTAGAAACAAGAGCGCTATCTGCTTATGCTGAAGAAGAGGTTAACTTGACCGATAAGCTTCTTGTTAATATAGGTTTACGTACTGAACTATTTGAACAGTCTCAAATTAATCGACTTAATGGCAATCAATTTAATGATAAAACATCATTTGTGTTATTACCAGGAATAGGGTTTAATTATGCCTTGGATACAGCATCTCGATGGAATGTTTTTGGTGGGCTTCACCGAGGTTATACGGCACCATCTAGTGCAGCGTTTAGTTTGCCTTTTATTAATACAGGTAACAATGGCGGAACGATAAAATTAACACCAGAAAAAAGTTGGAATACAGAATTTGGTTTGCGTAGTAATACAAAATATCTTCAAACAGAAATGGCGATATTTTATAATATAATATCAGATATAGTGACAGCAGCTAGAGGTACAATATTTTTTGAACCAGGGAGTGTCAATACGGCAGGATTAGAATTTTCATCTCATATTTTATTTAATAAAAGGTATAAAAATCTCCCAACACTTCATTTTAATTACACCTATCTGTATACCCGTATTACAAAAGCAGAGGTAAAAGACTTCTTAACTGGAGATACCGTAAGTGTAGTCGGAAAACAAATGCCTTATGCACCTACGCACAGTTTTGTGATAGGCTTGCAAAAGAAGTTGATGAAAAATAAATTAACTTTGTTTGTGGACTACGTTTACTCCGCTAGAGTATTTGCCGATATGCAAAACTTGACCAAAAAGCAGGTAGATAACAGTAATATAAAAGGCTTAGGAATAGCTGGGGAAATACCAAACTGGGGGATTTGGAACACTGGGGCTAGGTATAAAGTTAAAAAAACAACATTTAGTCTTACGGCAAAAAATTTTTTAGACAAAATCTATATATCATCAAGACTACACTCTCAACCAGGACGACCTACGGCAGGGCAGAGTAGCGGTATTTTAATTGGAAGTCGACGCCAAGTTAATTTAAGTGTAACCTTTAAATTTTAATAAAAATGAAAAATATATTTCAATATGCAACAGCATTAAGTTTAGTAATTGGCTCATTTTCTTCTTGTAAACCAAAAGAAGTAGAAATAGAAGTAATTAAAGAAGTGAAGTCAGAAAAAGATGCACCAACTCAGTATGAATTTGAAAGTAGGTTTTCGGATGGTGTAAGCTCGGTAGATTATGGTGGGCAAACAGTAAGGCAATTACTTGTGCAAGACATCAAAACAATTATTAGCGATGCAACTAATGTAGTGGGTAAAAAAGTAAAAGTAGACGTAATAGCATTACTAAATAGAACAGATGCTGACGGAAAATCCACATTCACGTCTGCGGGATCTTTTACTTTGCTAAAAAATAAATATTCTTCTATAGCTACAGGTAAAAATTTATATGGAAAAATGTCAACAGCAAGTGTTATTTCATATAATACAACAGCACAAGACCTAATAGAAGGATGGCTAGAGGCAATCGACGCTAGGGTAGATGCAGGCAAAATAGGTAAAGCAATTTATATCAGTGATGATTTTTTAGATTATAATCAATTAATTAATAAAACCTTAACAGGGTCTGTGATTTATTCTCAAGGGACTAGTAATTATCTTAATAAGGTGTTGACCCAAGACAATAAAGTAGCTAAAGGAGACAAACCATATACAGCTATGGAACGTACTTGGGACGAAGCTTTTGGGTATTTTGGTGCATCACGTAACTATGCTGATTATACTGATGCAGAGCTAAAAAGCTTAAGATATAAAGATGCTAATAATGATGGTAAAATAGATTTTAGAAGCGAGTATAACTTCTCACTATCTACCAATGCAGGCAAGAGAGACCTTGGTGCTGCCGTTGATCCTAACTTTAGCAAAGAAGCATTTGATTTGTTTTTGTCAGGAAGAACCGCCATTACAAATCAAAAAAGTATTGCCCAAATAACACCTTATGTAAAAAATACAGCAATTGTATGGGAAAAAATTATCGCAGCCACGGTAGTACATTACCTCAGAGAAATTACTGATGACCTTAATGAGTCAAGCATTGATACAGATAATTTGGCAAAACATTTTTCAGAAGGAAAAGGTTTTTTGATTGCTTTGCAATATGGAGGCAATTATAAATTAATCAATGACTCAGACCTTCAAAGTCTTCATAATCTGATGGGACAAAATCCAAGTGCCGGTATTGTAGACGCTACCGCAATTAGCCAGTACAAATCTGATTTAGCAGAGGCAAAAAATATTTTACGCCGTATTTATAACTTTAAGCAAGATAATATTGACGTGTGGAGGCATTAAGCATTAGATGAGTTATAACTTTATCCCTCAATAATTTGTATTTTGAGGGATTTTTTTAGGGCAAACCCCTAGCCCACATTTCGCTATCGCTTCACTTGGCTACGGGTCGGGTTATTCGCTGTATCTTTTTTGATTTATTATTATTAAAGTAAAAAAAGGATGACGCTGCTACCCCTTTTGCACAAGCTTCGCTTGTTTAATGAATCATAATTTCACCCTTTATAACGAGAATAAAAACATAAAATCACTTTAATAATTGCGTTTTTCTCATAGATGTTCTAAATTTGGTATGATTTCTGTTTATACAGAGACAAGAAGAAATTAAAACTATATTATAATTATGAAAAAATCATATATCTTAGGAGCAGTAGCATTGATGTTTACATTTGTAAACTGTAACGGAAACGATGGTGTAGAATCATCAGAAAATCCAGTAGTAACTACGGAAGTGTCAGAAGTATCTCAAGAAGAACCAATGCAAGAAGATAAAAAAGGAATGGTGTTTGATAAAAACTTCCATGACTTTGGTAGATTACCTAAAGGAGAAACTTTTGAGTATATCTTTACATTTGTAAACGAATCGGATGAGCCATTAATTATCAATGATCATCATGTAACTTGTGGATGTACAGTACCTACTTACAAAAAAGGTGAGCCAATTGCACCAGGAGCAACAGGTAGTGTGAAAGTTGGATTTAGATCAGGTGTAAAACCACCACATGTGTACAACAAGACTGTAATTCTTAAAACTAACCAAGGAGATTATTCTGTAAGGTTCAAAATTGATACTTTCTTACCAGAAGCAGTAGATGCCGCAGGTGAGTAATTATTTTAATTTAATAATTAAAGCTAGCCGACTTTCTTTTTACAAGAAAGTCGGCTAGCTTTGTATAAACTAAAAAGAAAGAAAAATGCCACAAAGTTCAGGAACGTTATTGATGTTTGGGTTAATCTTTGTCGTGATGTACTTCATGATGATAAGACCCCAACAAAAGAGAGAGAAAGCATTAAAAGCTTATAGAAATAGCCTTAAAAAAGGTGACGAAGTAATCACTAGAGGTGGGATTTTTGGTAAAGTACTAGATGTCAAAGATGACGTAGTTTTATTAGAAATAGGTTCTGTAAAAGTAAAAGTAGAATTAGCTGCCGTATCGGCTGCTAACCCAACAAAAAAAGACAAAGCTTAAACCTGATATCAGGATATAATAAACAGCGGAATTGTTAAGCAATCTCGCTTTTTTTTTGACTAAATTACAGAAATGAAAAAAACAGGTGTTACAGGAGGTATAGCAAGTGGCAAATCGTATGTAGCAAATATTTTTGTTCATTTAGGGATTCCTGTGTACAATACAGATAGAGAAGCTAAACGATTAATGGTTGAATCTTCAGACTTAATCCGGGATATAAAATTATTTTTAGGAGAAGAAGCTTACCAAGGTTCAGTGTTAAACCGTCAATATATTGCAGATAAGGTTTTTGCAGATAAAGGGTTACTTACAAAACTTAACGATATAGTTCACCCAGTGGTACATCGTGACTTTGATATTTGGGCAGAGCAGCAAGAAGCTCCTTTTGTACTTAAAGAGTCAGCGTTATTGTTGCAGTCTCTTGACCATGGCTTGGACGCTATTATTTTGGTAGATGCAAGTGCGGTAGTTCGTAAACAAAGGGTTTTGTCTCGTGATAAATTTCGCTCAGAAGAGCAAGTCGATAATATAATTGCTCAGCAAGGTGATTGGGATGAGTTAAAAAACAAAGCTGATTATATTATTGATAATAATGGTAGTGAAATGTTATTGCCTCAAGTTGTAGCGGTTTATGATTTGCTACTAAAACTTTAAGTAACTACTAGAGCCTGCGTGAGGGGTAGTAGCGGTATCCTTTTTGTTTTTTTTTTGAATATATTGAGCTTGTCGAAATAAAAAATAAAAAAACAAAAAGATATAGCGAATGACCCGACACTATCTCGCCTTTTTCAGGCGTGTAGTGGCACGCCCAACATTTTTATTTTACCCTACGGATTAGGCTTAATTGATGAGAATATCCTGATAAATCATCTGATAAGATTCCTTTATTGTCTAGCTTGTTGATTTTTATTTCTCCGTGTGCGTGGATGATTTCTTGATTTTTTAAGATGATTCCAACGTGAATTATTCTCCCGTCTTTATTTTCAAAAAAAGCCAAGTCACCAGCTTGACTGTTTTGTGTTTGAATAGGTTCGCCTAATTGAGCTTGTTGGTATGCGTCACGAGGGAGTTTAATACCGCAAACTTTAAATACTTGCTGGGTAAATCCTGAGCAATCAATGCCGTAGTCTGATTTCCCACCCCATAAATATGGAGTGCCTAAATAGCGTTTGGCTACATCTATTAATACAGGAGAGGTGATTGTGGGTGATTGAATAGAAATTTTGTACAAATCAGTGATTTGCTTAATTGGTAGTATGGAAGCGTATGAGAGTTTTTTTGTAATACCGTTAATTGTAGTAGTCCCTTCGTTTAGGTATTGTTGGTTTTGAATATTTAGTAGGGCTAGTTTTTTGTCAATTTCTTTTATTTGTTTGGGGTCTATCCAGCCAGTGTAATTATCATAACTTAGTTGTATTTTTATCCAGTTTTTCTTTTCGCTAATGATTGTTAGAATTTCTCCAAATAGAATTTGGGTGATGATTTCAGATTTGTCTGAATTTTCTGCTCTTACAGGGATAACTGATAATAAACAAATGCCATATTTCATTATAGTAATTGTTGGCGTTTAAGTTCTCTTTTGTTGTCTTTTTCTTTAATGCTATTTCGTTTGTCGTGTAATTTTTTTCCTTTTGCTAAAGCAATATTCAGTTTTACAAAACCTCTATCAGTAATAAATAGTTTAGCGGGGATAAGCGTCAACCCCTTTTCATTTAAACCATCAGAAAATTTTCTAATTTCTTTTTTGTGAGCCAATAATTTTCGTTCTCTGTAAGGCTCGTGGTTATAGTGTGTGGCTTGCTCATAAGGAGCAATGTGCATTTTTTTGATGAACAGTTCCATTTTTTCGGTAATGTAGCAATAAGCTTCTTGTAGAGATGCCTTGCCTTGTCTGATAGATTTTATTTCGCTACCAAGCAAAGAAATCCCGACTACTAGCGTATCTACAAACTCATATTCATAAGATGCCTTACGGTTTTTGATTACTATTGATTTTTGTATTTTATCTTTTGCCATTTTTTATCCGTTTATTTTCATTCGAGGGTTAGGACTGATGTCATAACTTACGGTATAACCTGCTTTATATTTGTGATATCCCGCTATTGCAATCATAGCGGCGTTGTCGGTACAGTACTCAAAGTCGGGGATATATACTTCCCAGTTTCTTTTTTTTGCTTCCTCTTGAATGGTTTTTCTTAATTCAGAATTGGCAGAAACCCCCCCAGCTATTGCTACTTGAGTTAAGTCGTACTCTTGCATTGCTTTTCGTACTTTTACCATTAATGTTTCTATTAAGGTATATTGTACACTTGCACAGATGTCGTTAAGGTTGTTTTTTATGAAATTTTCATCTTCTTTGATCTCTGCCCGAAGGAAATATAAAAAGGCGGTTTTGATTCCGCTAAAAGAGAATTTAAAATCTTCCATTTTGGATATTTTAAATTTAAACTTAAGAGGATTACCTTGTTGGGCATACTTATCAATCATAGGACCCCCAGGATAGGGTAGTCCCATTATTTTAGCAGTCTTGTCAAAAGCCTCTCCTACGGCATCATCTATCGTTTCTCCAATAACGTCCATGTCAAGATAGTCTTTGACAATGACTAATTGAGTATGACCTCCGCTTACAGTTAAGCACAAAAAAGGAAAGTTAGGTTTAGGGTTTTCTATAAAATGAGCTAAAATATGAGCCTCCATGTGATTGACTTCAACCAAAGGAATATCTAAGCCCATGGCAAAGGACTTGGCAAAAGAAGTGCCCACGAGCAAAGCTCCCAATAAGCCTGGTCCACGAGTGAAGGCAATTGCATCAAGTGTTTTTTTATCTATATTCGCTTCCTTTAATGCCTGACTAATCACAGGGACAATGTTTTGCTGATGAGCTCTAGAAGCAAGTTCGGGAACTACTCCTCCGTATTTGGCGTGTACTTCTTGTGTAGCAATAATGTTAGACATTATATTACCATTATGTAGTATTGCCGCACTGGTTTCGTCACAAGAAGATTCTATTGCTAGTATTGTACTCATATCTTTAGCAAGAAAAGAATAAAACAGAAAATTCAAAAACAATTCGAGTTTAATAAGGTTTTTTATTCCCGTTAAAATCACTACTATTACTTTTGTATGGATTGGGCTAACGACATAAAGTATTTTAAAAATTATCTAAAACTAGAAAGAGGATTGTCAGCTAACTCTATAGATGCTTATATCCGTGATATTCAGAAGCTAGAGCAGTATTTAGAGTTAAACGGCATTGATAAAAATCCCAAAGAGGTTATCTCTGATGATATACAAGGATTGCTCGGTTTGATTTATGAGATGGGAATGTCTCCATACAGTCAAGCAAGAATACTCTCAGGAATCAAAACTTTTTTTAATTACCTCGTCCTCGAAGATATAATTGAGCTTAGTCCCGCTGTACTTATCCAGTCACCCAAGTTGGGACGTAAACTACCCGATACACTTAGTTATATAGAAATAGAAGAGATACTAGATGAATTCGATATGTCATCTCCAGAAGGGTTTAGGAACAGGGCAATGGTGGAATTGCTTTATAGTTCTGGCTTGCGAGTAAGCGAATTGGTGAACCTAAGCATAGGAGATGTATTGTTTGATATTTCTTTTTTGAGAATAATGGGGAAAGGTGGTAAAGAACGCCTTGTGCCAGTAGGGAAAGACGCTCTTAAATATCTCAAAATGTATTTGAATGAAATAAGAGTGCATGTGCCAACTCAAATAGGTGAAGAAAATATTGTGTTTTTGAATAGGAGAGGAAAACGCCTTACTAGAGTAATGATTTTTACAATAGTTAAGAATATAGCTAAAACAGTAGGGATTAGTAAAAAAGTCAGTCCTCATACCTTTAGGCATTCATTTGCTACCCATATGGTAGAAGGTGGAGCTGACCTTAGAGTCGTACAAGAGATTTTGGGGCACGAGTCAATTGTGACTACCGAAATCTATACCCACATAGATAGAGACTATCTCAGACAAGTGATGCAGGACTTTCACCCTAGGAGTAAGGTCTGATTTTTTTCTTATCTTGCGACTCTGAATTAATTTATTTATAAGATGAAAAAAACATTGTTAGTTTTAGCCTGTTTTACAATATTTTTTAATATTAAAGCACAGAAGCACAAGTCTTATTATGAGAATGGGCAATTAAAAGAAAAAGGTAAACTTGTAGACTCAGTTCAAGACGGAAAATGGAAATCTTATCATGATAACGGGCAACTGTCATCTTTAGGTAGGTATGATTCGGGGTTAAAAGCTGAACAATGGATAATTTATTGGGACAATGGACAAGTGTCAGGCATCGGTAGATATTATGCAGGAGGAAAAGAAGGAGAATGGAAGGAATATCATAAAAACGGTAAATTAAGTACACTTGGAGGGTATGAAGATGGCTTGAGAGAAGGGTATTGGGAGTATTACCATGAAAATGGTGAAGCATGGACATATTGTTTGTTTACTTTGGGTCAACTAGATGGAGAAGTTGAGTCTTACGATACTACTGGAGCTCTAGAGTGGAAAAGAAACTATCGAGATGGTAAGGGAGAAGGAGAATGGACTAGTTATTACAAGACTGGGATTTTGGCATCTATTGGGTTTTATGAAGAAGGAAAAAAACAAGGTAGATGGGATGAGTATTATGAAGGTGGGGAGTTGAGTAATGGAGATGGGCACCATTACGGCAATGGCGAGTATTATGGTGCTAGAGAAGATTTGATAACGAAGCAATTAAAATCAACCAAAAGATATTTAGCAGGTAAAAAGACTGGAGAGTGGCGAGAGTATTATATGAATGGAGAATTAAAACAACAATACGCTTATATAAACGGAAAACGAAATGGGAAATGGGAGATGTATCGTAAAAATGGTCAGATAGCCGAAATACAACACTATGACAAAGGAATAAAAGTTGGTGAATGGGATTATTATAACGAAAAAGGACTTTTAGAGATAGAAACAATATTCTTGTTAGGGAAAATACATCGAGAAAACAGAAACGCTTATGAAGACGAGAGACTTAAACATATAAGTATCCTAAACGGAAGTGGCGAATTAATAGAGGAATTTATTGCGTCTGATAAATTTTTCATAGAGACACCTAGAGGTGTTTGGAAGTATTACGAACAGGGGGAACTTGTCAAAGAACTTCAAGTTAAAGAATATTAAATTAGGGCGTAACCTCATTTTGCTGAAAAAGCTCATGAGGTCGGGCTTTCGCTACTCAATCTTCCTGATGAAAAATCAGGAAGGATTTCAAACAAACCGCTCAATCCCTTACGCATGAAGTAGTTTTATGCCATAGATACATTATAAGTTTTGTTAAATGATAACAAATGTCATTTTTTATTAAACATTCAATTACTTTATTGCTCTGAGGTAAATAAAAGTAATTATGTTTAGTCAAGGTCAATCACTTCGAGAGCTTTATAATCTTGATTCTTCTGTTGAAGAACTAGTAAAACGGTACGGCTTAGAAAAAGAAGGAGATAAATTAATAGAACAACTGTGTAAAGAAAAATTAATAGATGTTCCTTTTTTTATGGAGTTGATTAAAATATTTCACAATACAGATTATTTCCCCCAAAAGCAGTTATTATCTTTTGATATTACAATTGTTTTAGACTATTTACAGCGTACTCACCGTTATTACATTGGTCGTAGATTACCAGAAATTGAGCAAATGGTACAAAATATTGTGTCAAATGATGAGAATGAATTTGCTTCTTTTTTACTACC
Organism: uncultured Cytophagales bacterium; assembly: GCA_964511645.1. Classification (GTDB taxonomy): domain Bacteria; phylum Bacteroidota; class Bacteroidia; order Cytophagales; family JAAEPT01; genus CAZEGV01. The sequence goes on from CAZEGV010000003.1 coordinate 49,772, forward strand.
ATTTTTCAGGACGTTAAAAACAAACTTAACAGAGCATATAAAAGAAGAGGAAAAGCAACTATTCCCATATATCATTGCTTTAAATCAAAGGTTAGATAGTTTAACAACAAAATTCAAAAACACTTTTATTGCTTCTTTTGCAGATAGTCATAATCACTTAATAGAGGATCAACTAGTACTTGCTAGAAGTGTGCTTATCGAAAATGAGAAAAAGACATTAGATACAATGCCTTTACGAGTGCTAATTTATCAATTAGACTTACTCGAAAAAGACTTGCGTTTACACGCTAAAATAGAAGATCATGTATTGATGCCTAAAGCAAGATTACTTGAGAAGGAATTAAATATTAGTTAGGTATTAAATTGTTTTGCTAAATTGTTTTTCTTTAATATTGTCACTGTTGTTGAGGTATTGGTCAAAACTCATGCATATATTACGTACAAAATTTTCTCCAGATTCGGTTACACTTAGTCTGTTATCCGAAAATACAAGTAGGTTATCTTTTTCCATTTCGGCGAGATCTTGTTTTGCTTGTTTGTATAGGTTTTGCTCAAACTCAGAATCATTGAAGGTAGTTTTATATTGACACATTAATGCTTTAATATGTCTCTGTACTATTTTATCAGTATCAGTAAGTTTTGTACCATTAGTAAAGGTGAAATTTCCTTGAGCTATTTTTTTTTGATAAGTGTAAGCATTTTTTTCGTTCTGAACATATAAGTCTCTCGTTTCACTAATGCTAGAAGCACCCAGCCCAATTAGCCATTTAGAGTCAGTAGTGGTGTAACCCATAAAGTTTCTGTGCAAATTACCAGATTGATGAGCCTTAGCTAGAGAGTCATCAGGCAAGGCAAAATGATCCATTCCAATACTTTCGTACCCAATTTGTTCTAAATGTTTTTTTCCTGCGTTAAACAAGTCCCATTTGCCACTTCCAGTAGGAAGGTCATTTTCTGTAAAAAGGCGTTGAGCATTTTTTTTCCATGGCACATGAGCATAACTGTAAAAGGCAATTCGGCTAGGTTGTAGCTTTTCTACTAATTTTATCGTGTCTATAATTGAGCTAGTAGTCTGAAACGGCAATCCGTAGATAAGGTCAAAGTTAGTTTCTTTAAAACCTAAATCACTGATCCAATTCATCACTTCGACTACAGTTTTATTGGGTTGTAAGCGATTAATCGCTTCTTGTACTTTTTTGTTACTGTCTTGTATTCCTAGGCTAATTCGGTTTACACCCTTATTACGAAGAGCTTTGAGTTGCTCATAAGAAACCTTCATTGGGTTTACTTCTACACTGATAGTAGCACTATTCAGTATGTCTGCATTTTTTCCTAAAAACTCAAAAAGTTGTGTTAAATGTTCAGGACTAAAAAAAGTAGGAGTTCCTCCACCAAGATAAATTTCTTGGATTTTAGGACGGTCAGGAAAAATGCTTAGGTACATTTCCCATTCTTGTGCTAAAGCATCCAGATAAGGTTTTTCTACATTGTGATTTTTTGTAATGACTTTATTACAAGCACAAAATGTACAATATTCTTCACAGAAAGGCAGGTGAAGATAAAGGCTTATGCCTTTTTTGTTGGCACTTAAAAAATTACTTTCTAAATTTGATTTCCATTCGTCAATTGATGGTTTTCCATTCCAGTAAGGAACTGTTGGGTAGCTTGTATATCTAGGGCCAGGTACATCGTATTTCTCTAGTAAACTCATATTACCAAACTTGCTTAAACTTGCGGGAATTAAAAAAAGTATAAGTCAATATTAATGATGACTTATATCATTAAATGATAAATTTTAAAATATCATAATTGTAAAAAATAAGAGAAGAATAACTTATGCCGAGTAAATGCTTTCATTGTGGGGATAATTGTGATGTTGAAGAAATTAAATTTGACGAAAAACTTTTTTGTTGTAACGGTTGTAAGGTTGTGTATGATATTCTAAAATCAAATGATCTTTGTACTTATTATGATTTGGATGCTCAGCCTGGGTTTAAGTATAAGGTAAATGAAGATGTAAGTAAATTTGACTACTTAGATAATTCAGAGGTTGTTACTGCTTTATGTGACTTTGAAAGTGAAAACCGTGTGCATATTACTTTTTATGCTCCTCAAATGCATTGCCATTCTTGTGTCTGGTTATTAGAGAAATTACCTGTTTTGGAACCATCTATTATAAGGTCTTCCGTTCATTTTATAAAAAAAACAATCCATATAGAATATAACCCTCAAGAAGTTAAATTGAGCAAAATCGTGACTTTATTAACTCAGTTAGGCTATGAACCAGTGATTCGCTTAGAAAAAAACCTCAGCCAATCACAACCTTGGATAGATAAGAAAACAATTGTACAATTAGGAATATCAGGCTTTTGTTTTGGTAATATTATGTTTTTTAGTTTTCCTGAGTATGTGTCAGGATTTACCCCTATACCAGAGAAGTTTAGTTATTTTTTTGGTATTGTTAGTTTGTTTCTAGCAACAGTATTATTGTTTGTAGGTGCAAAATATTATTTACGATCTAGCTTTGATGCTATCAAACATCACAAAATGAATATTAATATCCCTATCTCTTTAGGGATTATTGCTTTATACGGAGTAAGTGCTGTAGAGATTGTCGCTAAGTTAGGGACTGGTTATTTAGACTCTCTTGCAGGATTTATCTTTTTTCTTTTGTTAGGAAGAGTTTTTCAACAAAAAACGTTTGATCACCTTTCATTTGAGCGAGACTATAAGTCGTATTTCCCAATGGCTGTCACAAAGGTAAAAGGGGATAAGAATATTTCAACTCCCATAACCCAATTAAAAGTAAAAGATCGCATCCAATTAAAAAATGAAGAAATTATCCCTGCTGATGGGGTTTTGTTAAGTGAAAAAGTAGCGATAGATTATAGCTTTGTAACAGGAGAAAGTGATGCTGTAAAGAGGAAAGTAGGAGAGTTGCTTTATGCAGGAGGTAGAGTGAAAGGAGCTGGAGCACTTGTCGAAATCACAAAAACTCCCGATAAAAGTTATTTAACTAAATTATGGAATCGGCAGTCTCAAACAGATTCAGTAGCCTCTTTAAGTATATTAAGTGATCGTGTAGCTAGTTATTTTACTTGGATAGTCTTATTAGTTGCTTTTTTGACGGGAGGGTACTGGCTTTTTATTGATTTAGGAGTAGCGTTAAGAGTATTTACTTCTGTATTGATTGTAGCTTGCCCCTGTGCTTTGGCATTAGCAATTCCTTTTGCCTATGGTAACATGGTACGCCATTTTGGTAGTATGCATTTTTTTCTGAAAGACATCGCTTATGTAGAAAAACTCACTGAAGTAAATCTTGTGGTTTTTGATAAAACGGGTACACTAACCACTGCCGAGGAAGGAGGAGTAGAATTTATTGGGGAACCTTTAAGTAAGAAACAGTCTACTTTAATTCAATCTCTTGTGAGTTTGAGTAATCACCCGATGAGTGTAAGGATTTCTGATTTTTTACCTCCTAATACTTTACAAGTAAATAGATTTAAAGAGTTAATAGGAAAAGGATTGACAGGTTTTGTAGAGAAGGATTTCATAAAGGTTGGGTCAGCAGATTTTATAGATGCAGAGATAAAGAATAAAACAGCAGTATATGTCCAAATTAATGATTTGGTGTTGGGTTATTTTGACACGAAGTCTATTTTAAGGGAAGGGTTGAAAGAGTTGTTTGAAGAAGTCTCTCAAACTTCTGAAATCGCAATCGTATCGGGAGATAGCGAAAAAGATGAAGTATTATTAAAATCTATATCATCTATAAAAATACCTACATATTTTAATCAATCCCCTTTTGATAAGCAAACTCTTATAGAGTCATGGAGTACTAAAGGCACTCAAGTAATGATGCTTGGAGATGGGTTAAACGATGCGGGAGCTCTTCATGTCAGTGGAATAGGCGTTGCTATTACTGATAATTTAGCTCATTTTACACCAGCTTCCGATGCTATTTTACATGGTTCTAAATTAGTATTTTTACCTGCTTTTATAAAAGCTTCCGCCAAAACAAAAAGTATAGTAAAACTTTGTTTTGGAATATCTTTTTCATACAATTTAGTAGGATTGTATTATGCCGCCCAAGGACTTCTTTCCCCAGTTTTTTCTGCCTTATTGATGCCTATATCATCTATTACGGTTGTCTTGGTAGCCATTCTTTTCACCAATCAAATAGCTAAAAACACAAAAAAAGAGATTGATTAAATGATATGTTTATAGCGAATGTTTTTTTTAAACTGATTTTTATCATTAATTGTATTGAGTCATATTGTTTTTTTAAACAAGAGATACTTTTATATTTGCTTCAAATTACAAAGGTAATGAACATCATATTTGTATTGATAGGAATGAGTATTGGGGTGGCTACGCTATTTTTGGTCGGATTTATTTGGGCAGTAAAAACAGGTCAATTTGATGATACACATACACCATCAATTAGAATGTTGTTTGATGACAAACCAATCAAAAATAAAAAAAAGTAATAACAAATGGCTTTAGAACAATTTGAATACGACAATAAGATAGTAAGAAATTTTTCTTACGCTACTATGGTTTGGGGACTTGTAGGAATGCTCGTTGGAGTTATTGCTGCTTTTCAGATATTCATTCCAGATATGAACTTTGATTTGCCATACACCACATTTGGTAGAGTTAGACCATTACATACAAATGCAGTGATTTTTGCTTTTGTAGGGAATGGTATCTTTACAGGAGTTTACTATTCATTACAACGTTTGTGTAAAGCAAGGATGTTCAGTGATACCTTAAGTAAGATCCATTTTTGGGGTTGGCAATTAATCATTGTAGCTGCCGCCGTAACCTTACTGTTAGGTTTTACAACAAGTAAGGAGTACGCAGAGTTAGAATGGCCGATAGATATTGCTATTACTGTTATTTGGGTAGTCTTTGGTTGGAACATGATGGGGACAATCATTAAACGTAGAGAAAGGCATTTATATGTCGGTATATGGTTTTACATAGCAACGTTTGTCACAGTCGCTATTTTACACCTTGTCAACTCATTTGAGATTCCTGTTACAATGTTCAAAAGTTACTCATGGTACGCAGGTGTTCAAGATGCACTTGTACAATGGTGGTATGGGCATAATGCGGTGGCCTTTTTCTTAACAACTCCTTATTTAGGTTTAATGTATTATTTCATTCCTAAAGTAGCCAATAGACCTGTTTATTCTTACAGACTATCAATTGTTCATTTTTGGGCTTTAATCTTTATTTATATTTGGGCAGGTCCTCATCATTTACTTTATTCGGCATTACCTGACTGGGCTCAGTCATTGAGTGTCGCCTTTTCTATTATGTTGATTGCACCATCTTGGGGCGGTATGATTAACGGTCTTTTGACATTGAGAGGTGGTTGGGATGATGTGAAAGAAAACCCAGTACTGAAGTTTATGGTAGTAGCAATAACCGCTTATGGGATGGCTACTTTTGAAGGTCCTGTATTATCTCTTAAGAATGTAAATGCAATTGCTCATTATACTGATTGGATTGTTGCTCACGTTCACTTAGGTGCTCTTGGGTGGAATGGGTTCTTGACATTTGGTATGTTATACTGGTTAATCCCTAGGATTTTTCAAACAAAACTACATAGTATCAAAATGGCTAACACCCACTTTTGGATTGGTACATTAGGTATTTTGATGTACGCTTTACCAATGTATTGGGCAGGATTTGCTCAAGGATTTATGTGGAAACAATTTACAGCAGAAGGGCAATTAGAATATGGTTTCTTAGAAACTGTAACCAACCTGATTCCAATGTATGCAATGAGAGGTGTTGGTGGACTTCTTTTCTTAACTGGGGCTATCATGATGGTGGTTAATCTATATAAAACGATTAAATCAGGAACTTTATTAGCTAATGAAGCCGCGGAAGCACCTAAACTAGAAAAAGTAAAAGGAAGGTTTGCAGGTGAGCATTGGCATGCTAGAATTGAGCGTAAACCAGTATTGTTATTGATATTAGCTACCGTAGCTATTTTGGTAGGAACAATTATTGAATTTGTACCAACATTCTTAGTAGAGTCTAATGTGCCTACAATCGCTAGTGTAAAACCATACACACCGTTAGAACTACAAGGAAGAGACTTGTACATAAGAGAAGGGTGTAATAATTGCCACTCTCAAATGATTCGTCCTTTCCGTTCTGAAACTGAAAGATACGGTGAGTACAGTAAAGCTGGAGAATTTGTTTATGATCATCCATTCTTGTGGGGATCTAAGCGAACTGGACCAGATTTACACAGAGAAGGAGGTAAGAAATCAAACTCATGGCATTATCAACACATGATGGACCCTACCAATACTTCACCAGGTTCTATTATGCCACGTTACCCATGGTTTATCGAAGATAAATTGGATAACTCAAGTCTTAAAGCTAAGATTTCTGCAATGCGCACAATTGGAGTTCCTTACGCAGAAGGATTTGAAGATATCTGCTTAGATGATTTAAAAACTCAAGCAACTGAAATTGCAGCAGCAACATCTAAAGAATTGCAAGATATGGCAAAAGATAAAAGCATAGTTGTGTCGGCAGATAGAGAAATAATAGCATTAATTGCTTACTTGCAACGTCTAGGAACAGATATATCAGCATCTAAATAATTTGTTATGTATAAAGATATTTTACAATCGGTAGAAGGAATTGATATTTATCCTATTATCTCTTTGGTGATATTTGTGATATTCTTCGTCGCTATATTTCTGTATGTATTTATAATAAAAGAAGAAACAGTAGAACAGTTAAAAAATATCCCTTTAGAATTATCTAAAAATGAAATTAATAAAGAAGTACATCATGGATAAACTATTAAAAAAATATTCGGTTTTAGTACTGATGTTATTAGCAACATCAAGCACTACTTTTGCAACAGAAGGTACAAAAGAAAGTTATTCCTTTACGAGTAATGATGCTCTGCTAAGCTTTGGGGTCTTTGTATTCTTTATTGTGTTCTTAGGTCTTTTATTTTTAGTGATAGGTTTTGGAAGGTATGTACGCAAAACATTAATAGAAGCCGGTCAGAAACCTTCTTGGTTAGTAAACCTATTTGGAATATTTGACGGAGACTTACAATTATTCACTGGAGAGGATAGCGATGTTTTACTTGAGGCACATGATTATGATGGTATTCAAGAATATGATAATGACTTACCACCTTGGTGGAAACAAATGTTTTACCTAACTATTGTTTTTGGAATAGCATATATGGCTTATTATCATGTGTTTGACGGACCTTCTTCGGCAGATGAATACGATGCAGAAGTTGCCGCAGCACAATTACTATATGCAGATGTTGACATGACTTACGATAAAATAACTGAAGATAACGCAGCCTTAGAAACAGCAAAAGTTTCGTTTTCTCAAACTTGTGTAGCTTGTCATGGTAAAGAATTAGGCGGTGGGTTGGGACCTAACTTGACTGATAAATACTGGATATACGGAGGTGATGTAAATGATGTTTATAAAACTATTAAGTATGGTGCTAAAAAAGGAATGGCCGCATGGAAAAGTAAATTTAGTAACAAAGAGATTTACGAATTAGCTTCTTATGTTTTAACCTTACAAGGGACTAAACCAGTTAACGCAAAAGACCCAGAAGGAGAACTTCAAAAATAATAACAGAGAAGACTAAATGGCAGAAGAAAAAAAGGATAGTTTACTCTTACCAGATATAACTAAAGAAGAAGGATTTAGGCAAAGAATATCTACGGTAGGTGAAGACGGAGACCGCAAATGGATTTTTCCAAAAAAACCATTTGGTAAGTTCCATAATGCGAGAGTGTTTGTTACTATCTTTCAGTTGGCAGTGCTTTTTGGAATGCCGTTTGTGAGAGTAAATGGAGAGCCTTTAATTTTGCTAAATGTAATTGAACGTAAGTTTATTTTATTCGGTATTACTTTTTGGCCCCAAGACTTTTTTATTCTCGCCCTCTTATTTATTGTGAGTATAGTCTTTATTGTGCTGTTCACAGTGCTGTTTGGACGTATATTTTGTGGTTGGGTTTGCCCTCAGACTGTTTTTATGGAAATGGTGTTTCGTAAAATTGAGTACTGGATAGAAGGAGATTTTAATAAACAAAAAGCACTAGCCAAAGCACCTTGGACAAAAGAGAAGATGTTCAAAAAAGGATTGAAGCACATTGTTTTCTTTGCGATAGCAGTCTTGATTGCTAATGTCACTTTAGCCTATATTATTGGTACAGACGAACTCTTTACACTAATCTTGTCACCTATCTCAGAGCATGCTTTAGGATTTGTTTTAATGATTGTTTTTAGTGCTGTTTTTTATTGGATATTTGGTTGGTTTAGGGAGCAGGTTTGTTTGATTGCCTGCCCTTACGGTAGACTTCAGGGAGTAATGCTCAATAATGATAGTGTAGTAGTGGCTTATGACTATGTAAGAGGAGAGCCTAGAGGGAAATTAAAGAAAAATCAAGAGACAAACAATGGAGATTGTGTAACATGTAATCTTTGTGTACACGTATGCCCTACGGGGATTGACATCAGAAACGGTACTCAGCTAGAGTGCGTCAATTGCACAGCCTGTATAGATGTTTGTGACCATGTGATGGATAAAGTTGATAAACCAAAAGGTTTAATTAGGTACGCATCCGAAAATAATATAAAAAACGGTACTAAATTCAAGTTTGACGGAAGAGTCAAAATATACTCAGCGATATTATTGTTATTAGTAGCAGGAATAGTAGTCTTGCTATCAACAAGAGAAGATGTTCAAGCTACCATTTTGAGAAGTGGAGGCTCTATGTTTAAAAAAGAAGACAACGGTAACTATTCCAATGTATACGAAGCCAGTTTGATTAATAAGACTGCTGACACAATACACCTATCTATCAAAATAGAAAACAAACAAGGAATTATAAACCTATTGAATCATGAATGGACAGCACCACCACAATCAATCATCAAGCGAGTAATAATCCTTGAGTTACCTAAAGTAGAGTTAGAAGGAATGTCTACAAAACTGAAACTAGGTATTTATGATGACAAAGGAGAACTACTAACAACAACCAAGACCAAGTTTTTAGGACCAATTCATTAATAAGACATGACAAACGAAAAGAAAAGCTTAATTCCATACTTTATAATTACCGCCTTTGTATTATTTATGATGTTTATTGGGCAATTTATTTACCGCAGTATTAACTTACCTGTTAACCTAGTCAGTGACGATTATTATGAGAAAGAGCTAAAATACCAAGACCATATTGATATGGTGAAAAGATCTACCGAGTTAAATAAAAAAATAAAAATATCATACCTTCAACAGCAAGTAATTGTTCAAATTAAATTCCCTGAAAACATAAAAATAGAAAAAGGAATAGTTCATTTTTACCGTGCAGACGACAGTAGATTGGATCAAAAAATCGCATTAAAAAACGATAAGAAAAACACAACATCAATTTCTAGTGAAAATTTAAAAAAAGGACCTTGGATAGTAAAACTATTTTACCAAATACAATCCGTCAACTACTTTTTAGAACAGAAAATTTGGATAAAATGATTCTAGGGTTGATACTTGGGTTCACCACTAGTTTACATTGTGTAGGCATGTGTGGACCTCTTCATTTGGCACTTCCTCTCAAAAAAGGAGTCAACACAAACATCATAGCTTTGCACCTTGGTAGGATTTTTACGTATATGATTCTTGGTGTTTTTGCAGGTATTATTGGAGAAGTTTTTCGTGCCACAGGAATCCATAATTGGGTAGCTATTATATCAGGAGTAATTATTATTGCAGCAGTTTTGATAGAAGGGATTCCATACTTCAAAAGTGATTTAATTTCATCATGGTTAAAGAAAAGCTTAAGTCAATTATTTAAAAAAAGTACCACCTGGCGTTTTTTTGTTTTTGGTCTAGCCAATGGTCTTTTACCATGCGGAATGGTTTATTTTGCTCTATTAACAGCTACCAGTTATGGAGATACGGGAGCTATTGTATTTATGGGGCTTTTTGGTTTGGGTACGGTGTCACTACTCGTAATCACTTCTACTTTAGGTAGTTTTTTTAAAGAACATTTCTTGATTAAACAAAAATATGTACTCATAGCATTGGGCTGTTTGCTGATTGTCAGAGGCTCTTCGTTGGGCATCCCTTACCTAAGTCCTAGCGAAGAAAAATCATGTTGTCACAAAGCTCAAACAGAAGAAACCTCTAGCTGTTGCGAAAAGAAATATAAAGATTAGGGCGTGCCCCCACTCGCCAAAAAGGCGAGCTCGTGGGGTCAGGATATCCGCACTCACCAACATTCATTTCGTTTCACTACATTCATGTTGGTTCAAACAATCGCTTACTGTGTTCGTCTACCGACGAATCCCTCACGCATTTTATTCTACCCTTTTGATGTTTTTTATGTTAAAAACTGATTTTTGTTAGCTCATTAGTTGGTTTATTTTTCTATTATTGAGTTTAAATACAGAAAATTGAAAGAACAGCAGAAAAACAAACTATTTGATGCCAGTGAAATTTGTGAAGCAATTTACAATTTCAGTGTAGAAGCTATTATTATCACAGACCAAAAAGGCGTGATAGCACATGCTAACCCCACAGCATTGAGCTTATTTGACTATAAACTTTTAGATTTAGTAGGTCAATCAGTATCTGTTTTAGTACCACTAGACGTACGACATAAGCATGATGCCTATGTCGAAGAGTTTTCTCATTCGACCTCTTCAAGAACGATGGATGGTATGGCAGGTTTAAGAGCCGTCAAAAAATGTGGAGAAGAATTTCCCGTTTCTATCAGTTTAAGCCCAGCAGTTATTGATGGTCAGCACTTCACAGTAGCGTTGGTAATTGATATTACAGAATCCAAAAAGATAAAAGAAAAATTGCAACAACATAACAAAGAGTTGGAGCAACGAGTAGCCAAAAGAACAGAAGAACTAGCAGACACAGTAAGAAACTTAGAAAAAGTAAACGCTGAATTAAAAAAAGCAGAAGGAGAAGTAAGAAAATCTTTAGAAAAAGAACGGAAATTAAATGAACTAAAATCTCGATTTGTATCTATGGCTTCACATGAATTTAGGACACCATTAGGTACTATTCTCTCATCACTAACCCTGATAGCGAAGCACAGTAAAGATGCTCATACTGACAAACAGCAAAAACACTTTTTGAGAATTAGATCTAATGTAAAACACCTTACAAATGTATTGAATGATTTTTTGTCAATAGATATCCTGAAAAGTGATAAACTTGTAATAAACCTTGAACAAGTTGATTTGAATGATTTGTTTGAAGAATTACAAGAAGAATTTAACCAGATGAAAAAAGCTGGGCAAATCATAAAAATTGATATTCCTGTTGAAACCTTTTTGTTTTCGGATAAACACATTCTTAAAAACATTTTCCTAAATTTAGTAAGCAACGCCATAAAATACTCTAGTACAGGAAAAGAGATATTAATTTCTGTAAGAGAAGGATTTAATAAAATGAGTGTAGCAATAAAAGACCAAGGAATAGGAGTTCCATTAGAAGATCAGGTTCATCTATTCGAAAGATTTTATAGAGCGACTAATGCAGCCAATATTCAAGGCACAGGTTTAGGTTTAAATATCGTGAAACATTATGTAGAGTTGTTACACGGTACAATACAGTTCAAAAGTAAATATGAAGTAGGTTCTACGTTTTATATTGAGTTTCCCACAGAAAAATAAAAAACCATGAAAAGTAAAATTTTATTGATTGAAGATAATTTTGAGGTAAGAGACAATACCGCAGAAATTTTAGAGTTGGCAAATTTTGAAGTGATTACTGCTGAGAATGGAAAGATTGGAGTGGAAAAAGCTAGAGAAGAACTTCCTGACCTTATTATATGCGACATAATGATGCCTGTATTGGATGGTTATGGGGTGTTACATATCCTGTCTAAGAAAAAAGAAACAGCAAAAATCCCTTTTATTTTTTTAACAGCCAAAGCAGATAAAGCTGACTTCCGTAAAGGAATGAATCTTGGAGCTGATGATTACCTTACAAAACCATTTGAAGAAACAGAACTGATGGACGCAATTGAAGTCCGTATAAAGAAAAGTGCAAAAATCAATGAAAAAATAGGGAATAGTGTAGAAGATTTACAATCATTTATGGATGGTGCCAGAGATTTGGCTCAGCTTGAATTCATCAAAGAATCTAGGATTACAAAATCATATAAAAAGAAAGAAGCTATTTATAGAGAGTCTGACTTTGCAAACTCTGTCTATTTCATTAAGTCAGGGAGGGTCAAAACATACAGAATCAATGATGATGGCAAAGAATTTATCACAGGTCTACATAAAGCAGGAGATTTTATAGGTTATCTAGCAGTACTAGAGGATAAAAACCGATCGGAATGTGCGATAGTCTTAGAAGATACTTCCCTCGCTTTAATTAGTAAAAAAGAATTATTAGAGTTGTTATATTCTAACAATGAGGTAGCATATAAGTTTATAGAATTATTATCAGGAAAGTTAGAATCTAAAGAACAAGAATTAATAGATTTAGCCTTTAATACCGTCAGAAAAAGAGTGGCTGACGCTTTGCTTCGGCTAAAAAAGACTTACCAAGAAACAGAAGAAGATGGACAATTTTCTATTTCTATCTCCAGAGGAGACTTAGCGGCGATAGTAGGTACAGCCAAAGAAAGCGTCATTAGAATTCTATCAGAGTTTAAAGAAGATGGTGTTATCTCGGTAAAAGGAAGTGAGATAAAAGTCAAAAAGACAAAAGTACTGCAAGAATTAAAGTATTAAGTAACACAATACCAGTAGTATTTGTCGAGGATATGATAGTAAGCAACTATATATAGTAAATTATATCTCAAAATACTTTTAATTCATGCTAAATGCCCCTACTTTAGGGGTTTCAAAAACGCATTTATATTAACTAAATAATACACGTAATGACAAAAGTTGCAATTAATGGATTCGGACGTATCGGTCGTTTGACTTTCAAAACTTTATTAAAAAAAGGATTAGACGTAGTAGCTATCAATGATTTAACTGATAACGCTACATTAGCACACCTTCTTAAGTATGACTCTATTCATGGTAGATTTGATGGTACTGTAGATTTTACTGATGAAGCATTAATCGTAAACGGAAAAACGATTAAATGTACAGCCATTGCTGATCCAGCTAAATTGCCATGGGGAGAGTTAGGCGTAGATGTAGTATTGGAATCTACAGGTAGATTTGTAGACAAAGCAGGTTCTTCTAAACACTTAGAAGCAGGAGCTAAAAAAGTAGTAATCTCAGCACCAGCCAAAGACGGTATCAGAACTATCGTTTTAGGTGTAAATGACGAAGAACTTCAAGCAAGCGATAAAATCATTTCTAACGCATCTTGTACAACTAACTGTTTAGCTCCTGTAGCTAAAGTGTTAAACGATAAGTTTGGCTTAGTTAACGGATTCATTACTACTGTTCATGCTTATACTGCTGATCAAGGATTGCATGATGCTCCTCACTCTGACTTAAGAAGAGCAAGAGCTGGTGCTTTATCTATCGTTCCTACTACAACTGGTGCCGCTAAAGCTGTTGGTTTAGTACTACCTGAATTAGCTGGTAAATTAGACGGATTTGCATTAAGAGTACCTACTCCTACCGGATCAGTTACTGATTTAGTCGCAACTCTAAAAGTTCCTGCAAGTAAAGCAGAAATCAATGCTGCGATCAAAGAAGCTTCTGAAGGTTCTATGAAAGGTATTCTTGAGTACACTGAAGATAAAATTGTTTCCGCTGACATCATTGGAAGTGCTTACTCTTCAATCTTTGACGGTGATATGACTTCAGTTATGGGCGGAGAAAAAAGTACTACTGTAAAAGTACTTTCTTGGTATGACAATGAAGCGGGTTACTCAAACAGAGCAGCAGACTTAATCGCAATAGTAGGTAAAATGTAATTTTACATTACCTCAATCACAAAAGCCTAGTAATTTATTACTAGGCTTTTTTTTTGACTTTTTTTAATCCGTTATAGTTAAAATGGTATTAGTGTTCTATGGAAGCCATAGCTAAAAATAGACGCTTGTTTTTTGAGTAAAAAATGTTTTGTAATTCAATAAGATTTAAATCGTGTTATTGTTTATCTTTGTGAGATACAAAAAGACAATAGCAAAGATGAATTTACCATCACATATAGCACCTTTAGCAAAAGACATAAAACAAGTTATTCAAACTCATATTTCTTATGTGTTGATTAGTGATGACGAAGTGTTGAAGTTTAAGAAGCCTGTGAATTTTGGTTTTTTAGATTTTGAAAATTTAGCTGATAGAAAGAAATATTGTAAAGCTGAGGTTAAATTGAACTCTCGTTATTCGGAGGGAATATATAAAGGAGTTGTGGCGGTAAATGTGGAAGGAAATAGAGTAGAAGATTTGGATAGTGAAAAAGTTGTAGATTATGCAGTACAGATGAATGCTTTTGAGCAAGAGGATGTATTGGTTTATATAATAAAAAGGGATGGTGAAATCGAGAAAGATTTATTAAGGGAGTTGGCAAGTAATGTGGCTTATGCTCACTTAAATAACGCACCTACTTCGACTTATATTCAGTCGTTTGGTACTTCGGGTAAGATAAACGAGGGGTTTAATAATAACTTGGGTTTGGCATCTACTTTTATTGGTAAGACAATTTCTCAAAAACAATTTGACATTTTACACACCTATTTTAATAAATTTATTGAAAAGAATAAAGGCTTACTTGATGACAGAAGCGAAAAAGGTTTTGTGAAAGAATGTCACGGTGATTTGCACTTGGCTAATATTTGTATTTATCAAAATCGTGTGCAACCATTCGACTGTATTGAATTTAATGAAGAGTTTAGGTTTATAGATACTTTTTATGATATTGCTTTTTTACTGATGGATTTGGATTATCGTAAAGCTAAGGATGGAAGTAATGTAGTACTCAATCAGTATTTGGAAATTACGAATGATTTTGAAGGAATTCGTTTATTGAATTTTTACAAGTCGATGAGGGCTGTAATTAGAGGGAGTGTAACCTCGTTGGAGCTTAATGATCAAAATATTAGCGATAAGCAGAAAGAAAAAGCAATTGCTACTGCAAAAGAATTTTATGACTTGGCTTTGTCGTATTTAGAACCTCAAACAGGAAAATTGTATTGTACTACAGGAGTTTCGGGAAGCGGGAAAAGCTATTTGGCTAGGCAGTTGGCACAGGTGAATGATGCCGTTATAGTACGAGCAGATGCTGTTAGGAAACACTTATGTAAAGTGTCTTTAGATGAGAAAAGTACTTCTATTTATACGGATGAGATTAGTTTACAGACCTATGCTAAAATGAAGGACTTGGCTAAGATGATGCTTAGTAGTGGGTTTGATGTAATCTTGGATGCTACGTTTTCTAAAAAAGAGTATCGAGAAATGCTAAAAGATTTAATACCTAAATATTTGGAATGTACTGCACCTAAAGACGTGTTGGTGGAGAGATTGAATAATCGGGTAGATATTGCAGATGCAGATGTGACGGTGATGGAAAATCAGTTGCTGAACTATGAAGGGGTTACTGGTGCTACGTTTGTTGACACCACAAAAAATATTGATTTAAAAAAATTGTTATGATAGCTATATTAGGAGGTGGTATTTCAGGTTTGAGTTGTGCTTATTATCTTAAAAAAGCTAAAATTCCTTTTGTATTATTAGAAGCTTCTGATAGAGTAGGAGGCGTTATCCAAACGAAAAAAGTTGATGCTTATCGATTGGAGTTAGGTCCTAATTCTACTTTTCTGGATGAAGGTTTGGAGGAAATGCTAGGCAGTTTGAATTTGAAACCTTTGGTAGCATCACCGAGTAGTAAACAACGGTTTATTTATAAACATGGTAAGGTAAAAGCTTTACCGAGCTCTCCTCCGGGTTTGTTGTTCTCTGATTTTTTTTCTTGGAAAACAAAACTTAAAATTTTAAAAGAGCTTAAGGCTAAACCTCAAAAATGTGAAGATAGCGAGACAGTATCTAGTTTTTTTTTGAGGCATTTTAATCAAGAGGTGTTAGATTATGCAGTCTCTCCATTTGTGGCGGGTATATATGCTGCTCATCCAGAGAGACTGACGATACAAGCTTGTTTTCCTAAACTAGCAAAGATAGAGGAGGAGTATGGTTCACTGCTTAAGGGAATGAGCAAGAATAAAACAGAGAGACGAAAGATTATTTCTTTTGAAGAAGGAATGGAGGATTTACCAAAAGCTTTGGCTGATTTCTCAAAAGAAAATATAAAGTTGAATCAAGCAGTTATAAGCTTGATCAAAAAAGATGGAGAGTGGTTATTAGAAACAAGTAGTGACGCTTATGAGGTCAGTACAGTTATAAATTGTTTACCACCCAGCGTAAGTGCTAAACTGTTGAAAAGTATTGACAGTGATTTTTCAGACTTATGCAAAAGTATAGAAATGCCTAGTTTAGCGGTTGTACATACTATTTTTAATAAAAAAGATGTACCATCTATAGTTAATGGTTTTGGTTTGTTGATTCCTGAAAAAGAAAATAAAGATATATCTGGGGTAATATGGAATAGTTCTTTATTTAGTAATAGATGTGATGAAGATGAGTTTTTGTTTACGTCTTTTGTTGGAGGGCAGGGTAGAGAAGCTAAGCTTGATTTTAACGATGACCAATTATTACAAAATGTAAATAATGGTTTAAAAGACATGTTAGGGATATCTTTAGAGGTAAGTCCAACGTTTGAACATTTACATAGGTATCAGCAGTCAATTCCTCAATATAACGAAACAATTACAAAGATAAAGAATAAAATACCTAGCTTAGAAAGTAAAGGGATTTACACAGCAACAAATTGGGTAGGTGAAATTTCGGTAGTAGGCTCTATAAATACTGCAATGAAGATAAGTGAAAAAATCATATCTTTACCTCTCTAAAATAAAATAAATGAAAAATAGTTTAGTTATCATCCCTACTTTTAATGAGATTGAAAATATTGAATCGATCATACAAAAAACATTTTCGGTGTCTGAATTATGTCACGTTTTGATTGTAGATGATGGCTCTCCGGATGGAACTGCTAGTGTTGTCAAAAAACTACAAGAAGAGTATGTCAATAAATTGCATCTAATTGAGAGAAAAGGAAAACTAGGTTTAGGTACAGCTTATATCAGAGGATTTAGATTTGCGATAGAAAAGAATTATAATTTTGTCATAGAGATGGATGCTGACTTCTCTCACAATCCAGAAGATTTGCCAAGGTTATATAAAGCATGTGCTAGTGAGGGTGCAGATGTATCTATCGGGTCGAGATACAAAAACGGAGTGAACGTAGTGAATTGGCCTATGAAGCGAGTTTTGATGTCTTATTTTGCTAGTAAATACGTTAAGATTATTACAGGATTGCCTTTACATGACTCTACAGCAGGATTTGTGTGTTATAGCGTGAAAGTATTAAAATCTTTAAATTTAGATAAAATCAAGTTTATAGGCTATGCTTTTCAGATTGAGATGAAATTTAAATCTTGGAAGAAAGGGTTTAAAATAGAGGAAGTTCCAATTGTGTTTACTGACCGTACCGAAGGAGAATCAAAGATGAGTGGGAGTATTTTTAGAGAAGCGATTTTAGGTGTAATTGAATTGAAAATAAATAGTTTGTTTACACATCCGAGTAAGTATTAAGGGAGAATAGGAGTTTTTATTATTTTTTGTGATGAGCTTGTCTTTGTTATTGTTAATGTTTTGTAGGTTTGCCAACCTTTAGTAAGGTTGTCTCGTACAATTAGGTTGTTGAATTATAAAAATATTGTCAGAATGTCTAAATTCATATCATTAATCACCTTTTTTTCATTATTAATTACGATAAATAGTAATGCAGCTAATCGTTATTGGATAACGGGGGTAGCCAGTAATTGGAACAATACTGCTAATTGGTCTACTGGGTCGGGAGGGGCAGGTGGTGCATCTGTGCCTATTGCTGGAGATTTTGTTTTTTTTAACGCCAATGGTCTTGGTAATTGCACACTAGATATAGCAGCTAATTTTGACGGTGTTAACACTACGGGTTATACTGGCGTAATAGATTTGGCTGGTTTTAGTTTCAATCCTGCAGTTTCGGGTGCTGCAGCTTGTACATTTGCATCTGGTACAATTAACGATACGCCTTCCTCTTCTTCAGTTGCATTTGTGAGTTCTGGAAATATGGTTTTTTCAGGAACAGTATTCAGTACCCCTATTACAATAACAGCAGGAAGGGTAGCATTTAATGGAGGCGTGTATAATAACCCTGTTGTAGTGATTGTAAATGGTGCATCAAATGTAAACGGTGCAGGTGGTTGTGTGTTTAACTCAACACTTAAGGTGACAACAGTAGGTACCAATTATTTTTTAATGGGGATTACAAATCCTGATATATTTAACGGAGATGTTACATTTATTAATAATGGCACGAGCCGTATACGAGTAGCGTATAGTACAGCGGGGAATCAATTTAATGGTAACATCACAGTAGGAAGTACAGTAGGAACAGGTGTAATACCAGTTTAACTATAATATGAGTCTAATTTAGATTGAATTGTTTTTTGCA
>CAZEGV010000004.1:0-67569 GCA_964511645.1 uncultured Cytophagales bacterium
CGATATTGCAAAAAACAATTCAATCTAAATTAGACTCATATTATAGTTAAACTGATATAAAAGACGTGAACGAAAGTGAAACAAGAGCCGAGTTAATCGACCCACATTTTCCAGCACCAGTCTGGTTTACATATTGATACCTAAGTTTTTTTTAGGGGTCGCACTATATACTGCCTTACTCGTTGTTACATTAACATCGAAGAGGGTTAAATCTTCAGAAACTCTTCTCCAATCAGCATATACTCATGCTTTTGTGTCAAAGTTGGAGAGACCTTTGAACGATGCATCTACTTCACAGCAAATAGGGTCAAAAGCTCTTGACATGTCCAAAAAGATAACATACTCCGAGGAGGGGTTACTTTCTAATGTATATGCTTCAGACAAGGTTAGAGATGTTGGTTCTTCCCATTGACTTTGGGCTTTTGAACTGAAAATCACAATTGCTAATAAACCAAGGAGTAGTAGCTTGAGTTTCATAAGTTTTTCGTTTATTTAAACATTTATTTCAATACCTTTTTAAAGTGTGATAAGTAACCTTTTTTAATTTTTTAATACTTTTAAAATCTGAATCCTACTCTCTGTGTTGATTTTTATTAAATAAACACCCGATCTTAAATTCTCTCCAAGAGTGATATTGGTATTTGTAGGGTATTGGGTTTCTTGTAAAAGTACTCCTTGTGTGTTAAAAATCATTAAACTAAATATTGAATTTTCAGATCTTACGTTCAAGTTAAAGTTATTTTCAAAAGGGTTGGGGAAATTGGTGATGGAAGTTTCGGCATTAAAATCATTTATATTGGTGATTGTTTCCGTAATAGAACCGCTTATTTCATAATATCCGATGGAACCATAAGTTGACCAACCTGTGCTGACAGTTCCTTCTTTTCCTGACATTACTTTGAGGTAATAAGTTCCAGAGCTTAAGTTTTCATTGATTTCAGCATGTCGTTGACCAATAATATTGGTATCAGAAATAATGGAGCCAAGATTGTTGATTAACTGGACTCTTACATCTAGGTTGCCTTTATAGTTATTTGGTGCACCTATCCTTAAATTTAGAATTCCTGTATTAGCGATATCTATTCTGAATGAATCAACATCAGAAGCGGTTTGAATAATTCCAAAATAATCTGAGGAACTTACTACGCCTCCTGCTCCTGGAGTAATAATTTGAGAAGGTTCATCAGGTCGAAGCCCCATATAGGATGTGAATTTTGCAATGTCATCTTCTTGATTTGAAGAAAAAGCATATTCTCCTTTGCTCCATTGAGAAAGTGGTCTTGTATACCCTAAAGCAGAACCCATAATAGGAACCCAATCACCATGTCCTGTGTAATAATTACTTGCTGGTCTACTTATAGACCAAGTGTTACCATCGTGTTTTAAGGAAAGTGTGTGTCCGATTTCATGACTTGTTGCGGTAGCAGTATGCGGTGTGCTAAGTAAATCAGCATCTATAAGTGCGGCGACGTCGTTTCCCCAAGAAGGGGTAATTGCAAGCCCTTTCCATGTGTGGGCTTTGGGTTGATAACCTATAATTGCTCTTTGCCTTTTTGCTTTAGCGTAAGAATTAAATACGGTTAAACTTGTTGTTACATTGAAATTCCAAATGAGAAAGTCTTCAGATACCTCTTCCCAGATTTCATAAATTTGCGTATCAGTTAAGTTAGCGTCATTCATTTTAATGTAGCCATACTGAGCTTGAGCCCAATATGCTCCTAGATTAGCCTCTCCGTCGGTGTCGATATAAATACAGTTAGGTGCTCCTGGGAAACTTTCCAATTTTAGCACATCGGTATAGGTATCCATGTTTCCATAACGTTTTGAAGTACCTTTTTTACTTGTATGATTTTTAACTTTGGTGTTTTCATAACAAGATGAAAGAAATTTGGTGATACTAACTTCAGTTGCTTTTATCTCCCCCAATTTATCAGTAGAAATCTCATAGGATTTTTCGCCTAACCAATGCCCTGTAAAACCGTTGTTTTCGAAACGAATATTTGAAACAATACCGGTTTCAGCATCGGAAACGATGAAGAAATGCTCGCCATCAGGATGTTTGTTTATTGACCAATTAGTGAGATGAAGTTTGTTGGTGATTTTTAACACACTTGGACTATTTTTACTGAGGTTTAACCTGTTCTTTTTTAACTTTAAAGAATAGATAGAAAGAGTGTCTGCATAACCTTTTGCTTCGGCTAGATTTTTATTTTGTGAAAATAGAGTAATTACACTGAATAAAAGAGCTGTTAGAAAGTACTTTTTTTTCATATCCTTGTTTTTAGTTTTTTTTTTTAAATTTAAGTCTCGCCTTGCTGTCTTCAGTTCTGTATCTTGCGTTACTTCTAAATGCAATATAGTAATAAAATCAGAAAAAAAAAACGTAACTGAGATGAGAGGATTCCAAAATGAATGATGGAATGGTCTATAGGCTAAGGGTATTCAGGCACATCAGTCAAACCGTCTTATGAGCATCCTTCACGGGTTAAGACCATTACAAAACCTTATAATCATCTCCCCCTTTTTATATCCGATTTTTTTTGAGGTAAATATAAGTGTAGAAATAACCCTGTTTGAGCTATAAAGAAAAAATCAGCGAAGATAAACTAATCTACAACATATGTCTTTGATAAAATCTTGCCTACTAAAAGTAAACAACTAAACAGTAAAAATCTAAATCATTTTTATTTCAAAAGATTACAATGATATCCATTTATTTTTGTAATATAGATTTTCAACCACAACTATTATTTTAGTGAAAATAGCAGCAGCATCCCTTAATCAGACCCCAATAGACTGGGAAAACAACAAAAAAAACATTCTTGAAGCCATACACCAAGCTCAAAAAAAGAAAGTTGATTTACTTTGCCTACCCGAACTTTGTATCACAGGCTACGGTTGTGAAGATATTTTCCTAAGCGATTGGGTTTACGAAAAAGCTGAGCAAGTTTTATTAGAAATTGTACCAGAAGTAACCAACATTACAGCAGTAATTGGGCTACCAATACTACGAAACGGAAAACGTTATAATACTGCATGTATTATAACAAATAAAAAAATAAAAGGATTTCACGCCAAAGTATTTTTGGCAAATGACGGAATTCATTACGAAAAACGTTGGTTTACTCCTTGGGTAAAAGGTCGCAAACATTTTTACACAATAGACAATAACAGAGTACCTTTTGGAGAATACATTTACGAACTATACGGCAAGCGTGTAGGCATTGAGATTTGTGAAGACGCTTGGCATATAGAACGACCAGGATTACGCTACGATTATGAAGGCGTAGACATTATCCTCAATCCTAGTGCAAGTCACTTTGCCTTAGACAAAACAGACATCCGAAAAAAAATAGTAGAAGACGCTTCCGCTAAATTTACTTGTACTTATGTATACGCCAATTTACTAGGAAACGAAGCAGGAAGAACCATTTATGATGGAGAAATCTTCTTTGCCGAACAAGGGGAAATAATAGGCAGAAATCAGCTTTTATCTTTCCAAAACGTCAACTTAATGGTATCTGACGAATTAGAAACTGCACCTTACCTATCCAAAGAAGAGCAATTCAGAGATGCCGTTTGCCTAGGATTATTCGACTATTTACGCAAAAGCAAAACCAAATCATTCATCCTATCACTTAGCGGAGGCGCCGACTCATCAGCCTGTGCCGTACTGGTTTACCTTATGCTTCAGAAAGCAATACAAGAGCTAGGATTTGATTTGACTTGCAAAAAAATAGGTCTAATATTTTCATCCGAAAAAGAACTCTATTCCAAAATGCTAATCACAGCATATCAAGCCACCAAAAACTCTGGAAACGAAACATTTACAGCAGCGAAAAAATTAGCAAATTCTATTGGAGCTACTTTTTATAACTGGGAAATTGACGATGAAGTAAACTCTTACACCCAAAAAATAGAAAACGCAATAGGCAGAAACCTAACTTGGACAACCGATGACATCACCTTACAAAATATCCAAGCACGTACCCGATCACCAATTATATGGATGCTTGCCAATATTTATCACGGACTTTTGCTCACCACATCCAACCGAAGTGAAGGCGATGTAGGTTATGCCACAATGGACGGAGACACCAGTGGGAGCATAGCTCCAATAGCAGGAATCGATAAAGATTTCTTACGTAAATGGCTCGTATGGGCAGAAAAAAAAGAAAACCTATCAGGGCTATCTTACGTCAACAACCTTGAACCTACCGCAGAATTACGACCTCAAGACCAACACCAATCTGACGAAGATGACCTAATGCCCTACCACATCATGAAAGAGATAGAAAAACTAGCTATTGGGAAATACAAATCCCCCATTGATACCTATCAATTATTACAAAACAAGAACCTTTGCCAAGCAGATTTATTAAAAACATATATTAAAAAATTCTTCCGACTGTGGTCATACAACCAATGGAAAAGAGAACGACTAGCACCAAACTTTCACTTAGACGAATTTAATATTGACCCTCGCTCATGGTATCGTTTTCCGATACTTAGTGGCTCGTACCAAGAAGAACTATCAGCGTTAGACAAATATTAGGAGCTTCCCTCACTCGCTAAAAACGCTTCATAAGGTCGGGCTGTTCGTTATATCTTTTTTATTTGTATATTGTATAAAAGATAAAAAAGGATGCCACTACCATCCCTAAGCCACACACGTAAAAAAACAACTACGATGAAGCATCTATTAGTTTTTCGCATAACTCTTATCCTTATCACAGGAACCTGTTTCTCTCAAAGACCTCCATATATTATTGTTGATCAATTTGGTTACCTCCCAGAAGCAAAAAAAATAGCCGTACTCAAAAACCCACAAACAGGCTTTGACAACAGTAATACTTACACACCAAGCCCAACAATATCACTCATCAACAAAACCACCGGCTCTACAATCTTTACCGCTAGTCCACAAATATGGAATAACGGTAATACAGACCCATCTTCAGGAGACAAAGTATGGAGATTTGATTTTAGCTCCATCACCACAATAGGTGAATACTACATCCAAGATATCGCCAACAACGAAACATCTTACACTTTTGTAATATCCGACACCGTTTATAACGCTGCACTCAAACACGCCTTTAGGTATTTTTATTATCAACGTTCTAACTTCTCCAAAGAAGCTCAATATGCAGGAAATTGGACTGACGGGATAGACCATATGGGTCCTCTTCAAGATGCCGAATGTAGGTTATATTCTACCAAAACAGACATTTCAACCCAGCGTGACTTACGTGGTGGTTGGTATGATGCTGGCGATTATAACAAATACACATCATGGACAGCCGACTATATCATCCAACTCTTAATGACATACAAAGAAAACCCAAGCATCTGGACAGATGATTTTGGTATTCCAGAATCAGAAAATGGAATTTCAGACCTCTTGGATGAAATAAAATACGGATTAGACCATCTTTTACGGCTTCAAGAAAGCAATGGAGGATTATTATCAGTAGTCTCTTGCGGAGATGCAAGTCCACCTAGTACCGCAACAGCTCAAAGCCTTTATGGACCTGCTACAACTAATTCCTCACTAATGGGAGCTTCAGCTTTTGCACTAGCAGCTACCATTTACACTGATAACACCTATAATCAAACACTTAAAATCGCAGCAGAAAATGCTTGGAGTTTTGCTATTGACAACCCCAATCTAAAATTCTACAATAATGACGCAACTTACGGCACACAAGGAATAGCAGCAGGGCAACAAGAAGTAAATGATTACAAAAGGGCAATGTCCAAACTAAAAGCAGCAGCTTACTTATATGCCGCTACAGGAAACAACACTTACAAAATATTTTTTGAGAATAATTACACTAATGCTCATATGATTCAATGGTACTATGTATATCCATTTGAGGCTCAAATACAAGATATGCTTTTGTACTACGCCTCTCTTACCGGAATAAATAACACCGTTTCAAACACCATCATATCACGGTATCAAGCAGGCATGGATAAAGACGAAATCTTTATTGCTTATGACAATGACAACGACTCTTATCTATCTCACCTCAAAGATTACACTTGGGGTAGTAATGGGCAAAAATCAAAAGTAGGCTTAGAATACATGAACCTTATCAATTATAACATTTACACCGCACGCCATACTGATGCCAAAAATGCAGCTTCGCATTATATACACTACCTACACGGAGTTAATCCTAAAAACATAAGCTACCTCACTAACATGAATAATTTGGGGGCTGAAAACTCGGTCAATGAAATTTTTCATTCTTGGTTTAATGATGATAACCCATTATATGATAGAGTTGGCGTATCTACTTATGGTCCAGCTCCTGGCTTCCTAGCAGGCGGTCCCAACCCTAATTATAGCATAGACGGGTGTTGCCCTAATGATTGTGATGGAGTTGCTAATAATGCAAAATGTTTATCCGAAGATTTAAGTATCATCTTAAATCAACCCGATCAAAAGTCTTATAAAGACTTTAACAACTCTTGGCCATTAAATTCATGGGAAGTAACTGAAAATAGTAATAATTATCAAGTGCACTACCTAAGATTATTAGCCAATTTCATTAAAAAACCTGACTGCAATGGTGACAAGGGAGGTACAGCAATTGTTGATTCTTGCGGAACTTGTGTAGAAGGTAATACAGGGATAACAGGGATATATAACCCTAACTTATGTATTACAGGAATTAAAGAATATAAACACCGTTTTTCCTTTTCAGTTTACCCCAACCCTATTAACGATGAGATTACCCTTTCTAGCTCTATACCAGGCATTAGTGAAGTATCCGATGTAAAGGGGAATTTAAAAGCGACATTGGGCATCGGTAACTCAAACAAAAAAATAAATCTATCAAATTGGGAATCAGGGATTTATATATTCAGAATAAGTACTTCAAAAGGTAATCAAACTATCAAAATCACTAAACTTTAAAACCTCCTTTTTATTAATTTAATTTTTGCTATTTTAGGTTAAATTGGTTTATATGTGATAAAGAATTATCTTTGTAAAATTACATGAGTGATAACTAGTATTCCAAAAATTTAAAATTACAATATGGCTATAGTAGAGGTTCGTATGCCCAAAATGGGAGAAAGTGTGATTGAAGGCACCATTTTGAAATGGATGAAGGGAGTTGGTGATAAGATCAATGAAGACGACTCTTTACTAGAAGTAGGTACAGACAAAGTAGATACCGAAATACCGGCACCTAGTGATGGTGTTATTAAAACTTTACTCTACAAAGAAGGTGACGTCGTGCAAGTAGGACTTCCTATTGCTGAGATAGAAACCAACGGAACAGTAGCAACACCTAAACCCTCTCCTGCTATAGATAGTGCACCTATACAAAAATCAAATAACGACATACCTGGAACTGAGCTACTACAACCAATCACAGAAGTTACAACACCTGTAAACTTAAACGGTAGCAACAATGGATTTTTCTCTCCTTTGGTACTCAATATTGCCAAAAATGAAGACATATCATTTGAAGAATTAAGCAAAATAGCGGGAAGCGGAAAAGATGGAAGAGTTACTAAAAAAGATATTCTCAGCTTAGTTGAGAATAAATCTAACAATGTCCCAATCACTGCTCAAGTAGAAACTACTAAATCAATCATATCTTCTCCTGCAACACCTGTATCGTCACCAGCTAAGTCGATAAGCGGAGAACATGAAATAATAGAAATGGGGCGTATGCGTCAGATAATTGCCAAAAGAATGGTAGAATCGATGCAAATCGCACCTCACGTTACTTCTTTTGTAGAAGCAGATGTCACCAATGTAGTTTTCTGGAGAAATAGACTCAAAACACATTTTAAAGAAAAAGAAGGTGTAGCTTTAACACTAACACCGTTATTTATAGAAGCCGTAGTAAAGTCTCTCAAAGACTACCCTATGATGAACGTATCGGTAGATGATAGCGGTAGCCGTATTATTGTCAAAAAAGACATTAATATAGGTATTGCCGTAGCTTTACCTAGTGGAGACTTAATTGTGCCTGTTATTCATAATGCTGACCGATACAATCTCGTGGGGCTTACTACAAAGGTAAATGATTTAGCTAGACGTGCTAAACAAAACCAACTAAGTCCAGACGACCTACAAGGCGGCACATACACTATCTCAAATATGGGTTCTTTTGGCAATGTAATGGGTACACCTATACTTGTACAACCTCAAGTAGGTATTTTGGCACTTGGTGCGATACAAAAGAAACCCGCAGTAATAGAAACTGACCAAGGAGATACTATTGGAATTAGACATATGATGTACTTATCACATACTTATGATCACAGAGTAGTTGATGGTTCTTTAGGAGGGATGTTCGTACGAAAAGTAGCTGACTATCTTGAAGGGTTTGATTTAGACAGAGAGGTTTAATAGCATCAAACCTCTCGTCTTATAAAAATTAACGTGTTCTAATCGCTTTCACAAATACCCCCTGACTATCTTTTGTGTCATAAATCTCAATAATCCCTTCAGCATCCAATCCTCTTGCGATAGAATAAGCTGGACCAAAGGCATAACCTTTTTTCGGTAAATCAGATTTTACAAAATGTTGTAAGTCAACAAAACCACTTGATTTGCTTTCTACTTCTTTTAACTCTTTCACCAAACCTTCTTTAGATATAATATTAAAAGCATCAAGTGACACTTCTTTTACTGGCTGTGGTTTCTTCTCTACTACTTGTTGAACAGAAGCTGCTGGAGTTATTACTTCTTTAACTTCAGTTATTGGGTTTAGCTTTACACTAATTGGTTTAGCAACTGTTACTTTCTTTACTTGAGCCTGTGGCTTAATTTTAACAACTTTTACTTTTGCTGTTTTTTTCTTTACCGCTTTGGTTGTAGCTACTACTTTTTTAGGTTTAGCGGTAGGTGTACTTTTCTTCACTATACTTGTTGTGGGTTTTACTACTTGTTTTGAAATAACTGCAGTTACCTCTTTAGCTAATTTCTCAGCATCTTTTAAGTCCTTAGAAGAAGGGAATCCAGCATAATGCATGTCATTTAATTCCTTCCACTTATTCAATACTTTTTTATTTGGGAATGCTAGATCTAATATTTTGGTATTATTTAATAAGTCTCTAAGCTCTTCCTTAGTGGTTAGTGAAATACTTAAGTCTATCAATCCGTTAGACGTTCTTTCTTTAACATGCCCAGAGATTATCTTTTTTGATTTTGATTCCCACCATTTTGATCCTTCTCCTTCTGCACAAAATTTACTTAGGCTATTTCTAATTGCAACTTCTAGTTGGTTGACAAGTGGGGAGATTGATAATGAAACGTGGTCAGAAACTTCGTCTACTAATAATTGAATATTTGTAAATCCTAGTTTTTTACGGACATGAGTTAATAAATCATGGCGAAATGAGTCTAGTTTGGCTAAACTTGTACTTGATAAACTAATAATAAAATGCTCGCTTCCTTTTGAAGTTTCTTGTATTTTTAAGTTAATCCCTAGCTTTTTATCTTGTATAACACTTTCTTTGGTGGTGTTTTTTAAAACTGCATTAGTCCATAATTTGTCTGAGTAGCACAATGCCATTGCTAATGATCTGAATGTTTTAATTTCTGATTTCCCTGATGTGTCAGAGATCAATATTTCGTATTGGAATGTTTGGTTTTTGTTTATCATAGCTTTTTTTTTAGACTTGCTCACTTGAACAGCTTTTCAAAATAAGTATAATATTTAATTTAACCAAGAAAAATAGGATAGAAATGGCTTAGGGATTGACGTGGAAATCCTTCCCGATTTTTTTTCGGGAAGATTGGGAACAAAAAGCCCGACCGACAGGGAAGCCCCCAATTTTCAAATCTAAACTACAAAGTAACCAAGATAGCTGCTTTTATAGTTAAATTTTGTGCTTTGGGTAGGTCTGTATAACTCAGCCTGTGATAGATTTGTACACGTAAGAATTTAAAAATATTTTCTAATCCATAACCAATTTCAGCATAAGGCTTAGCTTCCAATGTGTTCAATTTCAAATTTCCAGATGCATCTAGCTTTTTATTGATTTCAGATAGCCCTCCCCAAACAATATTGGAGGTCATTACGGCACGCCACTTAAGCTTTTTGATTAAAGGAATTCTATTCATAAAAAATCCATCAAATCGATGAACGTGAGTAAACTGAATATATTCATCTGAAGCAAATTCAAAAAAGTTCATTGTATTATTGGCATATACCGAATAGAAAGGGGTAGGGTTTCCTAAATGAACTTTGAGTAAATGTAAAGGTACGGGATTGAAAATTTTACCTCCTTTAATCCAAAATTTAGTTCTCCCGAATCCTCCTAAGCCTATTTTCTTAAACACAGTCAAGTCCAACCTGTGGTATTCTAAATCACTACCTAATACTCCGCTTGCTCCATAGGTATAGTCAAGGTCAAAAGTAGGCCATTTGGAACCTCCCAGACGCTTTCTATTGATTCCATTTACAGCATAAACTTCATTCTTGGCAAATCTTAAGCTTGTTACTATTTCGTTGGTTGTTAGGTTTGATTTGATTTCTGATTGGTTATTTGGGTTATGATAGGCGTAGTTAAATAAAGGGCTTTTTTCGTTATGTTTTAATTTTATTTTGGTAGAGAAATGCCTATTTAGCTGTCTGTAAATAGATACACTTTGCTCATTGTTCCACATTGCACCGCTCTGAGTCCCCCATTTTGTAAAGATATCAAAAAGCTCACTTTGTACTAAACCTGTAATGCCTAATAAGTCTATTTCATTTTTGGATGCAAATTGTAATTCTGTCCATGGTTTTCTGTGTACAATAATCTTAACTTTTGCTCCATACTTCCAAGCATTGTCTCCTGTTCCGTAAGCTGTATATCCTTGTAGTTGTATGTTGCTACTGAATTCATTAAATGTTTTAAAACCTAATCTTAAGCGATGTTTTTCAATAGTATTATAGGCGTACAATCTACTGTATGTCCCTAACCATATTTTTTTGTTTAATATTGGGTAACGTCCACCAAATACGGCATCTATGATGTCTAAATATGATTTCACAATTGGTGAATCACTTACTTCTTTTACTAATTCATTTGCACGAAGTTCATCGGCAGTAAGGGAATCTGCTCTGTTTTCTTTCCAAAATTTTTCTGATTTATCTCTTCTGTCATCTGCCAAATCAAGACCATATTCAAAGTGTTTATCAGGAAACTCATCTATCAATTTAACATTTGAATAAGCGGTACGGGTTCTTATAAGTAAACCTGTCATGTTTTTACTCAGCTCCTTCACTCCTACTTCTAGGTAAGTGTCTTTAGGGAACCAAAAACTTTCTTCTGATTTTTTCCATTCCCTATTGATTGAGAGTTTGTCGATAAAATTAAGATTAGCCGTTTCCTGTAGCTTCATTTCTAACCTACGGATTGCATAATCACTATAACCGATATACATCTCACCAACAAAAGCTAAGTCTTGGGCTCTTTTGGGTCTAAATTTGATATAATAGACGGAATCTCCTTGATATATTATACTTGTATCTAGTAGCATGTATTTATAATTAGATTTCCAAAAGGCCGATACTGGTGAGAGTAATTCTTTTCCAAATGCTGTAATCGTATTGTCGTACAAATTAAATTGCTGATATGATGCTCCTACAAATTGAGATACCAAACCACCGTCTTCAATCCCTAAACCACTTGCTTTGGTGGCTACTACGGTTTCTTTTTGAGTGTAAGGGTTGTTTTTAGCTGAAAATTTTGACACTGTTTCAAAGATGTAAATTGGTAACAAGTCATTTCCATCTTCATCCTTTAGCAAGTCTAACTCTTGTACAGCCTCTCCTATTTTTTGTAAGATTTTTTTTTCTTTAAATTTTTCGGTGATATTATCTGCGTCAACTTCTATCCTACTGTAACTATCATATTTATAACCCGATGACTTACTATAATCATTTTGTTTTTTATATCTGTTAATCTCTCTTAATACATTAAAAGCAGGGTTCTCGGCAGCCACTAAAACTACTTTCTCTAATTCTACGGCATCTTCTCCTGTGTAAATGTCAATTATCTGAATAGACTCATTCGTTACGTAAATAGATTTAGGTTTTATTCCAAAGGCAAGTACCCGCAAGCTATCATCTCCAGATGGCAATGAGATGCTGTACTTCCCATCTATATCAGTTTGGGTAGTTTTACTTGTTTTTACAGATTTGATTGTAGCAAATGGCAAAGTAGATTCTCCATCTTGGGCATATACCACACCTGATACGTTCACCTGAGCCAAAGAAGCTAGAGATACGCAAAAAATAGCTATAATTAATAATACTTGTTTTCTCATTTTTCCAAAAACTGTTCTTCCAGTTGAGCAGCACTTTTTACTATTCTTTTGTACCACTTCAAAGTTAACTCTTTTCTTTCCTCTTCCGAAAGATAAAAATTAATTTTTTCATTTCTCATCTTAAAAGACAAGTGTTGCATACAAAGGGCCGCACTTACCGAGATATTAAAACTTTCGGTAAAGCCATACATAGGGATTTTTACAAACTCATCTGCCTCAGTTCTCACCTCATCGCTAATACCTTCTTGCTCTGTACCAAAGACCAAAGCAAAAGGTGTAGACACGTCAAAATCATCCAAATCTATATCATCAGTATGTGGAGTGGTGGCTACAATTCTATAACCTTTCTTTTTGAGTTTCTGTAAGGTTTCTACCGTTGCACTTTCTTTATTTTCGTTACTGTATTGATGTAAATCAATCCATTTGGAAGACCCTAGCACAACTTTAGGATTCAATTCGTACTTGAATTTATTTTCGATAACATGTAAATCCTGTACTCCAAAACAATCACACGTTCTGATTACAGCACTAGCATTATGGGGCTGAAAAATATCTTCTAGCACAATAGTCATGTGACGTGTACGCTGAGATAAAACTTTTTGTATTTTACCTTTTTTATTGTCTGTAATAAATGTTGCCAAGTATTCTGTAAATGTCATCTTAGAACTATTTAAAACAAGCTTGTTTGCCCATTATCATCTCCTACATCCTTCTTTTTTGGCGACAAGTCTATTGTGTCTCCTGTTTCAATTCTCTTTTCTTCTTTTTTTGCTTCCGCTAAAATGTCAGATTTGGATTTTTCTTCTTGTTTAGTTTCAGGCTTAACTACTTTCTCAGCTTTGGTTACTGATTGAATTTCCTCAGCTGAAGCCTCTTCTCTCTCTTCCTCTTGAGGTGATAGTAGCTCTACTTTTACAACCTTCTCATTACTTAGCTTGTTACCAATTGCCTTCCATCCTTTTACGTCTATAATAGACACTAAACTAAGTTCTTGAGTATCATGCTTACGTCCGTCTCGGTAAGTAAGCGACACTATGGGATTAACATGAGCCGACACTACAAGTGCTTTGGAGCTATTCTCATCCGTCACAAGGCTAAATTTCTTATTTGCAGTAGTAGTTTCTATCTTGAACCTTTTGACATAATGATTTTTACTCCCTCCATCATAATGCACCATAGAGAATACTTTATCTAAAGAAAAACGTGTAATCAACAAGAGATTTTTATTGTCATATCGGTTCACCAAATCATAAGAACTTAATTCATAATCTCCATTTTTGTAGAATGCAATAATATGATCATCTCCATCAAATTCACCTACATAAATTCCTCTATTTTCGGTATTGATCCTACCTACCGTATCATCATACCAAATTTTAATTCCCGACAAGGTAGACACTCCTTTAGATTTTTGTTCCACTCTACGCACAGGGTATTTCGTCAATCTATTTCCTCCAGCTCCTCTTCCTTTTATCGCTAAATTTTTAAAATCAAAATCAAACACTTTTTTCTTTGCTGTACAGCCAGAAGTCAGATAAGTTGTAATTATTTCTGCCTCTCCATTAGGGTTTGCAGAGAAATAAAGCACTTTAGAGCGGGCATTCCCTTTGGTCAAATCATATTCTTTATCTCTAGTAATACTCGTAACGGCAAACCGCTTGACCATTGTAGCTCCATTACCTCCTTCTAAATATGCCAGATTATACACCATTCGATCATCCCCTTTTTTCCATACCTGAGCATGAATGATGTCTTTTCCTACAAAAGTTTTGTCAGAAATACGTGTGACCATCATTTTTCCATCCTTACGGAAAACAACAATATCATCAATATCTGAACAATCACTCACAAACTCATCTTTCTTTAAAGACATCCCTACAAACCCTTCTTTATAATTGACATAAAGCTTGGCATTATTAGCTACTACCCGCTTAGCCGATATGGCTTCAAACTCTGTAAGAATAGTTTTACGTTGCTTATCCTTACCAAACTTATCAAGTAAGTTTTGATAGTAAGCGATAGTATAATCTATAATATTAGCTAAGTTATACTCTACCTTATCAATTTCCTCTTGTAAAGTAATCATTCTTTCGTCTTCACGTTTGATGTCTACACGGGTAATTGAGCTTAAAGGCTTATCTACTAACTTTTTGAAATCTTCTGGTTGAATTTCTCTATAAAACTGCGATAAGTATTTATCAAATAGCTCATAAAGCACTTTTACAGTATCGTCAAATGTAGAAGAGCCTTCATATCTAGCATCTTTGTACATACCATCTACTATAAATATCTTTAGTAAGGTTGTAAAAAAAATTCTTTCTTGTAATTCTAATTTTTTAATTTCTAACTCACGTCTCAATAAATCTACCGTCTGCTCGGTACAGATCCTTAACATCTCACTAGACCCCATAAACACGGGTTTATCATCAATAATTACACAATTATTGGGAGATATAGACACTTCGCAATCAGTAAAGGCATATAAGGCATCTATCATCACATCTGGCGAAACCCCTGTACCTAACTGAATCTCTAACTCAACGTATTTGGCAGTATTGTCTATTACCTTTTTGATTTTGATTTTTCCTTGGTCATTGGCTCTAATGATAGAGTCAATCATACCCGATGTATTTATACCATAAGGGACACTTTTAACTAAAATCGTTTTTTTATCGGCAATTTCAAGGTCTGCCCTAACCCTTATTTTCCCTCCTTTGAGTCCGTCATTATAGTTAGAGACATCTGCTGTACCTCCTGTCGAAAAATCTGGATATATTTTAGGCTTCTTTCCTTTTAGTACCGCAATAGAGCCTTCACATATTTCACAGAAATTATGAGGCATTATTTTGGTAGCAAGACCTACAGCAATCCCCTCTACTCCTTGTGCAAGTATTAATGGAAACTTAACGGGTAATCCTGTTGGTTCTTTTTTACGACCATCATAAGACAGTTGCCAGTCAGTAGTTTGAGGATTAAATACAATGGCGTGAGCAAGTTTAGACAAGCGAGCTTCTATATAACGAGCTGCTGCTGCTCTATCTCCTGTACGGGTATCTCCCCAGTTACCTTGGGTTTCTAATAATAAATCTTTTTGACCTAAGTTTACGATAGCATCTCCAATAGCGGCATCTCCGTGCGGATGATACTGCATTGTATGCCCAATTACATTAGCTACTTTGTTGAACCTTCCATCATCCATTTCTTTCATAGAGTGAAGAATACGGCGTTGTACAGGCTTAAGTCCATCTCCAATAGCTGGCACTGCTCGCTCCAAAATCACATACGAAGCATACTCCAAAAACCAATTTTCATACATCCCCGAAACGGGAACAACATGATGGATTTGTTCATCTTCTGAGTGGTCTAATTCATTTTCGTCAAACTCTGCCATAGAAATACCCTAAATTGTCTTAAATTGCGATAAATATATAAAATCAATCCTATAAGCACTATGTTTCAGAAAGCATTATTATCCACAGTTTACGCAAGTCTCTTATTTTCATTCTTTATATTATCTTCTTGTAGTAGTAAATATGAGCTGGAAGGCTTCGATAGTGAACTATGGAAAGCAGAACATAGCGGATGTAGAAGTCACCGCCTTGAGTTAGCAAAGGTGTTATTAAAGCATAAAAACGAGCTAATTGGCTTACCTAGTAGAGATAATCTAGCCTTACTTGGTAGACCTAACCAAAAGTCTTTGGGTAGAAAAATGAACAAAGTATATATCTATATAATTAGTCCTGATGAATCTTGCTCAAAAAACTCCTCCACACGAAAAAAAGCTTTACATGTAGAGCTAGAAGCTTTGGGTAGAATAAAGTTGATGATGATAAAGTAATTAAGACATCGGAAAATCCAACATCTCTCCCATTCCTATTGTAAATATCCATACTCCATAAAGAGAATGCTCTAAACTGGTCGGTACTATAGACTTTGTTTTGGAATAAGTATAGGGAAATAGTAGTCCGCCAAAAAAAGTAAAGGCTAAAACTAAGGCATTTACTACAATCACCATCCATTTTTGATTAAACAATGATTCATACCTGTAAAAGAAAAATGTCCTATAAAGAAGCTCCTGAGGTAATACAGAAAATAAACTATAAATGACAATGATCCCAAGCCACATCGGTATATTGTTAAGAGGAACAGTAAATAGTTTGTCAGGAATCGCAAGAAAAACATAAAGAAACAAGCCTACCCCTAAAAACAAAAAACTTAACATTCTCTTAATTCCTTCAGAAGAAAATGTCCAATTATACAACCGATGCTTGTACATATAATACCCGCATATTATGATTGGAGGTAATAGTGCTAGTATTTTAGATAAATAGGAATGTCTAACAAAAGAAATAGCAGAGTTAGGACAAACAATCCTATTATTTCTAATACCCTAAGCATTTCTACCTATTATGTTGTCGCAAAATATTGCTGTGGCTATTCCTGCATTCAACGACTCCGCTCCGCCAATTCTAGGTATTGTCACTTTATTTGACACACAAGACATCAACTCTTCGGACACTCCTTTTGACTCATTTCCAATAATAATAAAACCTCCTTTGTTACCTGAATTCATTTTATAAATACTTTCTCCTTCCAAATAAGCTGCGACAATAAACTCGCCTTTATATTGAGTCAAAACTTCTTTTAAGTCTTCATAAAAAATAGTAACTCTTGAAAAACTTCCCATTGTAGCTGCAATTACTTTAGGGTTATAAACATCTACTGTTTCGGTAGAGCAAAGCACTTTTTTTATTCCGTACCAATCTGCTATTCTTAAAATTGTCCCCAAATTACCTGGGTCTCTGATGTCGTCCAGAACCAATACATACTCTCCTTTTTCATATGTAAAATCAATCTTTTCAGGCATCCTCACTACTGCCAAAGCAGATGAATTAGTCTCAAAAGTCCCTAACTTCTCTAGCTCTGATATTGTTACCACCGCAAGCTCTTGACTATTGCTTTTCTCTATCAAAACATGATGAAGAGTTTTGAACTCTTCTGTTACTAATAATAAGTCAATATCTAGTGTAGAAAAACTTAATAATTCTAATACACTTTTTGTACCTTGCACGATAAAGGACTGATATTCTTTTCTAAATTTCTTACGCTGAAGAGAATTAATGATTTTAACTTGACGATTCGTAATCATAATATACTGACCAACAATGGATTAATATGGGTTCTACTCATTATTTTGGTATCCTTGACGCAATGTATTAGCCCCAAAAGACACTTATCTAATGATAAGTACAAAGAAAAAACCTTATTATACAAACAAAAAGTAAAAGGAAATAAAAAATATTCTTCTTATACCTTAGAAGAATACTTTTCTCAACAGACTAACAGGAAGATATTACTACCTCAAGTAACTCCCTACTTAAGGGCTTATCTAAAAGGTGAAAAACGTTTTGATGTAGAGTTCGAAAAAAGAAAAAAGGATAGTTTGAAAGTGTTTTTTGAAAAAAAACTGAACGCTATATCTAACGATAATACTTTAAAAGAAAACAAAAAACTAAGAACAACACAGCGTACAATTAAAAAACGTAACAAACGCTTGTCCAAACAACAAACAATCATAGAAGATGGTAACTGGACAATGCGTGTAGTTGGAAAAGCTCCTGCTTTTCAAGACTCTAGTGTAGTCGCACAAACAAGAGAGCAATTAATGCTATTCTATCAATCTAACGGGTATTTTGAAGTAGACATAGATAGCGACGCAAAAATCAAACGCCGTAAAGCTTCTGTCACTTATTCAATAAGAGAAAATAAACCCTTTCTTTTTTCTAGTCTAGAATTTTATACTAATGACTTAAAAATACAAAAAATACTAAACGAGCAACTTCCAATAAGTAAAATAAAAGTAGGGAGTAATTATGATAGTGAGTTACTTACCCAAGAAAGAGAACGAATAGCTATCATACTCAAAGATTCGGGTTATTATAAATTAACACGTGATTATATCTTTTTCGAGGTCGATACTAGTCAGTCTTATTATGGGGCAGAAATAAAAGTTATCGTAAAAAACAACAACGGAAAACAACATCAAAGATACAAAGTGACTGATGTAAAATTCATCATAGACCGTAAACTAATCACTAACCAACTAGACACTAATTACAAACAAATACACTACCGACACGACACTAAAAGTAAGGTATCATACAAGATGATTGATTATCACACCAAAATTCACAGTAGTGATTATTATAGCTACACAAACACATTAAACACCCAAAACGCTTTAGGGGATCTTAAGTCGTTCAAATTCATCAATATTAACTATTCAGAAACATCCGACTCAACCCTAAGTTGTAGAATTAGTACTAGTTCATTCCCTAAATGGGCATTTAGTAGCGAAGCTGGTGTAAACGTAAACATCAATCAAAATCAAAATATCCCTGGGCCATTCTTTAATGTAAAATTGGTTAATAAAAAGCTAACTAAAGGCTTTGAGCGACTAGAAATTAGCGGAATTTACGGCATACAAAGCTCTTTTAGTTTTACTTCTCAACAAGCCATTAGAGTAAGAGAAGCTGGTGTAAAAACATCTCTTATCTTTCCTACTTTCTTATTGCAAGACATCGTTTTCTCTAAAAAAACAAGACGAAAAATGAGTAATTGGAATCCCAACACTATTTTTAGTGCAGGGCTATCAGACATTGCAAGAGCTGAATACAAAAGAACGAATTTCAACCTTACTGGAAGTTATATTTGGCACAAAACCGATCAAAAAAATTACAACTTTACTCCTGTAGACCTTAATATCATCAATACACAAGACCTTACAGCAAACTTCCAAAATTACCTTGAACAAATATCTGTAAACAATGGCGTGAATCTCAGCCAGAGTTTCATCCCTTCTTTTGTTTCTTCCATTCACCATACTTATATTTTTAATAATAATGATGTCACAAAAAACAAACGAGCTTATTTCTTAAAGGTATTAAGTGAGTCTGGCGGAACAGTAGAAACAGCCAAACAATTATATAAAAAAGTTAGTCAAAACACCCCATTAACAGAAAATACTCGCCCCGAAAGACTAAACCTCCCCTACTATCAATTCTTAAAACTTAATTTAGATTTTCGATTTTATCAGCCAACCTCTAGGCTTACCACGCTTAGTTTCAGACTTAATAGTGGTGTAGCTCGTGGGATTGGTCCTTGGCAAGTACTTCCTTATGACAAATACTTTTTTGCAGGGGGTATTAATAGTATTAGAGCTTGGAACCCTCGAAGACTTGGACCTGGTTCCTACAAACAAGTTGACAATAACGGCAAGATTACATACCGTTTTGAACAACCTGGTGAACTGCTGTTAGAAAGTAGTTTAGAATGGAGACAAAAAATATTTAGCTTTGTAAATTGGGCATTTTTTATAGATGCTGGAAACACTTGGACGATAAGAGATGACCAAAATAGACCTGGTGCACAGTTTGACCTTAATCAATTTTATAGAGAAATAGCCTTAGGAACAGGGGTAGGATTACGTTTAGATTTTTCTTTTTTAATTTTCAGATTTGATGTTGGATTTAAAGTATGGGATCCTGCAAGACAAATAATTGTCCCCTTTAAAGACCCTACTCAGCGTGTATACAATATCGGAATTGGTTACCCTTTCTAAAAAAAAAAAATGAAGACAATAAATAAAGAAGAAATCAGCTACTATTTTAAAACCTTGCAGGACAGTATCTGTAAGCAATTAGAAAATATAGAAACAAAAGCTACTTTTGAAGAAGATCTTTGGCAACGAGATGGTGGCGGTGGTGGTAGAACTAGAGTTATTCGTAATGGTAATGTATTTGCTAAAGGCGGAGTAAATTTCTCTTCCGTACATGGAAAAACACCGCAAGCAATACTTAAATCACTTAAATTACCCCCTAATGATTTTTATGCCACAGGAGTATCTATTGTTATTCACCCACTTAACCCTCACGTTCCAATTATTCATATGAACGTCCGATATTTTGAAATGTCTGATGGCACATTTTGGTTTGGGGGAGGCATAGATCTTACACCGATTTTTATTGATGAAAATGATTCGAAAATTTTTCATCAATCACTACAAAAGATTTGTAATATTTATAAGGAGGGGGCTTACGCTAAATATAAAAAATGGGCAGATGATTATTTCTTTTTACCTAATAGAAATGAAACAAGAGGTATTGGTGGAATATTTTTTGATAGAATCACTGGAGATAAAAAAGAAATTTTTGACTTTGTGAAAAATATAGGGGAATTATTTGCCCCGCTTTATTTATCTATTATTAAACCCCATATCAACAAATCTTATAATTCTCAAGATATTAAATGGCAATCTTTACGTAGAAGTCGTTATGTAGAATTTAATTTATTATACGACAAAGGCACTAAATTTGGATTAGACACTAATGGAAGAACAGAATCTATACTGATGAGTATGCCACCAGTAGCCGAATGGGAATACTGCTATAAAACAACGCCAAATAGTGCGGAAGAAAAAACACAATTATTATTAAAAAAAGAAATTGATTGGACTCTATAATTCAACAAATCGATCAAATAGATAAAGATTTCATCATTTATTTGATGAAATCTCATCATGTTTATACAGATTTTGTTATGCATTGGCTGAGCGATAAAGTGATTTGGATTCCTCTTTATATGTTTATTATTTTTAAATTTTTCAAAGCCTACCCTCAGCCCCAAAATTACATCCATATTGTATTGTTAATACTTAGCGTAGTGGCTGCCAACAGTATTTCTAGTGATTTTGCCAAGCCATACTTTGAGCGATTAAGACCTTGCCATGATGAGGAAATATCTGCCTTACTAGACCTTAGCCATTGCGGAGGGAAGTATGGTTTTTTCTCTTCTCATGCTGCTAATGTATTTGCTTTAGCTACTTATGTGTTTTTAGCAATTCGTCCTTTAGGGAAATGGCTCATTCCTTGGGCTATATTGGTTTCTTTTAGTAGGATATACTTATGTGTACATTATCCTTCAGATGTAACAATGGGTGCTGTCACAGGTGTTTTGCTAGGTGTTCTTTTCTACAAAATAAGTAGTATTATTTTTAATAAAATAAAGAACGGCTAGAACTACCTTTTTCATTCAAAAAAATATTCTTTTGAATGAAAATCAACAACTTTCTTTAAGAAAACTAATTTACACCAATCAATGCAGCACCAAACACTCCTGCAGAGTCACCAAATTCATTTTTAACAACTGGTGTATACAAATCATTATGAAATACATATTTTTTTATATAATCCAAGCCTTCTGTATAAATCTCATCTACATTAGAAACTCCTCCCCCTAACACAATCACATCGGGATCTATATATTTAATTAAGTTAGAAACAGAAATTCCAAAATGATTAAAAAATTCATGCATAGTCGTTTTTGCTTGCTCACAACCATTTCTATAGTCCTCTACAATACTTGGTACACTTCGCTCTGTACCATGTGCCTTTTTATATTGAGTTTCTATCCCCGAACCTGAAATATAAGCCTCTACAATGCCTTTTGGACAATCTCCCCACTCAGCACCATTTTCATAATTAATAATAGAATGTCCCCATTCTCCAGTATTTTCACTTAAACCTCTAATTACTTTTCCATTCACAACCAATCCACCTCCACAGCCAGTACCTATAATTACACCAAAGACCACTTCTTTCCCTTTCCCTGCACCCATTATCGCTTCTGCCATAGCAAAACAATTGGCATCATTTTCAGCAGACAGATTATGATTCAATATTTCTTTAAGATCTTCTACAAACGGCATTCCATTCATAAACTGAATATTACAATTTTTTAACAAACCTGTTCTTTTAGATATAGAACCAGGCATCCCAACACCTAATGTATGTGGTGTGTTATTTATTTTTTTTATCAAGTTAGAATATACAGTTTTAATTGTCCATAAGACTCCTTCATAACCTTTTTCTCTTCCATTAGGCGATCGCTCACGAAAAACCTCGTTATTATCCTTGTCAATAACAACTCCTTCTACTTTAGTTCCTCCTAAATCAATTCCTATTCTATACATATATTTTAATATCTTATCAGTTTGGGAATGCAAAATTGGTGAATTTTATTTATTTTTGAAAGTCTAAACAAGGTCTTCATTAAATTAATCGACAAAATTGAAGAAATTTCTTACTAATATTTACACAATATGGGTTGTAACTTGGTGTTTATCAGGATTTCTGCTCTGTTACCCTTTTTATTTTATATTCTTACAAAATAAAACAACTTACCCTTTAGCTCATTTTATGAATAAAGTTTGGGCAGTCTGGACTTATATAGCAAGCTTTATTTATTTCAAAGTAGAATATAAGGTACCAATTAATCACAAAGCCCAAACTTATGTTTACTGTGCCAATCACACTTCATATATGGATATCCCTACCTTATTTTTAGCAATCCCAGGTTATTTCAATATTCTAGGAAAAGCAGAACTAGGTAAAGTACCTTTATTTGGTTACATGTATCGAAAATTATACATATCGGTAAACCGGCATAGTCCTGAAGCACGATACAAATCTTATATTGACGCTTTAGATTCTTTGGATCAAAACAGAAGTGTTGCTTTTTATCCCGAAGGAAAAATCCCTCATAATAATCAACACCCAAAAATGGGAGATTTTAAAGATGGACCATTTAAAGCGGCTATCGAAAAACAAATTCCTATTATTCCTATTACAATTCCTTACAATTGGATAATTTTACCCGATAAGAGTAAAAACACCCGTGTACATTGGCATAAATGCGGAATCATCTTTCATAAGCCTATAGAAACAAAAGGATTAACGTTGGATGATGTAACCAATCTTAAAAATCGCGTTTATCAAATAATGGATGACGAATTAACAAAATTGAATAAATGAAAATTGACAAAAAAATAGTAGAAGACATTGCTCACCTAGCTAGGTTAGAGCTATCTGAAAGTGAAAATGCTGAAATGATAAATGAGATGAGCGAAACGCTAGGTTGGATGGAAAAACTCAACGAAGTTGACACTAGCAATATAAAACCACTCATACATATGTCACAAGAAATAAATGTACTGAGGGAAGATACGCCAAAAGAAATGCTTTCACACGAAGCTGGACTCAAAAATGCTCCCAACAAAGATTCTAACTATTTTCGAGTACCTAAAGTAATTGATTAATTATGAATTTTTGGAAACATTGGGCTAAAGAAGACAAAGTATTATATAGTCTTGGAATATTAACACTGCTTGCCACTATTATTTTACTATTGGTACAATATACCAATGGATTTGAATCTTTAATTCAGCTCAAAGTACAAACCAACATTAGTAATATCACTACTATTGCCGATACTTTTAGTCAATATCTTATTGATTTTAACATAGAAGCCGAAAACTATATTGTTCACGAAACGTATCATGCAGGGGCTTTAAAACTGGCTAATACAAGCTCTATAATTTACTTAAGTCTATTGGTTTTTTCCAGTTTACTCTTTATTACAGCCATTACTCGAATCCAAAAAATACTACACTTTGCAGGATTAATGACTTTTTTTATCATCTGGATATATTTCCTCAAAATAGATATGCTCGGAGTATTTGGGTACTTCAATAAAACTTTCTTAATTGCAACACTCCTTGCTTATATTGGTACTGCTTTTTACTTCCATGCTTACGGCACACATATCTCTTTATGGGTTCGTTTTGTTTCATTCTTTATTATTACCGCTATTTTAGGTATAATCATCGTACAATACGCTACAATCTCCGCGCCTTTTATCATGTTATCTCACTCAGTGGTCATCTACCCCACAATACTTATTATAGTGTTTTTAATACTTGTAGGAGCTGATATCCTTTCTTTTTTTAGCACAATAATTAATCAATCTAGCCAAGGCGACAAAGGAGGGTTCAACAACCTATACAAACTACTCGTTGTAGCAATCTTATACCTAGGTAATCTCATCGTTTATTACCTTAACTTTACTGGTCGAATTGATTTTAAATTAATCTATTTTGATCCATTCATCTTAATTACAATTACTACTATTGTTGGTATTTGGGGACATAGAACCCGTAACAAATCTTTCTCTACCACCGTCCCTTTTGACGGAATTGGTAGTTATATTTATTTATCACTTGCCATTTCATCCTTAGCATCTATTTACTTTTGTTTTGCCTCTGGAAACACTGCCATGGAACGGCTTTTTGAAGAAGCAATATTAATTACACATATCGCAACAGGTTTATTTTTCTTAATCTATTTATTAGTCAATTTCTCCAAACCCTTATTTAGAAACATTGACTTTAACCACTTGTCATATACCTTTGACGGCATTCCTTTTTTTACCAATAGAATTTCTGCCGTCATGCTCATTTTATACCTATACTCTTTTAACGGAAGCACATTCACTCATAAGTGGGCATTATTTGAAGCAGGAAAATCCTCTTACAAAGGAGTAGCTTATATGCTTAATGGAGAAGAAATGCTTGCTAAAGAAGAATTTAGCCAAGTAGCAGATTATAACGCAGGAAATCCCGTAGCTTCTTACATCATGTCTAACTACGCTTATCAAGACAGAAATTTTGATAAGTGTGAAGAATACCTTAGTCAAGTCATTGAAAAAAATCCTAGAGAATTTGCCTACATCCGCATTTCTAACCTTTACCATTACAAAGGAAACACAGAACTAGCTATAAAAACCTTAAACGAAGGATTAAAAAAATTCCCTAAAAGTAGCCATTTACATAATAATTTAGCCGTTAGGTACGAAGAAATAAATAAAATAGACTCTAGTGCTCTACACTATACGCTTGCCACAATTAGCGAACACAAAGGCTCCCCTATCGCTATAAGTAACATGCTTGCCTTGTGTATCACAAATAATTACTACGATATAGTAGACACTTTACTCAAAAATGATTTCCCCAAAAGCATTGCTTATACCACAAACAAGATAGCAGCACTCAACTATTTTAATAAAAAAGGAAAAAGTAATATTAACCAAACATTTATTAGCGACAGCATATTAAGTCCTGTACAAATGTCATACCTACACAATTACAGCATTCGTAACCTCAATAACATCCCTAATCAAATTTTAAAAAAAATAGATGAAATCAGTAAAAAAGAACAATTAAACACCACCAACACTGATTATCTAAAAGCCA
Source organism: uncultured Cytophagales bacterium (assembly GCA_964511645.1). GTDB lineage: Bacteria > Bacteroidota > Bacteroidia > Cytophagales > JAAEPT01 > CAZEGV01. The sequence goes on from CAZEGV010000004.1 coordinate 25,440, forward strand.
TAACTTATGCTTATAGCGGAGACAGATGGGAGTCTCAATTTATATTTAATAGTCTATCACATAGCGACAACCCCGAAATCCAAAATTATTACAGCAGAACATTTGGATTAATTGCTTTACGCAATAAAAATTATTCATTAGCACAACAAACCCTTCTTAAAAGTAAAAAAACACAAGTTTATTACGCCTTTGACGATGCACCCCTGGCCTATGCCATTGCTAGTTTTTCCAACGGTGACACTATTGCATTCAAATCTACGTTAGAACAAATAACCCAAACCGACAGCACACACAAAACCCTAGCAAAAGAACTACTAGCCACCATAGATGCAAGTATATCAGACTACCTACTGATGAACGATATTCAAAAAGTATATTATCTATTATCACACCCTGACAGTGATATTTTCTTACTAAAAGGAATCATCACACCAAACTACAAAAACTTTATTCTTAACAAATTAATCATTCAGTCACTCAAAAACAACAAGCCAAACCAAGCCAATAAATATTGGGACATAGTCCAAGACAAAAATAACCCAAGTATTATGCAAGCTCGATTAAGATTATTGTTGTACCAAAAAAAATACGGCACAGTAATATCGCTAAGTAAAAACACTAATTATTTACTTGAACGTGCCTTAGCATTTCAGCAATCAGGCAAAATTTTAGAAGCCAAAACCATCTACGACAAAGGACTAAAAGAGCAACCACTCAATAATAAATTACTAATCTCAGCGTCCGATTTCTACGCCTATCAGCTCCATGACGACCTCACTTCTTATGATATTATATTAAAACCAGCCAGTGTAGACCAATATAATATTGGCATCAAAAAAACGTATGTAAAACGTTGCTTAGAACAAAACTTACTTGAATTTGCAGACTCAATAATGGATGATCTTGAAAAAATGATGGGAGAAAAAGAATTTAACAACTTTGCATTACAAGTAAAACTAGATGTAGCAGACTATAACGCTACACTCAATCAACAATCAGAAGACGACTTCATTACCCAATAATCATGACAAAAGACCAACTAAAAAATCTCCAAAAAAGAGTAACCGCCTTAGGGCAATATCTTTGACTACGATCGCAAAAAAATAGACGTAGAAGAAGCAGAACTCAAAACCACACAACCCGACTTTTGGAACAACTCCAAAAAAGCAGAAATAACCCTCAAAGAAATAAGAGGAATAAAAGTTTGGACAAACGGATACGAAGCCATACAAACAGCATTAGAAGACCTCGAAATACTTCACGAATTCCAAGAAATGGGAGAAATAGAAGCATTAGAAGTTGATAAAGCCTACCAAGACACCATTACGCTTACCGAAGACCTAGAATTTAAAAGAATGCTAGGAGGAGAAGAAGACCAACTTAGTGCAATGCTTCAAATAAACCCAGGAGCAGGAGGAACAGAATCTAACGACTGGGCATCAATCCTCATGAGAATGTACATCATGTGGGCAGAAAGTCAAGGATTCAAAGTACGGCAAGTCAACTACCAAGCAGGAGAAGTAGCAGGAATAAAATCTTGCACACTAGAAATAGACGGTGACTTTGCTTACGGTTATCTCAAATCCGAAAATGGTGTACATCGTTTAGTTCGTATCTCACCCTTCGACTCTGGCGGTCGTCGGCACACCTCATTTGCATCCGTATTTGTATACCCCGTTGTTGATAATACTATTAATATAGAAGTCAATCAAGCAGATGTAAAATGGGATACTTTCCGATCTGGAGGAGCAGGAGGGCAAAACGTAAACAAAGTAGAAACAGCTGTAAGGTTACACTACAAAGACGATGAAATTGTAATAGAATGCTCACAAGAACGGGCACAATTGCTTAATAAAGAGAAAGCACTCCAAATGCTTAAATCACAACTTTATCAAAAAGAAGTAGAAAAAAGAAATGCCAAACGAGACGATGTAGAAGCCAACAAAAAAAATATAGAATTTGGCTCTCAGATTAGAAATTACGTCTTACACCCTTACAAGCTCGTCAAAGATGCCCGCACAGGGTATGAACGAAGCGATGCAAACAATGTATTAGATGGCGATATTAGCGACTTTATAAAATCATACTTAATGAGCCAATAAATTAAAAATAATTGGGGCATCCCCCTACGGGTCGGGCTTTCGCTACTCAATCTTTCCGATAAAAAAATCGGAAAAGATTTCAAACAGACCGCTCTATCCCTGATGCGGTACAATGCACACATAACAAACTAAAAATGACAATATTACAAACAGCCGAACGAGTATCACACCAAGACCTATCCGATAACTTTGTTTACCAACGATCACTACTTGCCTACGTAGAAGCCGCCAAGCTAGTCAGCGGAAAAGTATTAGAGATAGGTACAGGAAGCGGATACGGGATAGACATTATCAGTCAAAACTGTGAAAAATTTGTAACTATTGATAAATTTGTAAACGAACCACTACAAGCCCGTAAAGATTTACCAAAAAACATTGAGTTCAAACAAATCACAATCCCACCACTTACAGGTATAGAAAGCAATAGCTTTGATTTTGTTATTACATTTCAAGTAATTGAACATATACAAGATGACAACGCCTTTGTAAGCGAAATAAACCGTGTACTCAAAAAAGGAGGCAAGTTAATCGTGACCACACCCAACAAACCAATGTCCATAACCCGTAACCCTTGGCACATAAGAGAATACAGCATTGATGAATTACACACTATTTTGAAAAAAAAATTTACATCCGTAGAAAACAAAGGAGTAACAGGAAACCAAAAAATATTTGACTACTATAACAAAAACAAAGCCTCTGTACAAAAAATAACCCGTTTTGACATCTTTGATTTACAACATAAATTACCACGCCAAATCTTACAAATCCCTTACGACATCCTTAATCGAATAAACCGTAAAAAATTACTTAAAAATAATTCAGGATTAGTTTCAGACATCAAAATGGAAGATTATAAAATCAAAGAAGTAGACAATACTTGCTTTGATTTATTTTATATCGCTACCAAATAATGTCATTTCAAGACACTATCATCGCCCCTGCTACCGCACCTGGAATTGGTGCTATCGCTGTTATTCGTTTATCTGGCACAGAAGCTATAAACATTACCAAGCAAGTATTCAGAGGGAAAGACTTAACACTTGTCAACTCTCATACCCTACATTTTGGTACAATTAGAGACGACGACAACAACATTCTTGACGAAGTGCTTGTCAGTGTATTCAAAGCACCGCACTCATTTACCAAAGAAAATATAATAGAGATTTCTACACACGGCTCTCCTTATATTGTCAAAAAAATCATACAATTACTAATCCACAAAGGAGCAAGAACTGCCAAAGCAGGAGAATTTACCCAAAGAGCTTTTATCAACGGTCAGTTTGACCTTGCCCAAGCCGAAGCTGTAGCAGACCTCATCGCATCCGACTCAGAAATAGCACATCAAACAGCTATGAACCAAATGAGAGGAGGATTTTCTAAAAATATCAAACAACTTAGAGAGCAACTCATCCACTTTGCTTCAATGATTGAGCTAGAACTTGACTTTGGAGAAGAAGATGTAGAGTTTGCCGATAGAGAAGACCTCAAGCAACTCATCCACAAATTACTAAAGGTTATCATCCCATTAGTGCAATCATTTGACCTTGGTAATGTCATAAAAGAAGGGATTCCCACCGTAATTGCAGGGAAGCCAAATGTAGGAAAATCCACGCTACTCAACGCCTTGCTTAATGAAGAAAAAGCCATCGTGTCAGATGTACCGGGTACTACCAGAGATTATATAGAAGATGAAATTGTAATAGAAGGTATCAAATTTAGGTTTGTAGATACCGCTGGTCTTCGTGACACTGATGATAAAGTAGAAGCCATTGGCGTAGCACGTAGTAAAGAGCAATTAAACAAAGCATCTCTTATTCTTTACCTTTTTGACGCTGAAGAGCTAGGGGATAATAACTCCTTGCAAAAGGAATTAGATGAGATTAAAACCTTAAAGATTCCGTATCTATTTATTGCTAATAAGCTCGATACTATTAAAGAAAAAGAAATAACAAAATACACAGAAGATTTTGTGTTTATCTCGGCAAATATTGGTACTAATCTTAATAAATTAAAAGAGTTGATTCTTCAAAAAGTAGGAGCTAATAATTTTAAATCTGGAGATACAATTATTACTAACATCCGCCATTACGAAGGTTTATCACACACCCAGCAAAGCTTAGAGAAAGTACTTAAAGCCCTTAACAATAATATTACAGGCGATTTTCTTGCAATGGACATCCGCCAAGCCCTACATCACCTAGGTGAGCTTACAGGCACAATCACAACAGATGACCTTCTGGATAATATCTTTAGTAAGTTTTGTATTGGAAAGTAGTTATCCAAAATTAATTTCTGGGGGAGGTATCTTTTCTAAAAATTCATTTACCTTTTTAATTAACGTCAAAATTATTCTTTTTTTCAAAGGCTTAATATTTTCATTATTATCCTCTAAATAACGAACAAACCCATTCAGACAACAACATTCTTCAGAATGATACGGTTGTATCTCTTCGTACCTTCTACAGAAAAACCATTTTAGTTCATTAATCGCTTCACCTTTCATGTCTAATGTTCTTTTACCAAATTTTTCGGAATCAATTTCTTTAAAAATATTTGTATTATAAAAGCTTGTAAAACTATTTATGGTTAATTTCTCTAACCTTTCTTCAAGGTTACGAACATTTGAATTGTTTATTTCTTCAAATAATAGCTTCAAAAAAGAACCAGAGTATAAATTCGATTTCTCTTCTATTTTTTTCAATAGCACTCTTCTTATATCTCCTTCTTTTTGATTCAATACTTTCCCTACCTGAAAGCTACAATAAAAGGATGATATATTATGGGAGTCTAGGTCTCCATCTTCCAATAATCTACTGATATTCTTTTCGGCTAAAGCTATAATGTCTTTTTTATCATAATCAATTAATTTTTCACTGTTCCATAATAGTAACATTTCACTAAAAGTAATCACACAGTGCATCTCTTGAACTTTTTCATTCTTTAATGACTCGAAAACATCCTTATATAGTTGTTCAAACACCTCTTCTTCCAAAAACTCCCAACGCCCTATCTTCTCAATCATTTTAACGCTTCCCTTGGTGAAAAACAATAAGGTCGAGAGATATCCATTTAAAAGTGCTATATCTATAAAACCCTCTTGCATATAACTTATATAAGGATAGAAGTTTTACAGAAATGTAAGCTATGCAGTATGTTATATTTATTAAGAAGCACATTATATTGTTTTTCATAACCCGTACTTATTATTCTTTCTTCCTTACTCAGACTGCCTACCGCTTGAAATAATTCAACATTAGTACCTCCCTTCATCTCCAGATATATAATTAAGAAATAAATTAATAAGCCTTCAATAAATTTTTTATAATTATCTGAGCCCTTGTATTCATCGCTAACAAACCCTTCAAATCGATTAAAGTCAAAAAGAAATTGTTTCAAAACACGAAGATTGTTATATTTTGCTGTTTGAAAAACATTAACTACAATCTCTTTAAATGGCTCATAATCAAAAACTTTGACATCTTTCCCAATCTCTTTAATGAAACCGTCTAATACTGTACCAACATTGTTTTGAACCTTAAAGGTTTGTCCTATTAATTTCTCCTTTACTTTTCTATATACTTGATATCCATCATCACTGCCTCCTATTTTTATTTGGTCAGCAACAAGTATTACTTTACAACCATAATGCTCTACAAAGTCATTAATGTAGCCGAACATTGTTTCAGTGTTAATTTTACATCGTTCTAAATCATCAAACACTAAAATGCGTCTACCTCTCACCTTATCGGTATTCTTAAGTTCAAATATTTTAAACACATCTAAGGCATAAGATAATGTGCCATCATTTTTATTGTCAGCCGCATTAAAATCAATATCAAATTTTAATGATGATTTCAAAAGCCCCTTCCCTAATTCTTTAATGAAATTAGCACTTTTAGAGTGTAGAATTGGGTAGATTTGAGACTTGATTTTCTCTGTAACCCTTCCCATATTCTCGATTCCATTCAGGCTTATATAAATTGGCTTCATTACAACAGAATCTCCACACTCTTCCACTTCCTTCCCCCAGCTGTCTAAAACTTTTTTAATAAAGTATGTTTTCCCACTTCCCCACTCCCCTGTTAACATCACAGCATAGCCGGGGGTCTTTAATCTTATATAATAGTCTAAATAATCAGTAACGTGTTTATTATTCATAATTCTTTATTTTCAACGAAAACATTTCTGTTATTATAAGAACAAAAAAACAACTTTACTAAAAAAAGAGTTGTGTTTTTTTTTCATTGCCTTTGTAGTACGAAAATTGTAATATTTTAAAAAGTAAAAGAATACACAAAAACAATTCTCTTAACAAAATAGCGCTCGAATTCCTGAGTGGACGGATGCACATTCGCGAAAATCATTTGTTGTTGTTTGTACTTCAACAAGTTCAGTATGACGAAATCAGAAAACAATACTCTCGATTAAAAATCGAGATAGACTCCCGCCAAACAGAGAGGAAGAGCCCTAAAATCTACCAATACAGCAAGTAGAAACAACATTATTCTTTAACCGTCAAATCATCCCCCTCTCTAAGCACCAAGCCTTGGTCAATCAGCAAACGCAACTCCTCTATTGCTTCTTTTCCCAAAACTCGCTTAATTCCTTGTAGATTTTCTCCTAGACGAACTACTTCTAGTACTTTTAACTTTAAACCACTTGGTTTGGTGTCTCTATTCATACACTGGTCACAAATACCACAGTCAGCCAATTGATAATCTCCAAAATATTCTCCAAAAAATACTGAACGACATTTATCAGATAAATTAAGGTATTTCCTGAACGAAACTAAACGATGATTTGCCTGCTTTTTAAGCCATTTAAGCTTTTCTCTATCTATTCTTATGACTTGGGCATCTGCTCTAGCTTGCAAAAAGACAATCCCAGACCCTTCCAGCTTGGGTATATATTTTATCGCACCATTTTCCACCAATTTCCTAAGAGTCATAATTGTTTTGGCATGAGACCAACCCAGTTGATTGGCTAGGTTATAATCGTCTACCTTTACAAAGTGTGTCAAAATCTCCCCCCCATAAAACCTCATTAAGACTTTAAAAAAAGCTTCATAACTTTCATTAGACACTTGCAATTTATAAATAGCTGTATTGTCTATCACTACTTTTAGCTTTGAACTATCTTCACTAGAGTTTTGGTAACTGAGGTAATTATTACGCTCCAAAATCTTTAAAGCATGATAAGCCTCCATAGTAGGAAGTTTGTATTTTTCACAAAAAACCTCTATCCCGAAAGGAAGTTTTTCCTGTGGATGGCTGCCTACTGCTAGGTTATAATAATTACCTATAGCATGATAAACCCTTTTTATAAAATCAACATCAGGATATTGTTTATCAATCAAAGCCGACTGTGTGACTAAATCTTGGTCGTCATAAATCAATAATGCGAAAGCCTTTTGCTCATCCCTCCCAGCACGACCTGCCTCTTGGTAATAATTCTCAAGGCTATCTCTCACTCCCCAATGCACAACCAAACGCACATTAGCTTTGTCAATACCCATACCAAATGCACTTGTACAAACGATAACGGGCACTTCTCCGCTTAACCATTGTTGCTGATGCTTGTTGCGTTGCTCAATGCTCAACCCTGCATGGTACTCTTGTGCTCTAATGCCTTTCTTTACCAAAAACTGAGTGATATTGACTGTCTCTTTACGAGTGTTGACATAAACGATAGAGCTGTACTGACCAAATCGCTTAAATACATCTGATAACTTAGTGTATTTGTCAGCTTCTTTCCGAACTGAAAAAGAGAGATTTTCTCTTATAAATGGTGTTTTAAAAATTTGAGTTTTTGTAAACCCTAATACAATTTGTATATCTTCTACCACCTTGGGGGTAGCTGTTGCCGTTAGTGCTATGCAAGGTTTGTTTGGACAAAACTCTTTTCTAAAATCTACAACACGAAGGTATGATGGTCTAAAATCATGCCCCCACATCGAGATACAATGTGCTTCATCCACAACAAGAATTGAGATAGAAACATACTTGATTCTATCCAAAAAAGATTTGCTACTTAAACGTTCTGGAGAAACGTATAATATTTTATTTAATCCCGAAGATACCCTAGTCCAAATCGACTCTTGCTCATCATAAGACTGACCTGCATACAGGCAACTAGCATCTATACCTTTCTCTTTAAGGTTCAGTACTTGATCTTTCATTAAAGCCACTAAAGGAGATACCACAAGCGTAATACCCTCTAGCATCAACGCAGGTAGCTGAAAGCACACTGACTTACCTGCACCAGTAGGCATCAAAGTAAGCACTTCTCCTCCATCCAGTACCGCTTGTATCACTTCCGCCTGCATAGGACGAAAATCATCATAAACCCAATATTTCTTCAAAACCTCATGCACAAGCGAAATATACAAAACCATTTGCCTTGAAATCAAAAAAAGAAAATCATTTTACCCTAAAACCATAGAATAGTTTTGGACGTTAAGTAACTTGCACGCAATTAGGACAAAAAAAGAATGGCGGATAAGGTTGTAATATGGAGTTTTGAGAAGGCATTTACGTATCGTACATGTATGCACCAAATATATTTTATCAAAACAGCACTCAAGCACTCAAGAAGAGCCAAGATATGGATTGGCTTAGTTTTATTATTCAAAATCCCTTACTACACCATTAGTCGGCTATTTGGTAACCAACGATTTTTCAACTCTTATTTCAAATCCTTCCGAAACCTTAACGTAGAAGAATTTGAAACCTACATCAAAGAAGAATTAAGTGGCTACTTTACACACCACCTCAACGAATTTGTATACCCTAAAATAGAAGAGTACAAATCCTTAGGCTACAAACAATACATTATTGGCTCATCACCAGAAATACTACTCAAGCACATAGTCAGCAGATTAGAGCTTGATGGGTATATAGGGTCAATTTTAGAGCAAAAAAAAGGGCGATTTACTAGAAAAACGACACAACGCATCGTAAGTAAATCAGAAAAAAAGAAAGCTTTTCAAAACTTACTAGAGAAGTATAAAATTAATTCACACAACACAGAAATCATTGCTTACGGTTCTAAAAACACTGATAGCCCACTACTCAAACTTGCCAATAAATCCTATATAGTAAACCCTCAGTGTAAACTAAAACGAAAAGCAAAAAAAGAAACCTGGGAAATTATCAAAGAAAAAACTATTCCTTACCCCTACCCTAAAATCATTACTTTTAACTTCTACCTAATATTAAAAATGTGGTTGCGTAGCACCAAAGGGATTTATAACATCCCTGCCAAAGGTCCCGTCTTACTCATTGCTAATCACAGTAGCTATCTCGATCATTACACTATTGGCACACTCTCTGCTTTTTTCTTAAAAAGACGTGTACATTTTGCCGCCAAAAAAGAACATTTTATCAAAAACTGGGAAAATAAATTTCACCGTTATTTTGGTGCAATTCCCATTGATCGGGCGGCATTTCGACCATCTAGCGTTAAGAATATGATGGAAGTTTTTGATGATCAAAACATTTTACTTATCTACCCAGAAGGCACAAGAAGTCCTGACGGAAAAATGAAAACATTTAAAAAAGGTTTTTTATTTCTACAACAAAAAGCAAAAGTTCCTATTGTACCCGTGTACATTCATAATGCACACGAACTGCTACCAAAAGGAAAAATAGTACCTAGATTTGGCAAAGATATAGAAGTAATCATAGGTGAGCAAATCTCTTATGAAGACTATCAACTTAATAGCGAGAACGAAGATCAACTCATGGAAATGTTTAAACAAAAAGTTGCAGAACTTGAACAAAAAACATTAAAAAACAATTAGGGCGTTCCCACATTCGCCAAAAAAGCTCATGTGGTCGGGCTATTCGTTTCCAATCTTCCCGATGAAAAATCGGAAAGGATTTCCACTACTATCCCTTACGCAACCAATGAAATAACCATTTAGAAAGCATTAATATTTGAAAAAACATAATATAAATCCCTCGCAATCTCTATGCTCCTTTCTTTATATTTTTCTTTTTGTAGCGAAGTACCATCAAACACTTTAGGATCTTCAAAGATAAATAATATTTTTTGTTCCGACCCTCTCACTATTGGGCAACCATTATCAGCCCCAGAACAAGTCATCACTGCCCCAAACCCTGATTGAGGATTAAACTCATCATCATACTTTTTAGAAAAACCAATAACAGAAGGTTCATTATCTGTATATTTAATACTATACACAGGATTCCCTTCTTCCGACAACTTCTTAATATGAAACCCTGTATCATTTAAAACCTCTACTACCATTGGGTATACCTCAGTAGCTTCCGTACCTCCAGAGTAGCAATGCACACTATTGATATCGAAATAATAAGCCATCACCTGTGCCCATATTTGAGACAAATGACTCCGCCTAGAATTATGTGTACAAATAAAATTAAGACGGATAATTTCTTTTTTATCCACCTTAATTTGAATATAATCAATCAGTACTTGTAATACAACTTTCCTATCAATAGATAAAGTTCCTATATTAATCGTTTTCTGAATCTTTTTAAACATCTTCATTTATATTAACAGCAACCTCCACCTGGTGTACAAGAAGTTTCCTCTTCTGCTTCAGGCACACCGCAATTATCTTTTGCTAAACAATCTGTTTGTTTTGTAGTAAGAATAAAATTTTCTCCATCAAAATCCAACCCAAATTTACCGATAGTTTCAGCTTGATACTCTACTTCAATTTCTGAATCCGAAATACCCAGTACACGCTCTGATAATTCTATGATTTTTAATAATTTTTCTGGGTGCAAACGATGATCGTAGTCATTAGCATTCCAAAGCTGAAAATTAACAACCTCCTCCGTTCTTACTACTCCACCACAGTCTATAAAATGCTTTGAAACTTTCCCTATTTCCGTCACATGAAAATGACTTGGCACTAAATCTCCATTCGGTAATTGAAATGCTATTTCACTTAAATTTTCTAACTGTTTTTTTACTTCTGATAATTTCATTTTTATGTAATTTAATATTTAACAACATTTTTGTTTCGCAAGTATCATTTCAGAAATATCACCAATCATAAGTTCTACTTGTTTCCACTTATCTTGATTGATACAATAACAAATATTTTTCCCTTCTATCGCCCCTTTTATCAATCCTACACGCTTTAGTTCTGATAAATGCCTAGAGATAGTAGGCTGAGCCAATGGTAATTCCTCTACAATATCATTACAAATACAAGACGATGTATTGGCTAAATGTAGCACAATAGAAAGCCTTGCAGGATGACCTACCGCTTTTAATATCTCTGCCATTTCGGTGATTTTAATAGAAAAACCATCTGTTTTTGTTATTCCCATATTGCAATATTAGAATATGTTTTTGACATTTGAAAGAAGATGAACAGTTTTATAAAAAAAATATCTATATTTATATATATACATCAACATTATTTAATATGAGAACGTTTTTATACCCTCTTTTAATTCTAATACTTGCTAGTTGCAGTCCTAAGGCACAAACTCAAACTGGTTTAATAAAATTGGATACCACTACTATTAAAGAAAAAATAATAAATGAAAATTTATTCATTACACAGTGCGACACGCTAGACAAAAGGGATTTCATCATCTCTAGAAAAAGAAAAGATTTGTTCGTTTTTAAAGAAATGACTTTTTTGTACTGTAGTCCTTCACTTAATAATGAGGTAATAGACACCTTATATCTAAACGAAAAGACTAGGTCTTGGAGAGAGTTTAGTTTAACGACAACAGCGTATTGGAGCAAACCCGATTGGTACGAAGTGTATTTCAAAAATAAAAAAGGGTATTTATTTAGCAATGATTTAGCTAATTTACGATTAAGAGCGAGTAATGTTCTTGTAAAAGAAAACCCAGAAGGTGTCGGGGGAGTGCTACTAAAAAGTGTAGATAGCACCCACCAGTTAATTGACACAATAAGACTCAGAAAGAGCCACGGATACGGTATACACCCATTAACTAACAACGGATTAAATTTTAGTAAAAATGTACTTAAGTATCGTACATATAGGGAAAGTTGTCCTGGGACAAGTTCTATAAGTTAGATTGCTGTAGATAAAAATGGTCAATTAAAAAACATCATTGGGTCGTATCTTGGGGAGGAGTCTTATTCAACTGTCTTTTTTCCCTTAAAATTTGGGGAAAAGATTTTCTTAGTAGAAGAGGCTGATATTAATGGCATTTTTAACCAGAACACTGGTGAGTTAAGGATTTTCCCTTACCCAAAAGGTATAAAAGTACCTATTGAAGAATTAATAGTTGTTGTTACGGTTGACTTAGAAGAAGTTGACGATGAAGATGGTGACTTTCGCTATAACGAAGTTAATAAACGTACCCAATATTATAGGTGGGATGGTGAGAAGGCAGTTGAGGTAAAATTTTAACATTAGTTAGGCTTAGGGATTGACGTGTAAATCCTTTTTTTTTAATCCTAAGTCAATAAAAAATAAAAAAAGATTGGGAACAGAAAGCCCGACCGTAGGGGAGAAATAGCCTCTTAAGTATAACGAAAGGTAAGCTCCTAATTATTGTTTTTTTATGATTATAATCAATAATAATTTATCTTTGCAGTCACATCGTTAAAAGATATTATGAAAAAATTATTCAAAAATGCTACAGTTCTCTCTGGAGAACATATTTTACCTCAACATTCGGTACTGGTAGATGGAGATAGAATTGTAAATGTGGCAGAAAAAATTAACGAGAGTGCAGACACCGAAGTAATTGACCTTGATGGAGATTACTTGATGCCTGGGTTTATCGATTTACAAATCAATGGTGGTGGTGGTTCTTTTTTTACTAAGGATTTGGATGAAAATTCTTTAGAAACCATTTATAAATCTCATCTTAAGTGCGGAACTACAAGTTATTTACCCACTCTTATTTCTACTTCTATGGAGAATATCCAGACGGGAATAAAAGTAACAAAAAAAGCAATGGAAGAAGGTAAATACGGGGTTTTAGGTTTACATATAGAAGGTCCTTTTTTTAATCCGATTAAGAAAGGTGCTCATTTCGAAAAATTCATTCATAGCCCATCTGATGATGAAATTAATTTATTCACAAAAGACAGTGATACTATCAAATTAATGACTTTGGCACCAGAGGTAGTAAAGTCTGAGCAAATAGTTAAGCTGGTTCAGTCGGGTATAAAAGTATCTGCTGGTCATAGTAATGCTAGCTTTGATGAGGCGATAGAGGGATTTGCTGCGGGGATTACAAAAGTAACTCATTTGTATAATGCGATGTCACAATTAAATAGCAGAAACCCTGGACTTGTAGGTGCTTATCTTAATTCTAATGATACTTGGGGGGCAATTATTGTAGATGGGATTCATGTGGATTTGGCTTCGGTAAGGTTGGCTTATAGACTTAAGAAGGGACGTTTATTTTTAGTTTCTGACGCTTCTTTTATAGAGCACCCAGTAAACGAATTTGAATTTGATGGTTTCAAAATTCATTATGATAACGGGAATTATTATACTGACGATGATAAGTTGGCAGGTTCATCAATTAGTATGCACGATGCTTTCAAAAAATGTGTGGATGAGGTAGGAATTTCTATTTTTGAAACAATGCAGATGAGTTCTACTTTCCCTGCTCGCTATTTAGGCATAGAAAATGAGTATGGACATATCAAAAAAGGTTATAAAGCTGATTTGGTAATTCTTGATAGATTTTTAGATATTAAAAAGGTAATAAAAAATGGGAAAGTCATAGAAAAAAAAGAGGCATGTCTAGTATAAATATAGATTAGCTGTTATATTTGCATTCTTATTGGCCCCGTAGCTCAACTGAATAGAGCACTACATTACGGCTGTAGAGGTTTCAAGTTTGAATCTTGACGGGGTCACTAAAAGCTCTTCAATTAATTTTGAAGAGCTTTTTTTATACTCTAACTTCTTTTTAAATTACCTACACAGACGAGCTGGCATCATATTTGTTTAACTCTTTGCTTATCACCAACAAATAAGAGGCTATGAGTTACACTTTTATCTTGATTCAAGAAGTAAATTGTTTTAGTGGTTACATCAGTGAAGTACCTCAGGTAAGTTTTAGAAATGAGTCTAAAACCAACCTAAAACAACAACTAAGAGGGAAATTAAAACAAATCATAGGGGATGAAATCCTAAATGCAAAAATCAAGACTATTGTAAAATTTCCTTGATTTACATTTTTTGAAGAAAGTCAATTATATCTACACCGTCTGCATAATCACTAATTTTAGGCGATTGTGTTTGTCCCAAAAGTACAGACCCTTTTATACTTTTAATATTGCTTGCCACACATTGTAAAAATTCTTTTTGGTCTAAAACTTTCTTCTTCACCTCACCCAAGGTTTTGTACGTTTCATAAAACAATACTGAAAGAGGCGAATGCAATCCATCATCTTCTGTCACCATCAAAAAACCTGTGTCGAGATGCTCCCGCCCATTAATTAAATACACCGACTTGTGATAATTATAATTATTATCATATTTATGCTGGTAAATAACTCGGCTATAAGACTGTAATGAGTCTAGCATAAAAACAAAATCATAACCTTCTGGCACATATACCTTAGTTACATTTCGACAACCCAGACCATAATATCTAAAAATATCTTTACCTAATGCTTCTATTTCTTCTTTGGACTCATCTCCCGACAGAACTGCTACGGATGTTCTGCTTTTTCGTATCACGTTAGGCAGTTTACTAAAATACGTCTCAAAATATCTTGCTGTATTGTTGCTTCCTGTTGCAATTACTGCGTCTAGGTCATTCAGTACCAATTGCTCAACAAAATAAATTTTAAACTCACTTTCTATTTCTAACAAGTGATTGACCAAAAACTTAAGTAAAACTTCATCTTGTTGGCTCGGTTTTATATAAGCTTCACAACCACTCAATAAAACCATCAATAAATCATGAAATCCTACTGCAGGAATATTTCCAGCCATTACAATTCCTATTTTTTTATCCAACGGAACCTTTAAGTCATATTGAGCCACAAAACTACTCATGTTGGATTCTTCTAATAAAACCTTGATTCCTTCTATTGCGGCGAGCACACTTTCCTCGTCAAACCAAGCGTTATGAGCATGTGTAGCATGGATTAATTCTTCTAAATCATCTGGATGAATATGATTCAAATATCTCCCTAGACCTGACAATGCACTGATTCTATTCTTTAAATCCACCTTAAAATAAGTTTTATTACTTCAATAAATACAAAACTAACATAATTTAGGTGTTTTTTTAGCTTTTAGTTATTACCTTTGCACCAATATCAAAAAACACAGAATACCAGTATGGCTATTATTATAACAGAAGAATGTATCAACTGCGGAGCTTGTGAGCCAGAATGCCCAAATACTGCCATTTATGAAAATGGTGCTAATTGGAATTATGCAGAAGGTACTGAGCTAACCGAAATAGAGTTGGAAGACGGGAGTTCAATGGATGCGTCCGAAACTCAAGCACCTATTGAAGAGGCTGCTTTTGGTGCTAACGGAGAAGAGTTCTACTATATCGTCCCTACCAAGTGTACGGAATGTGTAGGTTTTCACGAAGAGCCTCAATGTGCGGCGGTATGCCCAGTAGATTGTTGCGTACCTGATCCTGATACAGAAGAAACAGAAGAAGAACTATTGGCTAAAAAGGCTTGGTTACACGCCGAAGCTTAAAAGTTATTCACATATATACAAGCAAGCCTCTAGTTTTTGAACTAGAGGCTTTTTTATTTCCTTTTATTTCGACATTTTGGGTCGAGTTAAAATTTCAAACAATACTTTATAGATGAATACAGTAGACAAATATAATTTCGCAGGTAAGAAAGCAATCGTTCGTGTAGATCTTAACGTTCCTTTGGACGGGAGTTTCAACATTTCAGACGAAACACGTATAAAAGCAATAATCCCGACGGTCAAAAAAATATTATCGGATGGTGGTTCTGCAATATTAATGTCTCACTTAGGCAGACCTAAAAATGGTCCTGAAACAAAATTCTCTTTAAAACACATTGTATCCAAACTATCAGAAGTGTTTGGTGTAAATGTGAAATTTGCTAATGACTGCATCGGTCAAGAGGCAAAAGACCTAACTTCAAACCTACAAGCAGGTGAAGTATTACTTTTAGAAAACCTTAGATTTCACAAAGAAGAAAAAGAAGGAGATATTGGGTTTGCAAAAAAATTAGCTGATTTAGGTGCTGATGTTTATGTAAACGATGCCTTCGGAACTGCTCATAGAGCCCACGCATCTACATCTGTAATTGCACAATTCTTTACAGAAAAAATGACTGGATACGTGATGACTGCGGAGCTAGAAACTGCTGACAAAGTACTTAACCACCCAATAAGACCATTTACAGCGATTATGGGAGGTGCTAAAATCTCTGACAAAATATTAATTATCGAACAATTACTTGACAAAGTAGACAACCTTATTATAGGTGGTGGTATGAGTTATACTTTTGTAAAAGCACTTGGAGGAGAAATCGGTCAATCACTTTGCGAAAATGACAAACTAGACTACGCTCTAGAGATTATGGAGAAAGCAAAAGAGAAAGGGGTAAATCTTATTTTACCTGACGACACTTTGTGTGGAAATGATTTCAGCAATGACTCTGACACCTTACTAGTAAAAAGAGGTCATATACCAGCCGAATGGGAAGGAATGGATATCGGTCCTGAAACAAGGAAGTCTTTCGCTGAAATCATAAAAGCTTCTAAGACTATCATATGGAATGGTCCAATGGGTGTGTCTGAATTTTCAAAATTTGCTCAAGGAACAATCGACATTGCTTACGCAGTAAAAGACGCTACCAAAAATGGTGCTTTCTCTCTAATCGGAGGGGGAGATTCTGCGGCTGCGGTTAATAATCTTGGCTTTGGTGATGACGTATCGTATATCTCTACTGGTGGTGGTGCATTACTAGAATACATGGAAGGGAAGACTTTGCCTGGTGTAGCTGCGATACAAGCTTAACCAAACTAATTTTCAAGTAAAAAGGACTCACAGTTTTATGAAATTGTGAGTCCTTTTTGTTTTGTAACAAACTATTTTTTTACTAGATTAGATACTATAATCTTTTTATTATGAGCGACAAACAAGTAGACATACGCAGTCTTGAACAAAGGCTAAATAATTTACTCAAAAAACAAGACGTTTTTTTTCGAGAGATTAAAGAAATCCGACACGATATATCTTTGCTAAAAGATGGATTTTCTATCTCAAGCCAAACAGAGCCTTCTCTAGTAAACGATAGCTTTGAATACAAACAAGCAGATACTAGCATTATCAAGCCTAGCTCACCATCTACAATGAAAGCACCTCGTGCTAAATCTAAAGCGATGGTGCCTGACCCTATCATCAAACTACCTTCTAAAAAAGATTTAGAAAAATTCATTGGAGAAAACCTGATTAGTAAAATTGGGATTATCATTTTGATTATCGGCGTAGGGATTGGCACAAAGTATTCTATTGAGCACAATCTTGTAAGTCCACTCACACGTATTATCACTAGCTACTTAATGAGTATTGGTTTACTCGGGTTCGGGATTAAACTTAAAAAGAAATACACCAACTACAGTGCTGTATTAGTAAGTGGAGCTATTGCCATTCTTTATACCACCACCTTTTTGGCGTATAACTTATACGAACTCATCCCTCAACCTATTGCCTTTGTGCTCATGCTTGTTTTTACCATTTTCACGGTGATTACAGCCTTACATTACAACAAACAAGTCATTGCACATATTGGTCTTGTTGGGGCTTATGCCGTACCTGCACTGCTAAGTAGCTGTGGAGGAAACATTATTGTATTCTTCTCCTATATCGCTTTAATTAACTTTGGGATATTACTGATATCAATCAAAAAGAATTGGAAGCCTCTTTACTACGCTGCTTTTGTACAAACGTGGTTAATATATGCTAGTTGGCTCATCGGACAATCAAACCTTCCCGAAGATTTTAACATTGCAATTATTTTCTCAATTGTATTTTTCAGTATCTTTTATGTTACATTTCTCGCTTACAAACTACTCAAAAAAGAATGGTTCAACATTGGTGATATAGTATTGTTACTGGCTAATTCAGGCGTGTTTTATGGTATTGGAATGTACATTCTTGCAGAGCATCCTTCAGGAAAAGAATTACTTGGGATTTTCACATTAATCAATGCCCTTATACATTTTGGAGTAAGTACGTTGCTACACAAACAAAAAGCTGTAGACAAAAACTTATTGCACCTTATCACTGGTTTAGTCTTAGTGTTTATCACTATTGCCATTCCTGTGCAGCTAGATGGGAATTGGGTAACATTGATTTGGGCAGCAGAAGCATTGGTTTTATTCTCTATCGGTAGAATTAAAAAAGTTGCTATCTATGAAATCCTGTCCTACCCTCTTATAGCATTGGCTTCTTTTAGCTTAGTAGAAGATTGGGGAAATGCATACGGGTTTGTGGGTGGGCATTATACAGCTTCTACATTTTCGTTTTTATTCAATATTCATTTTGCTAGTAGTTTGTTTTGCTTAATTGCTTTAGGAACAATCACCTACCTACATTTTAAATATAAAGAAGCTTTTAAACCTCAGTTAACTCCTATCATCAGTTACGGGCTCGGTGGTCTTTTTATCATCGCTTTTTATCAAACTTTTAGGTTAGAAATAAATATGTTTTGGGATCAACTGTACTCACAATCATTTATCACACGAGGAGATACATACAGTTACAAAATCTATAACGATAACTATAAATACTTTGGGACACTGTCTATCCTTTGCTACAGCATGGTATTTCTTGGAGCATTGTCTCTTGTTAATATACTAAAAATCAAAAACAAGACACTTGGAAAAATCAATCTAGGGCTTAACGGCTTACTTATACTTGTTTTCCTTTTGCAAGGGTTGTATACAATTAGCTTGTTACGTGACAATTATTTATTAGAAACGCCTGATTTTGAAATTGGATCAAGTGTATTTATCGTTCGATATTTATCTATTGTATTATTTATTGGTTTCGTAATTCTTAGTAAGAAGTATATTGACAAAGCATTTGTTGATGTAAAACCAAAGCTCATTATCATTAGCGAAATAGCTCTTGCCATTATCGGCCTATGGATACTAAGTAGTGAAGTGGTGCAGTGGCTAAGTTTAAATGGAATTGCTAATACTTACAAACTAGGTATTAGTATTGTTTGGGGCGTATACGCTATTATCTTAATCGGAATTGGAGTTTGGAAAAAGAAGCCCCATATCAGAATACTCGCCTTAATCCTTTGTGCCATAGCTGTATTAAAGTTATTTATTTATGACATATCACACCTTAACACCATACACAAAACTATTGTTTTTGTAGCTTTAGGAATAATATTACTCATCATATCATTTATTTACAATAAGTATGTTAAACATCTCGATAGTGAAAAATAATCTACTCATCACCTTTTTATTACTAATTTCTAGTCAATTACTTAGCCAGCATTATGAAACTGAACTAAACGGGACAACACAAGGTTGGGCAAAGCTCAATATCCCAGAACACTTGTACGAGAAATCGACTAGTTCAGCGTTAAAAGATTTTAGAATTTATGGTTTAAGCAATCAAGAAGACACGATAGAAGTACCTTATATCATACAAAGCCATACTGATTTTCATTTCAGCGAAAGTGATCCTTTTAAAATAATCAACCAAGCTTCGATAAATGGTGAGTTTCTATATACGATTGTGCAAGAAATACCTAAAATCATTAACACAATACAGCTAGACATTTCTCAGAACAATTTTGATTGGAAAGTAGATATAGAAGGAAGCCAAAACCAAAAGGAATGGTACAAGATTACTCAAAATTATCGAATCATGTCTATCGAAAATGAACTGACTGATTATAAATTCACTACTATTCGAATCCCATCTTCTCAGTACAAGTACTTCAGACTTAGAGTCAAAAGTAAAACGAAACCTACAATCACTGGTGCCACATCTCAAAAAGATTCTACTATTTTTGGTAAATACATTCAGTACACTATACAGAACATAAAAAACTCACAAGACAAAAAGCAAAAACAAAGTGTTTATGAAATCACACTTCAGCATAAAGTTCCTTTATCGAGGTTGTCTTTTTTGATTAATAATGAAAAAGATTATTACCGCCCATTTAGGTTATCTTACAGTAAAGACAGCGTCAGAAAGTACTATAACACCATTACTAGTGGTGTATTGCATTCACTCAATTCAAGTCAATATGAAACAAATAATACGAGTGTCAAATACTTAAAACTCATCATTCAAAACTTTAATAACCCCCCTCTTGACATTGACTCAATTATACTAGAGGGTGTAAGTGAAGAGATAGTGGCTCTGTTCCCAGACAATGGCACAAAATACTGGGCAGAATACGGAGATAAGAACAAAACTAGACCTCGCTATGATATACAACACTTTGACAACACCATCCCTAAAGTAATACCAACACTTAATTTTGGTATAGAAACATATAAAAAGCCTATTTCATCACCAGAACCAAAACCATTATTTAATCAAACATGGCTTTGGTCTATTATGCTTGTCATTATCGGAATACTCGCTTGGTTTTCGATAAAAATGCTAAAAAGCAGTTAGAACACAGGCAATAAACTAATCAAGATGAAAGAAAAGCCTAGACTTTCTAGATTAACTGCTATCCTAACCCAGTTACAGTCAAAACAAATATTGACAGCACGAGAAATTGCTGAAAAACATAATGTAAGTATTCGAACGATATATCGCGATATTCGAACCCTTGAAAATTCAGGGATTCCAATCATTACGGAAGAAGGCAAAGGATATTCTTTAATGGATAGTTTTAATCTTCCGCCAGTAATGTTTACTGAAAAAGAAGCAAATGCTTTGATTACTGCGGAACAACTTATATTAAAAAATAAAGACAGATCTTTCACTATAGAATATCAAAATGCAGTTTCTAAAATAAAATCAATTTTACGCCATTCACAAAAAGAAAAAATTGAACTCTTATCTGAAAGAATATATTTCAGAAATAACGCAGAAAATCAGAAAACAAGTGATTATTTAATGACCATTCAATCTGCTATTTCAGATTTTAAGCTTATTGAAATTGAATATCAATCTTTACACGGAGAAAACACTAAACGAACCATTGAACCTTTCGCTTTATACAGCACTCAAGAAAATTGGCTTTTAATCGCTGTATGTAAATTAAGAAATAATTTTAGGGTTTTTAGATTAGATCATATTCACAAATTGATTGTTCAAAGCCACCATTTTGAATCTCAAAAAATAACACTTCAAGAATATTTTGAAATTTGTAGAGAAAAACACCTAACAACCCCTGACATACCTTTGTCATAACCTTCATTTACTTTTGCAATATTATAAATCATAAAAACATGGACAAAGTAACTGTTAAAGCATTTGAAGTAATCGGTATTTCAATAAGAACTACCAACGAAAACGAACAAGCAGCAAAAGACATTGGAGAATTATGGAATAAATTTATGTCGGAAGGAATTATTGAAAAAATTCCTAATAAAGTTGATAACACTATTTATTCAATCTACACTGAATATGAAAGTGATTATACAAAACCATATACAACAGTTTTGGGTTGTAAAGTTGAGCACCTAAATGAAATACCCAACGGAATGGTTGGTAAATCTTTTAAAGAAGGGAAATATATTAACTTTTCTACTAAAGGAGACTTAACAAAAGGATTAATTATTAATAAATGGAAAGAAATATGGAAAATGGATTTAGACCGAGTTTATTCTGCAGATTTTGAAGTATTTGGAGAAAAAGCACAAAACCCAAATGATGCAGAAATTGATATTTTAATTGCTATAAAGTAATCTCTACTAAAAATGATTCGAGAAACTGATAAGTATTATTTAAACAAAGAAGAACCTAATAGAAGTTGTTTACTTGCTTTAAGAGAAATTATTCTTAAGCAAGATGATGACATTTCGGAAACAAGAAAGTGGGGAATGCCTTGTTTTTGTTACAAGAAAAAAATATTCTGCTATCTTTGGATTGACAAAAAAACAAATGAGCCTTATCTCTTAATGGTTGAAGGAAAACACTTAAACTATCCAGAATTAGAAATAGGGGATCGTTCTCGAATGAAAATATTTAGAGTAAGCCCTAATAAAAACTTACCAATTAGTTTTATTAAATCACTACTAAATAAGGCTTTAAATTTATACAGAAATGGGACTATAAAAGCCAAGTAAATTCATTGTGAATAGTGTAAGGGTCTAGGTGATTGAACCAAAACTCAATTACCTAAACCCTTATTACTGCTCATACACAATTTAGATTTATCTATTTTTCACACAAAACACTTATCTAACACTAAGCTATGCCTGTTAGACGTAAAAGTATAATAGCACCAACCCTTGAGTTGGTTAACTTCTTTTGGACCTAACCACTTGAGTGATTTTTTTAACTCCTTCTCGAAAAGAGCCAAATCAAAACTTACTTTAGACAAAATCTTTTTAATAAACTCTAACATGTTTTTCATATTTAAATCAGTGTTTTAGTTCCAACCTTACTCACACTTCAACGATAAGATAAGTGATTTAGTTCACAAACACATTCTTTTTTTCTATAAAAACAAAAAAAAGTATCTGTCAGTTGATGAATGTTTTACAATACACACTAATTATATTATGGCTATATACTCTGCACTTCAGCTGGTCTGTGTATTTTCTTTACCAAACCTTGTAATACTTTACCTGGTCCACACTCTATAAAAACTTCTGCACCGTCTTCAATCATATGTTGTACAGATTGTGTCCATTTTACTGGAGCTGTCAATTGAGCAATTAAATTCTTTTTAATTACCTCTACATCCGTTTCAGGATTTGTTGTCACATTTTGATATACTGGACAAACTGCTTTGCTAAAAGAAGTTGCGTTAATCGCTTTTGCTAACTCTACTCTTGCAGGCTCCATCATTGAACTGTGAAAACCTCCACCTACTGGTAATGGTAAAGCACGTTTAGCACCAGCTTCTTTAGCCAATTCACAGGCTTTCTCAATTCCTTCTTTACTTCCCGAAATAACTAATTGCCCTGGGCAATTATAGTTAGCCGCTACAACACCTTCTACTTGAGCACAAACATCCTCTACGGCTTTATCTTCCAAACCAAGAATGGCTGCCATTGTAGATGGATTTTGTTCGCAAGCTTTCTGCATTGCCAAAGCTCTTTTATAAACTAGTTTTAATCCATCTTCAAAACTCAATGCACCTGCTGCTACTAAAGCCGAAAATTCACCTAAAGAATGTCCTGCCACCATACTTGGTGTAAAATCCTCTGCTACCAATGCAGAAATTACCGAATGCAAAAATACTGCTGGCTGAGTAATATTAGTTTGTTTTAGTTCTTCGGCAGTACCTTCAAACATTACTTTTGTAATTTCAAACCCTAAAATCTTATTTGCTTGTTCAAATAATTGTTTTGCTTTCGCTGATGATTCATATAAATCTTTACCCATTCCTGAGAACTGAGCTCCCTGTCCAGGGAATATATAAGCTTTTTTCATCTTAATTCTATTTGTTATTTTTTTATCCTCTACGTTTTTGTCCAAAAACGCATTAATTTTATCTACATCCAATGACCTAGAGATTTTACCAAAGGCATCTATACTGATATCAAGTCCTTCAAGGTCTTTGTGTACTTTTGGTTTTTTCTCCTCTCCCATTAGGCTTGTGCTTTTACTGGTAAGACTTCAATTGCTTTTTTAAGCCTAGCCGATACTTCTTTTTTTCCTATCAGCTCTAATACTGGCATTAAGTCTGGACCACTTCCTTGCCCACTTACAGCTACTCGCAATGCTTGCATCACTTTCCCTAAGCCTACTCCATGCTTTTCTAGTACTTCTACCAATTTTTCTTTTATAGTATATTCAGTAAAGTTACCCATATTAAGAATCTCTTCTGCATAATCACTAAAAACAGCTACTGCATCAGTCGTCCATTTTTTCTTTACTGTTTTGGAATCATATTCACTTGGAGCATCAAAGAAATATTTAGCTTCTGTTATCAATTCTGTAGGAAAAGTAATTCTCTCTTTTAATAATCCCGCGATAATTTCGGCTTTTTTAGCAGAGCATTCTTGTCCTTTTAAATCATCCAATAAGTATTGAGCCAATTCAACATCTGTTTGTTGACGTAAGTATTGCTGATTGAACCATTTCACTTTATCAAAATCAAACCTAGCTCCTGATTTACCAATTCTAGCCACAGAAAACTCTTTCTCTAATTCTGCTAGTGTAAATAGTTCTTCATGCGTTCCTGGGTTCCAACCTAATAAAGACAAAAAATTGATTACTGCTCCTTTTAAGAAGCCACTTTCTTTATACCCTTTTGATAGATTCTTAGTCTCTGGATCTATCCAATCTAATGGAAACACAGGAAACCCCAATTGATCGGCAGCTCTCTTGCTTAACTTCCCTTTACCGTCAGGCTTAAGGATAAGCGGAAGATGTGCAAATTGTGGCATCTCATTTTCCCATCCTAAATATTTGTATAACAAAACGTGTAACGGTGCTGATGGCAACCATTCCTCCCCACGGATTACATGCGTTATTTTCATCAAATAATCATCCACCACATTTGCTAAATGATATGTAGGCATCCCATCCGATTTCATAATGACCTTATCATCTATTGCAGACGAATGAACCATTACCCAACCTCTTACCATATCATTTAACCTTATTTCCTCTTTACGAGGCACCTTAAGCCTAATCACATAAGCCTCTCCAGCATCCATCTTACGCTTCACTTCATCCTCTGGCAACGTTAACGAATTCTTCATCGACATACGAGTGATAGAATTATACTGCGGTGATGCCACACGAGCCGCTTTTAGTCGTTCACGCATTTCAGTAAGCTCATCTGGAGTATCAAAAGCATAATAAGCATGCCCCTCATCCACCAACTTCTGTGCATACTGCATATACATTGGCTTCCTATCCGATTGGCGATAAGGACCTACCTCACCCGGATTCCACGGACTTTCATCTGGTACAATACCTAACCATTCCAAAGAAGATTTGATATACTCTTCAGCTCCTTCTACATAACGTGTCTGGTCTGTGTCTTCTATTCTTAACAAGAATTTTCCACCTTGGTTTTTGGCAAATAAATAATTGTATAATGCGGTACGAACACCGCCGATGTGTAATGCCCCAGTAGGACTGGGTGCAAATCTTACTCGTACTTCTCTACTCATAGTGACAAAATTAACGCTTTAGACTAGTTTATCAAAACTATTCTAAGTCTTAGAATAAAAAAAATATTTTTATTCCTGAGTGCACAATATAAATCAACTAATAACTAACTGACAAATTCATCTTTTTAATACAATAATATAGCCTAGTTCACATATTGTTTGTACTTTAGTGCCTAATGGGAAAACTCAAAAAAACAGCAGAAAAAATATTATATTTTTTCCCCGTACAAATCATTATTACTCATTTGCGTAAAAATCAAATTTTACTACTGTTTTGGGCTGTTCTTTTCAGTATACTCACCAATGGTTTTGGATCAAACGTAGGACTCCCTTACTTATTATTAGACCCTGAATATCTTGGTCAAGTCTCTTTTCTAAGTATGTTTATTATGGGGTCTGCTTACGGGATTTACACCATTGCTTTCTTTCTCACCTCATATATTTTAGATGCTCATAAATTTCCTTTTTTAGCTACTGTCAAGTACCCTTTACTTAGATTTAGTGTAAACAACAGCCTAATCCCCCTTGTTTTCTTAAGTCTCTATTTAATTAAATTTTATAACTTTCAGTTAGAGTCGAGTTTTCAAAGCACTGCTAAAACCATTAAAGAAAGTATTGGGTTTTTCTCAGGATTTTCCCTTATACTTACCCTCCTATTTCTATACCTTACTTTTGCTCAAAACAGGTTTTTTAAAACCATGGTGGATAGCCTAGACTTTACACTCAAGAAAAAAAGAATTAACACCGTTCGTGTTATCAAAAAAATGAATGAAGCTCAGAAAAATAAGTTTGTGATTCGTTCATATCTCTATAATTTTTGGAAAATCAAAAAAGTAGATGCTACGGCTATATTTTTAAACAAGGAAGCTATACTGAAAATCATTGACAGACATCACCTTAATGCAACTATTGTGCAAATTGGACTTTTTCTCTTAATTATTGGGATTGGGGTTTTTAAAGAATATAGTCTCTTACAGATTCCTGCGGCTGCAAGTGGATTTCTTTTATTTTCTTTCTTTGTGATGTTTACTGGTGCTTTTGCTTACTGGTTTCGCAATTGGACAATTACTGGGATTATTGCCATCCTTCTTATTTTTAATTTCTTTATGAAAAGAGATTTTTTAGACAGTCCCTACCAAGCTTTCGGTCTCAGCTATGACGAAGTAAATACACCGTATAATCTTGACGAAATCGAAAAACAAAATTCAAAATCTCAATATGATTCAGATAAAAAAAACACATTAGAAATTTTAAATAATTGGAGAAAACAGTTCCCTAAAGCCAAAAAACCAAAAATCATATTTTTAGCGACAAGCGGAGGAGGTCAAAGGGCTGCCTTATGGACAACTCATACCTTACAATACATAGACAAGGCGTTAGACAATAAATTAATGCGACACACCAAGCTCATAACAGGGGCTTCTGGAGGACTTATTGGAGCAGCATACTATAGAGAATTATACCTCCGAAAAATCAACAAAAAATTAGAAACCATTAACGATAACAAGTACTCTTATAATATCGCTAAAGACTTACTAAACCCTATGATTTTTTCTATCGTAGTCAATGATTTATTTTTTCGGTACAAGAAATTTGAGTACGAAGGCAATCAGTATTTTAGTGGAAGAGGTTACACCTTTGAAAAAACATTAAACAAAAACACAAATAACATTTTAAACAAAAAAGTAAGTGACTACACAAGTGATGAGTTTACGGCAAAGATACCAATGTTGCTAATATCACCTACAATAATAAATGACGGGAGGAGATTATACATTTCTACTCAGCCCATTAGTTACATGAACAACGTCTCTCATAAAGAAAATAGGACTTTTGTACCTCGGCAAAAGGGAATTGATTTTAATACTTTCTTTAAA
Organism: uncultured Cytophagales bacterium; assembly: GCA_964511645.1. Classification (GTDB taxonomy): domain Bacteria; phylum Bacteroidota; class Bacteroidia; order Cytophagales; family JAAEPT01; genus CAZEGV01. The sequence continues at coordinate 52,667 of CAZEGV010000004.1, forward strand.
GAAAAAGGTGCAAAAAAGCTAAAATTACTATCCGCACTAAGAATGAACGCTTCTTTTCCTTATATATCTCCTTTTGTAGAGCTTCCTACGGAACCAAAAATAGAGGTGATGGATGCAGGCTTATCTGACAATTATGGTATATCGGATGCTTTGCGGTTTATGACCACATTTGAAAACTGGATAAAAGAAAATACTTCGGGAGTCATTATTGTCTCGATAAGAGATTCCGAAACCGACCCTGAAGTTGAAAAACCAGATGCTCCTTCTCTTTTCAAAAATCTATTCAACCCAATCGGAACTATCTTTAATCACTGGGAGTACATTCAAGATTTCAGTAATGATAATCAGATTGAATATGTAAGTAAATTATTCAAAAATAAATTTAATGTCATTTCTTTTTGCTACGACCCTAAGCCTCACAACTGGAGGAAACTAAAAGAGAAAGACATTGACCCAGATAGGATGGAAAAATTAAATCAGCAATCTAAAGCCTCTCTAAGTTGGCACTTAACCATCCGAGAAAAAGAAAGTATTATGCGTACGATTGAAGAAGATTACAATCAAGAAATGCTCAACAATCTTAAAAATCTATTAAATGAATAGGCTTAAAGCCAATATATTTTTATTTTTTTTAAGTGTATCCTTTTGTACTATTGCTCAGCAGTTTAAAGACATCAACACGCTTCAAAGCATACCAGTATACATTACAGGGGTCAATAAAGATTTTTTATCCCTAAACATTAGTGGGTTTACAACAAAAAAAACTAGTGACAGCGTACAAATAAATGCTTTTGGCTATCAATCTATCAAAACCACTCTTTCAGATAGCGTGATTTTCCTATCTCCTACCCTTATCGGAAACACGAATTACAGTCACCCTCAAGCAATCGAAATCATCAAGAAAATACATCACAACAAAAAAACAAATGATCCAGAAAGAAGTACTGGTTTTGAGTATTTCTCTTATAATAAATTTTATATCTCTTCCGAGAAAATAAAACTCAAGTCAAAACCTGTTGCTAATTTTTTACGGAAGTACTTCAGTCTCAACCTTAATATCCCTACGGTAGATGACAAACACTTTATATTAATCGAGTCAGAGTCTAAACGAAACTACAAGTCACCCATTAATGATGAGGAAACAATTATAAAGAGTAAAATCACAGGAATCAACAAGCCCAACTTCATTACTATCAACTCGCAGGTAAACAGTCTCTCTCTTTATAAAAACTTTTTAGATATCGCAGCAAAATCATACACAAATCCCATTCCACCTACTGCTCGAAAAAGATATGTTTTTCAATTAATTGATACTATTAACACCAATACAAACCAATATTACATTATTAAATTTAACCCTAAAAAAGGGGCGAAATTTGAATCTCTATCAGGTATTATAATTGTAAGTAAAAAAGATTGGGGTATCAAATATTTTAGTGCTAGACCCAGTATTAAAAGAGGTAAAACTACTATTTCTTATCACCAAAGCAACAATTATCATAAAAACTATTGGTTCCCAAACACCATCCTCACTAGTATCACACCACAAAACTTAGGATCAAAAAAAAGTAGCTTTACCGCCACCAGCTTATCAATCATTTTTAATCACAGCCGAGAGTGTAGTAAGAAAAAATTTACTGATATTGCTTTAAAATTCACACCAAAGATAGATAGTAACATAAACAGAAAAGTACCGCTTAGTAAGAAAGATCAAAACACTTATACGTTCTATAAAGGATTGGGACAAATTCACAACTTTGACAAAGTCATAAAAATAGGTGAACATCTCTATAATAAAGAAGTCTACCTTAAATACTACACAATGTTTTTTGACCAAGTAGTCAGGTACAATAAATATGAAAAATTACGCCTAGGACTAGGGATGAAAACTAACGACAAGATATCAAAGAAAATAAACGTAGGGGGATTTATTGCTTATGGGTTTGGGGATGATAGGGCTAAGTATGGAGCAAACGTTAAGTTCAAAATTATTAAAGAAGAAGTACTTACACTCAACATAGAAACTCAAACTAATGACATAGAATCTGGAGCAAACAGCTTCATCAATTCACCTGCACAGTACTCATCTGAATGGCTTCGTAAATTAAAAGTAGCTAGAATGGATCGTATCATAACTCATAAAATAGAATTATCCAGTCACCCTATTCGCTTTCTTACTACTCAGGTTTATTTTCAGCACATCAATTACAAACCTAATTACGACTATGAATTTAACGGGTTAACTCGCTTCAAATACAATATAACTGGGCTAAACCTACGATATTCATTTGGAGAATTATTTCTTAAAATAGAAGAAGAAAAGGTGGCCCTCAAAAATAATTTCCCTATTTTCTTTTTACACTTTAACCACGGTAAGGCTTTACAAAGTTCTATTGATGATTTTTTTAAAGTAGAAAGCAAAATAGAATACTCTTTACAGTTCCCCACTTTTGGGACATCACTCTTTCAATTACATGCTGGAAAAAATTATAACCAGACACCTTATGTTCTTAATTTTAACGGAAAAGGAAGTAGAGAAATTGCTACTGTTGCTCATAATAGTTTTGAGACCATGAAGTATAATGAATTTACAAATGACCAATTTCTAACCTTATACTCCACCCATAATTTCGGATACCTTAATTTTCTTCGTTGGAAAAACTTTCGACCAAAAGCCCATATAGCTTTTAACATGGGGTATGGAAAACTCAAAAACTCATTTTCGCATCAAAAAATAAATGTCCAAGATTTCTCCAAAGGCTACTACGAAGTCGGTTTTCTGATTAAAGAGCTAGTGCAAATTAAAGCCGCAGTCCTCAAAATCAACTTTGGGATTGGTATTTATCAACGTATTGGTAATTATGCTTATGCTAAAACAATTGACAATACTGTCTTAAAAATAGCTTTAGGGTTTAAACTATAAGTTAACCTCCCTATAAAATGAACTTTATAAGTTAAGTATGTGTTAATTTCTTATTAAAAGGGGAATTAGTAAGTTATTTTGTAATTTGGGATTGTAAAACACAAAACATATATGGGAACAGAAACAGACATCTGGTATTTCGAAAACGTTGACTTATATAATATATTTTGTCCTCACAAGGTAAAAGGAGTAGATGAAAAACATGAATTTTCTACATATAGCAAAGGCAACTATGTTTATTTTCCAGACGAACGTTCTTCTCACATCTACTTAATAGCTGACGGAAGAATAAAAATAGGCACTTACAACACTGACGGGAAAGAAATCGTAAGAGCTATTTTATCTAAAGGTGAAGTTTTTGGAGAAAAGTCAATATTAGGAGATCAGACATCTACCCGTAGGGAATTTGCTCAGGCAATGGACTCTAATACATCTATATGCCCACTTACTGTAGAAGATATGCAGGAGTTAATGAAAAACAATCGGGAATTAAGTATCAAAATGACTCGTTTGATTGGTTTTAAGCTACTAAAAGCCGAACGGAGAATTGAGTCAATGGTTTACAAGGACGCTCGCACTAGAATTATAGAATTCTTATGTGATTGGGCAGACGAAAAAGGACAGAAAATAGGTTATGAAACTTTAGTAAAAGGTTTTTTTACTCACCAAGATATTGCAAGCCTCACGGCCACGTCTCGGCAAACCGTCACAACTACTCTCAATGACCTGAGAGAAAAAAACCTACTCACTTTTGACCGTAAGAGACTATTAATTAGAGACTTAGAAAAACTAAAAATAGAAGTATCAAAATAGTATATGCCAGCAATCAAGCAGACATTATTTCTTCTACTTACCCGACTAGGGATTATCTTGGTCAGCATGGCTATTCTCCGCATATTCTTCACTCTATACAACCATGTATACTTTGACCTTTGGGGATGGATTGAACTAATAAAAGGACTTAGAATTGACTTAAGCTATAGCATATACGTCTTCTCTCTTTATTTTTTTACCCAAATTATTTTTCCAAATAAATTAAAGACAATCAAACTTGCCCTGTTCTTACTTGGTTTTATGCTTGTGATTATTCCTGAGTTAATAGATTGGGGATATTTTAGCTTTGTTCAAAAAAGACTCACTAAAGACGTTTTAATTTACTTAAGACCTAACGGAGAATTTTGGGCTCTCGCTCCTAAATTCATATGGGATTACAAATGGTCTCTTCTATCATTTATAATACTATTGTTCTCTGTAAAACATTTTTTTACCAAAGTAGAAAAAACATTAGCCCCAACAAGCTGGGTTCAAAAAATAGGAATTTCAATAGTATGGATTACCTTTACAATAATAGCTGGTCGTGGTGGCTTGCAGCACCGCCCCCTAGAGCTTGCTAATGCTGTAAAAGGAGTCTCTCCTCAAAACATCCCAATTGTACTAAACTCAGGATTTTCATTATTCTCTTCCTTCTTTGTAGGTGGAGTTCAACCTGTTCACTACATGAGTACAGATGAAGCTCAAAGCTACTTTTCTCCTCAAAAACACAGTAAAAAAGACACAAATACTCACTTTAAGCCTAATATTGTTATTCTTATTCTCGAAAGTTTCTCTCAAGAATACATTGGGTATTACAATCATTCAAGTAATTCGTACACTCCCTTTTTGGATTCATTATTAAAAAAATCAATCACTTATAAAAGAGCTTACGCTAATGGAAAACGTTCCGTAGAAGCCGTACCAGCAATTTTGGCAGGCCTACCTTCTCTTATGTCTGATCCTTATATATTTTCTAGTTATGCTACAAACTCTATTAGAGCATTGCCTAGTATCCTCAAAGAGTATGGTTATAACACAAGCTTTTATCATGGTGGTCATAATGGCACAATGGGTTTTGACGGATTCTGTACTGCAGCAGGGATAGATGATTACTATGGATACAATGAATATACTGGTGATAAAAAAAAAGACTTTGATGGGAATTGGGGAATCTTTGATGAACCTTACCTACAATACTTCGCTAAAGATTTATCTCAAAAAAAAGAACCGTTTTTCTCTAGTTTATTTACATTATCATCCCATCATCCTTACACAATACCTCATCAGCATAAAGGAAAATTTAAAAAAGGAACTTTAGACATCCACCAATCTGTTAGATATGCTGACTATTCTTTACAACAATTTTTCAAAAATGCTTCCAAAAAATCATGGTTCAAAAATACCATCTTTATCCTTACAGCAGATCATACTGCACAAGCCAGTTCTCACGAATATGGAAACATAGAAGGGAAATACCGCATTCCTTTAGCTATATATAACCCTACAAATTTAAAAATAAAACTCAACACCAATCAAATCACTCAGCAATCCGACATTATGGCGATTGCTCTAACTATACTAGGAAAAGAAAATAACTACCTAAGCTTTGGAAACAACTTAGGTCAGGAAGAAAACTGGGCAGTAATGTACAATGACAATAAAGTACAACTTATTACAAAACAACACGTTATACAAATAGATTATGAAGGAAAGCATCAAACATTCAAACTAAAAAAAGACGGACGACTCAAGAAAGTAGAAGGACAAGAAAAAGATATTCAAATCCTAAAATCAATTATGCAACAATACACTAGTGCTCTAATCAAAAATCAATTAAAATGAAAACATTAAGGAGAATAGGTAGAGTACTATTAGGACTTTTTTTTCTAGTTACCCTTACGGTAAAACAAATTGATTTCTCTCCTGTACAAACAAAAACGTACTACCAAGAAAGTTTGGCTCAAATAAAAGAGGTCAATCACGAATCCGTATCACAGTTTGTACAAGTAGGATACGGAAGAAGCTCAATTATGCCTAACAGAGATGAGTTTACTGTCGTAGGGCACAGAAAAAGAGGAAAAACTACAACTGTAATGGACTCGCTGGCTGTAAACGTCATCCTACTAAATAAAGAAACTATTTTCATCTCCTATGATTTGATTATGATTGTTCCTAAATTCAAAAAAGAAGTCACTTTTTTTATTAACGAAAAACACCCTAATATAAAAAACATTTATTTCTCTACCACTCACACTCATAATGGCCTAGGGGGGTGGGGAGACAAATTCTTAACGGCTTTCTTATTAGGGAAATATGATAATGAGCAATCTCAACACATCTCTAATCAAACCATTAAAGCCATTGTAACAGCTCACAAAAATACCACATCTGCTAGCTTTAATTATTCCCAAAAATCATTTCCTCATCATATTTCCAATCGAATATATGACGATGACAATGTAGATCCTTATTGGAGATCTTTAGTTTTTACAGATTCCTCTAATCAAAAGATTATATTAAACACTTACCAAGCCCATGCTACTCTCGTCGAGTCCGACACAATGATCATCTCTAGAGATTATCCTGGTATGGTTAATGACAAATTAGAAAAAGATACTAACATCATATTTTCTATGTATATGGCGGGAGGAGTAGGCAGTCATCACCCTCATTGGGACAATTACGGTATCAAAGCACTAAAATCTTATACCTCTTCTATTGCCGACACATTAGTAAACACGTTCTCTAATGAAGAAAGAAAATTTCAAAATATTGATTTTAATTTTCATACAATAAAACTAAGATTAAACGACCCTGTCTTTAGAATCACACAAAAACTTCAGTTACGCTCTTGGCTATTTAGCTTGGGCTTGGGCAAAGAAAAAAGTGTAACCATTGATATTTTAAAAATCAATAATACCTATATGATTTCTACCCCTTGTGATATTAGTGGTGAAATTACTCGTGAGCTCAATACTCAATTTCCTAATAAAAACATCATACTCACCAGCTTTAACGGGCAATACATTGGTTATATTACTCCAGACCATTATTATATTGAAAATAGTTATTTTGAAATGATGGAAATGAATTGGTACGGGCCTGGAAACGGTCAATATTTCTACGATGCTATCTCAACTTGGCTTAGTGCTGAAAAATAATCTCTTCTTATTCTTAATAAGAAAAAATATCATATACTATATTCTTAACAATAACTATAAAATTATAACTATGAAAAACGCAAGTAAAGTATTAAGCTTAGTATTTGTGCTAGGTGCAATGTCATTAAGTGCTCAAAGTATTAACAAAGACAAAGTAAAAGGCTATGAAAAAAATGCTGACAAAACTAAGAATGACATAGAAAACAAGTTAGACAAAGAAACTACAGCAAAAGTAAAGGGTTACAAAAAAAGTACTGGTAAAATAAAAGCAAAAGGAATCAACAAAGAGCGAAGTGCTGAATTTCTAAAAAAGAAAGAGCAGTTTAAACAAGCCAAGACTGCACACAAAGCTAAAAAAGCGTTAATGAAAGGAGATGTAAAAGAATTAAGAACTTTATTAAAATCCGAGAAAGAAGACACTACAGTAGATGTTGCGAAAAAACTAGCTTTAGCAGAAGAAATCAAAGCTCAGAGAGACGAATTATTGATTGGTATGAAATTCAAAGAAGAAAAACTGGCTAGCATGAAAGCTAGAATTGCTAGGGTTGAAAAAAAAATAGCTGAAAATCTTAAAAATTTATCTCCAGAAAAAATCACAGAGGCAAAAGGACTTTTAGAAAAAGCCAATACTAGGATAGCGAAATACGGAAACAATATCACTAAAGAAAAAACACGGCTAAACGGTTTAGACAAACTGCTTAACAGAGCAACTAAATAATATTCTCCTTTCACAAAACAGCGTCCGTTGCTAATTAACGGATGCTTTTTTTATGGCTTACTACAAATCCGATAGAGCTTTTACCGATTACGTACACAGTAGATTGGCATTACCCAATATTTATCAGCGTATAGGTTATATTCCTTTTGACTTACCCCCTAGATTAAGTCAAACCTTAGACATTACCAATGGAATAGACTATTCATTTCGAACTCAAAAAGGTGAATTTATCACCATTCAAGAGCGATTTAGAGCTTCTAGGTATTCTAGCTATAACGACATCACATTTAGGTACAGGAGGGACAATAATCCCTTTTCCGATAGACGAGAATCTGAATTTTACAAAATAAAAGCAACGCATTTTTTATACGGGATTACTAACGGGAACAAAAATGATTTTCAAAAAAGTGTAACAGGATTTCATAAGTTTTGTTTATTTAAAGTACAGCCCATTCTTCAAAAAATGGAAGCTGGAGAAGTTCTTATTAGCAACAAAATTAAACGCTCTATCATTAATGAAAAAAGATTAATTGTTCCGCATATCCAAAACCATGACGGATCATCTAGCTTTATTGCATTTGATGTAAAAATGATGAATGAGCTTTGGGCTGACGAGGTCATTGTCTTTCAAAAAGGTTTTTTTTAATCCGTTTTATTCAAAAAAAAATTCTGAGTCTTATTCTTATTGCATTTTCGTTCAAAAAGAGCGTAATTTAAAGATATGGAGTACAACCTAAGTATAAAAGAAGAGAACAAAGCAATTATCCGTGCATACCGTAAGCTTTTGCGTCATGCCAAACCAATTCTAAAAGAAGGTGACACCAAAGTAATCAAAAAAGCATTTAATGTTGCTGCTGACGCACATCGAGAGATGCGTAGAAAATCGGGAGAACCTTATATATTCCATCCAATAACCGTGGCTCAAATCTGTGTAGAAGAAATTGGGCTCGGTACAACATCTATCGTAGCCGCTTTACTACACGATGTAGTGGAAGACACTCCTATTACCCTCAACGAAATCCAAAAGATGTTTGGCAGAAAGGTCGCTAGAATAATAGATGGTCTAACCAAAATCTCTGGGGTATTTAAAAACACAGAAGACAAACAAGCAGAAAATATTCGTAAAATCGTAATGACCATGTCTGATGATGTGCGAGTTATACTTATAAAATTAGCCGACAGACTACACAATATGCGTACGCTAGGTAGTATGCCTCGCCATAAACAACTTAGCATTTCATCCGAAACACTATACATATACTCTCCCCTAGCACATCGTTTAGGTTTGTACAGCGTCAAAACTGAATTTGAAGATTTGTACTTAAAATACACCGACCCAGAGTATTATGAACTTATCAATAAAAAAATAAGTGAGAATCAAAGTGAACGTATCACTTTTATCCGAAAATTTATCCGCCCCATACAAAAACAATTACGAGATAAATTTTTCGAGTTTACTATAAAAGGAAGATCCAAATCTGCTTATTCTATTTGGAAAAAAATGAAATCTAAAAATGTATCTTTTGACGAAGTCTATGATTTATTTGCTATTAGAATTATTATCAAATCATTAAGAGATGACGAAAAATCAATGTGTTGGCAAGTTTACTCTGTTGTCACTGACTTCTACAAACCTAACCCCAATAGGCTCAGGGACTGGGTAACCACCCCAAAGGCAAATGGTTACGAATCCTTACACACCACCGTGATGTCCAGAAGTGGTAAATGGGTAGAAGTTCAAATTAGAACTGAACGCATGGATGATGTAGCAGAGAGAGGATATGCTGCACACTGGAAATATAAAAATAACGGAAAAGATTCCCCTAAAGACCGAAAAGAGGGGCTAGACATGTGGATGAACCGTGTGCGAAATATGCTACACACAGAAGGAAATGCCAAAGAATTTGTAGAAGAATTTAGAACCAACCTTTTTCAAGACGAAATATTTGTTTTCACCCCTCAAGGGGATTTGAATGTAATGCCTCAATCATCTACCGTGCTAGATTTTGCCTATGAAGTACACACTCAAATTGGTCACAAATGCTTGGGAGCAAAAATTAATCACAAACATGTACCCATTAATCATATCTTATCTAATGGAGATCAAGTAGATGTACTCACGTCACCTAATCAAAAACCTTCTAAAGAGTGGTTAAACGTAATCGTAACATCCAAAGCTAGAAAGCACATTAGAGATTTCTTAAATGAAGAAAAAAGAGAACTTGCACAAAAAGGAAAAGAAATCTTACAGAAAAAATTATTGCAGTATAATATACAACTCACCAAAAACTTGGAAAACCGTGTATGCAATATCTTTGACGAACCATCTGTCAAAGCAGTTTACGAACGAATTGGTACAGGGAAAATTGATATTGAAAAAATCAACTCTGTGGTGGACGTGCGAAAATTTTTTCCGAAACATATTTTAACAAAAAAAGCCAAAGCATTAAAAATCCGTTTACAAAGCGGTGAAAAATTCAATAACTCAGAATTAATATTAGGCGATGAAAGTTATAGCGGAATTCAATATGAACTATCCACCTGCTGTATGCCTATAAAGGATGATGAAATAGTAGGCATCATATCACCTAACAAAGGGGTAATCATTCACCGTGCCTCTTGTGCTAAACTTGTAGAAACAATATCTAACTTCCCACATAAAGCCATCAAAAGCTCTTGGTCTCGACATTTTTCAGATGCATCCATGGCACGCATAAAAATTTGGGGGAAAGATAGAGCATATATCCTTATAGACTTAATTAATATTATCTCTAAGCAAAACAACGCTTATATCCAAACAATGAAAGCATCTACAAACCAAGGTTACCTAGAAGATACTTTTGAGCTTCGTGTACAATCCAAACAACACGTAGAAACCATAATCAAAAACCTATTAGAAGTGAAAGGAATACTTAGAGTAGATAGATATGATAACGTTGAACTAGAATACTTATAAACACTACCAATAGTTACAGCCTTCATATAGTTTTTACAAAAAATAAACAGTATATTTGCTTTTTAGTTTAGACCAAGATATGGCATTAGACATACAAATATTTGAAGAAGTGAAACAAATCTTCACTTCTTTTCTTGAATCCAAAAGTTTAAGAAAAACACCAGAACGATACTCTATACTTGAAGAGATCTACTGTAAAGAAGGACACTTTAATGTTGACAATTTATTCATTAGTATGAATAACCGTAACTACAGAGTTAGTCGTGCTACGGTTTATAACACCCTAGACTTATTAGTAGAGTGTGACTTGGTAAGTAAACATCAATTTGGCGAAAACCTCGCTCAATACGAGAAATCTTACGGATACAAGCAACACGATCATATTCTCATGACGGATTCTGGGAAAGTATTAGAATTTTGTGACCCTCGTATTCAAACTATAAAAAGCACATTAGAAGAGATGTTTGACATAGATATCACACATCACTCTTTATATTTCTTTGCAAAAGAAAAAAAGAAAACAGATGAAAGTTGAGACTAACATACAAGGCAACAAAGTAACAGTTTCTCTAGAAGGAGACTTGATAGGTGACCAACACGGTATAGAGTTACTTACAATAATAAACAACCTTCTCGACAAAAACTTTTTGGATTTAGAGATAGACTTCAGTGACTTACGATACATGAACAGCACAGGTCTCGGAGTGCTAATCACACTATACACAAAAGTAAAACGAGTAAAAGGATCACTAAAACTTATAAACATAAACGAGCAAATTGTACGTTTATTTGAAATTACACAATTAGATAAAATATTTGAAATTCAAGCTAAATAATAAAAAAATGGCGGTTGATATACTATTAGGATTACAGTGGGGGGACGAAGGAAAAGGAAAAATCGTAGATTACTTAGCATCTAAATATGATGTAGTAGCTCGTTTTCAGGGAGGACCTAACGCAGGTCACACACTAGAATTTGACGGCATCAAACACGTACTACACCAAATTCCATCAGGAATATTTCATCCTCACATTACCAATGTAATAGGGAATGGCGTAATACTATCACCTACCATATTCAAAGACGAAGCCGAAAAACTTCTCAAATACGACATAGACATCACCAAAAACCTATTAATTAGTAAAAAAGCTCAATTAATACTACCTAGTCACCAATACCTAGACGAAGCTTACGAACTAGCCAAAGGAGACAACAAAATCGGTTCTACAAAAAAAGGAATCGGACCAACTTATCAAGACAAAATCGCAAGACAAGGACTAAGAGTCGGCGACATACTCTCTACCAACTTTGAATCTAAATACAAAGCATTAGTAGAAAAACACAAAATAATTCTAGACTTCCATAACTATGATTATAACGAATTAGAAGCAAAAGAAAAGACATTTTTCTCAGCTATCGAATTCTTTAAAAAATTTCAACTAATAGACTCCGAAATATACATAAACGACTGTCTAGCAAAAGGGAAAAGTATTGTAGCAGAAGGAGCTCAAGGCTCATTATTAGACATTGACTTTGGTACATATCCATTTGTAACCTCATCTACAACCACCGCAGCGGGTGCCTGTACAGGGCTAGGAATAGCCCCAACCAAAATCGGAAAAGTATACGGGATATTCAAAGCCTACTGCACAAGAGTAGGGAGCGGACCATTCCCTACCGAACTATTTGACAAAGATGGAGATGACTTATGTGATGTAGGTAGAGAATTTGGATCAACAACAGGAAGAAAAAGACGTTGCGGATGGCTCGATATCCCAGCCCTCAAATATGCCATCACACTTAATGGAGTTACCGAACTATTAATGATGAAAACAGATGTATTAGATGATTTTGACACCATCAAAGTATGTACCGCTTACAAACTCAAAGACGGCACTCAAACAGATGTGCTACCTTACGATTTGGACGAAATAGAAAGACCCGTTTATCAAGAGTTTACAGGATGGAAACAAGACCTAACCAAACAAAAATCTTTCAACACATTCCCACAAGCCCTACAAACGTATATTGATTTTATAGAGCTAGAAACAAAAATAGAATTATCTGTCGTTTCTGTTGGTCCAGACCGTACCGAAACTATCTATAAAGAATTAGAAACAGCATAACGTTTTTTTGGGGCATCCACTCGGCGATACCGTAACACCTTGTCGTCGATTATTATTTTGCCGAGTGTCGGGCTATCGCTACTCATCCCTTTTTATTTTTATACTTTTGTACTTTTGTACTTCGACAAACTCAGTATGATAAAAAAGGATTCAAACAAACCGCTCTGTCCCTATGCCATCCTACCTAGACAAAGAGCCTCAATTCTAACATTACAACAATACCATGAAAGAAATTGAACTAAAACTCTTACCAGAAATCGCCTACGACAAAGAAAAACTTAATCTATTTATTAGCCAAAAGTTTCAAGGGAAACACTTTTTAATTCTTCGGAGATCAATAGACGCTCGCCGAAAAAAAGTATTAGTTTTAGTCAAAATACAAGTTTCAGAAAAACCGATTTCAAACAATACTAAGTACCAAACAGAGAACCTCCCCCAAGTAGAAAACCAAGCCGAAGTAATTATTGTAGGCTCTGGACCGGCAGGATTATTTGCCGCACTCAAATGCATAGAAAAAGGTATTAAACCCATCGTACTCGAAAGAGGAAAAGATGTACAAGCCAGAAGAATTGACCTTGCTAATATCAACAAAAAGCACATCGTAAACCCAGAATCCAACTATTGCTTTGGCGAAGGAGGAGCAGGCACATACTCAGATGGAAAACTCTATACCCGATCCACAAAACGAGGAAATGTACAACAAATATTAGAAATATTAGTTGCTCACGGTGCCACCAAGAACATCCTTATTGATGCACATCCACACATCGGAACCAATAAACTACCAAAAGTCATTCAATCTATCCGACAAACTATTATTGAGCATGGGGGGGAAATACATTTCGACAAAAAAGTAACCGATATTATATTAAAAAACGAAACAATATTAGGCGTAAAATGTGGTAGACAAAGCATCAAAGGAATTGGAGTAATACTTGCCACAGGACATTCCGCTCGTGATGTATTTGAATTATTAAACAATAGAGGCGTAGCCTTAGAGGCAAAACCATTTGCACTAGGCTTACGAGTAGAGCATAGCCAGCAACTCATCGACTCTAGGCAATACTCTTGCGACAACCGAGGAAAATTTTTACCCGCAGCATCTTACAGCCTCAAAGCACAAATCCCTTACAAGGGTCAGAGACAAGGGGTTTTCTCTTTCTGTATGTGCCCTGGGGGATTTATTGTACCATCAGCCACTGCTCAAAATCAAGTAGTAGTAAACGGAATGAGCCCCTCTCGTAGAGATAGTAAATTTGCCAATTCAGGTATAGTTGTCACAATAGACCAAAATGATTTTCAAAAATATTCACACAAGGGAGCCTTGGCAGGCATGTACCTGCAACAAGAAATAGAAGAAAAAGCTTGCCTTGTAGCAGGAAGCACACAATCAGCACCTGCTCAACTTCTTAGCGATTTTGTCCGAAAAAAAATATCCAACACCCTACTAGACACCTCTTATCAACCTGGACTAGTATCGGCAGACCTCACAGAAGTTTTACCTCAAAAAGTATCCTATGTACTACAAGAAGGATTTAAACGTTTTGGCAAGAAAATAAATGGATACCTCACTAATGAAGCACAAGTAATTGGAGTAGAATCTCGTACTTCTTCTCCTGTCAAAATACCACGTAATAAAGAATCACATGAACATATCCAAATCAAACGACTATACCCTTGTGCCGAAGGAGCTGGATACGCTGGCGGAATAATATCTGCAGCAATAGATGGCGAAAATTGTGCTAAAAAATTAATTGAGCGTTATACTTAAACGGAATTTCACTCATATCGATAAACCATTTACTACACTCTATTTGTTATTTTACGTGACAAAGAGTACTAAATTTATATTATGAAAAAACTATTCTACATAACAATCTTGACAAGTTGTTCAAACAAAAGAATAGACAATTGTAAAGGTCATATCTTAGATTTAGAAATAAAATCATTCGGCAATTCAGAAAATAAAATCATTAACTACTACAAGACAGAAAATTTTCTTGAAATCATTGACACCAATCATCTTTTAAGGTTTGAAATACCTAGAAGAATAGCCTACTTTTTCCAACCCTCAATACTCGACTCAACCAAAAGGAAATATACATATAAAGTTAAAGAGTCCATTATTAAAACAGATGAGTATCAGTGGGACTTATACCAGTTTAACTATAATATGAGTCTAATTTAGATTGAATTGTTTTTTGC